>CAYZTZ010000030.1:0-25561 GCA_964481255.1 uncultured Acidobacteriota bacterium | reverse complement strand
AACGCCCGAAAAGCTTGGCAACGCACGGGTCTGGAGACCCGTGCTCACGTAAAAATTATGGAGAGGCGGGGCGATGGCGTTACTGGGACTGGAGGAAGCGTTGGAAGTCCGGGGCGGACGTGGCTGCAGCCTTGGCTGTTTCCGGGCTTATCAGCCCCTCGCGGCAGAGATCAGCCAGGTGCTGATCGAAAGTCTGCATTCGGTGCGATTCGCGCCCGTTCTCGATAAGCTGCCGGATCATGGATGTCTTCTCAGGGTCCGCGATGCACTCCTGGATTTCCCTGGTCTGGCGCATGATTTCGCAGGCGGCAATCCGCCCCGTCCCGTCCGCGCGCTGAAGAAGGCGCTGGGAGTTGACGGCCAGCAGGGTCTCGCTCAATCGCAGGCGCACGGAGGCCTGCTCCGCAGGGTCGAACACGCTCAGAATCCGCGAGATCGTTCTGGGGGCGTCCGTGGTGTGAACAGTCGAAAGAACAAGGTGGCCGGTTTCGGCAGCCTTGATGGCGATGTCGATCGTCTCCTTGTCGCGCATTTCTCCGACCAGGATGATGTCCGGATCCTGCCTCAAGGCGGCGCGCAAAGCCTTGGCGAAACTCTCCGTGTCCGATCCGCACTCCCTCTGCGCGATGCTGCACTTATCGTCCTTATAAAGGAACTCGATCGGGTCCTCGATCGTGACGATCTTGCAGTTCTTTTTCTGATTGATCAGGTTGATCATGCAGGCCAGGGTCGTGGACTTGCCGCTTCCCGTAATGCCCGTCACGAGGACCAGCCCGCGCTCCGCCATTGCGATATCCGCCAGCACCCGCGGGAGCTGCAGCCCCTCTATCGTCGGAAGAACGTAAGGGATATGACGCAGCACCAAGGCCAGGGACCGGCGCTGGCTGGCGATGTTCACCCGATAACGGCCCAGGCCGGGAACAGAGTAGGAACAGTCATAATCGGTGATCCCTTCGACAAACGGGACGACGTTCTCCCTGGTGCATTTGCGGCCGGCCAGCAGTATTCCTCCAGCTATGGAGGCGATTTCACTCGGGGTCAAAGGCCCGTTGTCGGGGGCGGGTACCAGCTTCCCCATGATCCTGATTCTGAAGCCGCTTCCCACGGAAATGTGGAGGTCGCTGGCCTCCTTTTCGACCATGGTCTTAAGAACCTGATTGAAGCGCTCAAAGGCGCTTGGTTTGGCCTGATATTCGGTCTGCACCGTTGCTGTCGACATAATCAACCTAGATTATCGGCAAGTTCCCGGATATAAATAACTTCCATCCGCCGATTTTTTTGGCCGCGCGACTGCTCAGGAGGCCGATAATCAAAACATGTTTATTATTATCAAATAATTATAGCGACCTTCACGGGGCGCCAGGCGCGCGGACAAGAGGCTGCGGCCGCGCCCGTCGGAAACGTCCGCGGCACTCGAGCGTCATCGGTGATTCGCGAATCGACCGAGGTGTGTTATTTTTGCGCATATGCAGGATAAGGCCGCAACAAGCCCGGGAGGAATCCACATACTGGCGAAGCCGGTCGGGCCTCTCTGCAATTTGAGCTGCCGATACTGCTATTATCTCGAAAAGGAATCGCTCTATCCCCCCAGAACGGGCTTGCATGGCTGGACCCTGTCGGGGGACGCCTTGGAGGAATTCATACGCCAATATATCCAGACGGCTTCGTCGCGCGCCGTCAGCTTCGCGTGGCAGGGAGGGGAGCCGACGCTCCTCGGAGTCGATTACTTCAGGAGGGTGGTGGAGCTCCAGAAAAAGTATGCGGACGGCAAGGAAGTCGAAAACACCCTTCAGACGAACGGCGTCCTGCTCGATGACGCGTGGGGAGAGTTTCTGGCCGAGAACCGCTTTCTTGTCGGCTTATCCATCGACGGGCCCCGCTCTCTCCACGATTGCTGCCGTGTCGATAAAGGAGGCGCGCCCAGTTTTGACAAGGTTCTGCGCGGCCTGGGCGTTCTCAAAAAACACGGCGTCGACTTCAACACGCTTACCGTCGTTCACAGGAAAAACTCGCGCCGCCCCGTGGAGGTCTACGCTTTCCTCAAGGAAATCGGCAGCGCCTTTATTCAGTTCATCCCCGTCGTCGAGCGGGTCGTTGAGGCGCCGGCGGCGCGGGGCGCGGCTTTGTTATCTCCGCACTCCAACGCGCCGTGGCGGATGTCGGAATGGTCCGTCGAGCCGGAGCGTTACGGCGAATTCCTCTGCGCGATATTCGACGAATGGGTCCGCCGCGATGTCGGAAGCGTTTTTGTGCAGCTATTCGACGTGGCGCTCGAGGCCTGGGTCGGGATGGAGCCGAGCCTTTGCGTTTTCCGGCGCACCTGCGGTTCGGCGGCCGTCGTCGAGCATAACGGCGATGTCTACTCCTGCGACCACTACGTCTATCCCGAAGACAAGCTGGGCAACATCCTGGAACAGCCGCTCGAGCAGCTGCTGGGGTCCGACCGCCAGACCCGCTTCGGCCGCAACAAACTGGACCTTCTGCCGGCCTATTGCCTGAATTGCGACGTCCGCTTCGCCTGCAACGGAGAGTGCCCGAAGCACCGCTTCCTGAAGACTCCCGACGGAGAACAGGGCCTGAATTATCTCTGCCCGGCGTACAGGCTTTTCTTTTCGCACATCCGGCCGTACATGGACTTCATGGCCGGCGAGCTGCGCGCCGAGAGGCCTCCCGCGAATGTCATGCAATGGATCCGAGGCCGGGACCGGGGCGGATCCGGCGCCCGAAAGCCGGGGAGGAACGACCCGTGCCCCTGCGGCAGCGGTCTGAAATACAAGCGCTGCTGCGGGAAAACCTGAGCCCCGGGCCGGCAATTAATTGCGCGCCGTTTGTCAACAGTGTAAAACGCCGCGGATTGCACAGATCCGGCAAGCCTGTGAGAATCCGGGGTTCTTCCATGGCGGGCGATTATCACTCAGCTTTCCAGCAGCCGTGCGTCCCGCCGGAGCTCATTTCATTTCATTGTTATAATGGTCGGCGAGCTGGTCCGCTGTGAAAGCGGCAGAGGCCGCCTTGGGATCCTCCGGAAGCATCGTCGCGTTCCAGGCTTCATAATCCGCCTCTAGCCTCCTGTAGACATCCGGCAGACGCTCCTTGAGGTTGGCCCTCTCGAGCGGATCCTCCACGACGTTGAACAGGAATGTGTTCTTGCCGATCTTGAGATACTTCATGTCGCCCTCGCGCACGGCGCGCTGCCCGTTGTATCTGTAGCGCCAGAAAAGCTTGCGCGGGACCGGCGCCTCATTCCGGACAAGAACGGGACAAAGGCTGATGCCGTTGGGCGGATAGTCCGGGTCCGGTCTCAAGCCCGCCATTTCCAGCAGAGTCGGCATCCAGTCCATCGTGATGGTCACCTGATCGGTCGTCCTCCCCGCCGGGACGCGGCCGGGCCATCGTATCACCGCGGGGACTCTCAGGCCTCCTTCGAGAAGCTCCGTCTTTTTGCCGGTGAAGGGCCAGGTGTCGGAGAAGCGCTCGCCTCCGTTATCGCTGGTGAAAACGACGATCGTGTTGTTCGCAAAGCCGGACGTCTCAAGCGCTCTCAGGACGCGCCCGATCTGCATGTCCATCCGTTGGACCATACTCGCGTAAGTCTTCTGAGACCCGCCGTCGAGGTGATAGATGGAACTAATCCGTCGGGATTCCGCTTCGTCCCCGGGTCCTTCCCACGGCCAGTGCGGGGCCGTGAAATGGAGGCTGATAAAGAATGGGTTCTTCGCCTTGGCATAGGAGGCGACAGCCTTCACGGCCTGATCGCCCAGAAGGTCCGTCAGATATCCCTCCGCCTGTATTCTCTCGTCATCATCCCACAGATCCACCGGATCCTTTTCACTGGTGCCGAACTTATGAGTGAAATAGTCCACCGCTCCCCCTCGAATTCCCCAGAAATGGTCGTAGCCGCTCTTGAGGGGCCCGAAATTCGGCAGGTTGCCGAGATGCCATTTCCCTATCAGCGTCGTCCCATAGCCCGCCTTTTTCAGCAATGAAGGGAGCGTCGGGTGCTCCGGCGGCAGCCCTACGTCCCTGCTGCCGAGCGGTTCCTCGAGCCCGACGGGCAGGCGATACTGGTAGCGTCCCGTCATCAGGGCCGCGCGCGTCGCAGAGCAGACCGATGAGTTGGAGTAGGCCTGCGTGAACTTCGTCCCGCCCGCCGCGAGCCGGTCGATGTTCGGAGTCTGAAAGTCCCGCCGGCCGTAGCAGGAAACATCCGCGTATCCCATGTCGTCGGCCATGATGAAAAGGATATTGGGCGGCGGGTTCGCCCCTGATGAGATCCTGCTTCCCAGCGCCAGAACGATAGGCGCGGCTGTCGCTTTAAGGACTGTACGGCGTGTCACGCGAGACGGTTGACGCATAATAGCCTCCTCTTTGGTTTTCCGCGCCGCAGCATTTTCAAGGCGCGGGCTTTTTATGGATCCAGCGGAAAACGGCGTCTTCGCGCTCCTCATCCGGTTCCCGCCGGGCGCGCAGCGCCTCCAGGCTGCGTTCCATGAGCTGGCAAACATCCTGCATGAGTCTGTGTTTATCCCCTTTGGTATATCCGGATAAATCCACAGGGCGCTCGATCCTTATCCGGATGATCACGCCGGGATTCACCTGCAGGGTTTTGGGCCTGATCACGCGATAGCTCCCTTCCAGAACGATCGGTACCAGGGGCACGCCGGTGCGCAGGGCGAGCGAAAACGCGCCGCTGTGGAACCTGCCGAGGTCCCCTGTCCGGCTCCTTGTCCCCTCCGGGAACGCGATGGCGTTGACACCTGAACGGATCACGCGGGCGGCCTCCTCGATGCTCCTGGCGGCTTCCCTCGGGTTTTCGCGATCGATGGCGATGTAACCCGAGCGCCGCATGTGCCATCCCATGAAGGGCACCCGGAAAAGCGATTTCTTCGCGATCCAGCGGAACTGAATCGGAAGGTTCGCCGACAGCGAAAGGATGTCGTGCAGTCCGCTGTGGTTGGCGACAAAGAGCTGCGGGCGGGAGCGATCGATGTTTTCCAGGCCCTCGATGATCACGCGCGCGCGGCTCAGCCAGAGATTGTCTTTGGACCAACGGCGCATGCAGTAGTGCTGGAGTCTCCCGCTGCCGGACGCGAGACTGCCCAGGATCGAGACGGTCGCCCAAAAAGCCGTGCTGAGGGCGCATCCCGTCCAGCACCAGATCGTGAAGAGCCTGGACTTGAACCGTTCCATCTCCATCAATCTATCACAACATCAGGAAACGCCGGAAAAGGACCTTGCCGACGGTGAGGGCCATGCCGGGAATCGCACGAATGAACGCATCCTTCATGCGATTCGTCCGATTCCCGGAATCCGCGGTTATTCGCGGCGGCTGCGCGCCGAGCGCCTGCGGGAGTTCCAGAAGGCATAGACCGGCGCCCCTGTCATCACAATGATCAGGCCGGGCCACGTGAATTTGGGCTTGACCCAAAGGAGATCCAGCATCACGAGCGAAGCCAAGAGGACATAGACTCCCGGGAGAACCGGATAGCCGAACGCCTTGTAGGGGCGTTCGAGGTCCGGGCGCTTCTTCCGAAGAACGAAAAGCCCGCTCACGGTCAGCACGTAAAAAAGCAGCGCGGCGAAAATGACGTAATCCAAAAGCTCGCTGTAAGTGCCGCTGAGCACCAGCACGGAAACCCAGATCCCTTGAAGGACGAGCGAAAAGACGGGCGTACGCGTCTTCGGGTGGATTTCGGCGGCGCGTTCGAAGAAAAGCCCGTCCGCCGCCATCGCGTAATAGACCCGCGCGCCCGCCAGTATGAGGCCGTTCGCGCACCCGAAGGTCGAGACAAGGATCGCCAGCGTGATGAAGGCCATCCCCGAGGCGCCCATCAGCGTCTCAGCCGCCAGGGTCCCCACGCGGTCCTCCGGCGCGGAAGCAATGGCCGACAGAGGCAGGACCCTGAGATACACCACGTTCGTCACAATATATAGGATCGAAACCGCGGCCGTTCCCATAAACAGCGACAGCGGCAGATTCCTTTTCGGGTTCACCACCTCGCTTCCGGTGAAGGTCACGTTGTTCCAGGCGTCGGAGGAAAACAGGGACCCCACGAGCGCCCCGCCGAGCATGGCAAGCATCGCCAGGTTGATAGAGCCGGGAAACAGGGAGCCGAAATTCGCCTCTACGGCGGCCGGGGCGCCGGGGAGAAGAAGCCCCATCAGGACCAGCACAAGCAGTCCTCCCAATTTGGCGATCGTGAAGATGTTCTGGACTGTCGCCCCTTCCCGCAGGCCGAGGCAGTTCACCCAGGTCAGAAGAGCGACGACGGCGATGGCCGCGACGTGCTGGCTGGAAACGTGATGGCCGAAGGGCAGAGCGATGAGCGCCCTGGAAGCGGAAACCCAGGGGACAAACACTCCGGTAAATTTGGCGAAAGCCACCGCCACCGCGGCGATCGTGCCGGTCTGTATCACGAGGAACAGCGTCCAACCGTATAGAAACCCGAAAAGCGGTCCGAAAGCCTCCCGCAGGAAGACATACTGCCCGCCGGCCCTCGGCATGGCGGCCGCGAGTTCACCGTAGCTCAAAGCCGCCAGGATCGTCATGACCGCCGCGATGATCCAGGCGAGAAGCAGGAGCCCCGGCGACGCCAGCGACCGGGCCATGTCGGCCGAAACGATGAAAATGCCCGACCCGATCATGCTCCCCACGATGAGGGCTGTCGCATCCGGGAGTTTTAATCCCCGCACCAGCCGGCCGGTTTCGCTGCGTTCTTCTTCAGCCATGGATCCGTCTCCGTCAAAAACAGGCGCCCGGGCTTATCCATCATCTCTGAAATCCGCGGCCCGGCCATCATACGGGAAAAGTATGGCGGGCATCAATTTATCAGTATATAAATGAGTCTCCTTTACCGGCCCGCGGGGTGCGCCCATGGACAGGCTCCCGATGAGCGAAGCTGAAAACAGAGCGCGGCGGCTCCAGTCATGGATGTTGGATGCCGCCGTCGACGCCGTATTCGTGATGCAGAACGCCGACCTCTATTATTTCTCCGGAACCATCCAGCGCGGCCTGCTCTGCATTCCCTGCGAGGGGAAACCGGTATACATGGTCCACAAGAGCCTCGAACGGGCCAAATCCGAATCGGCATGGGACTGCATTTCGGCCATGTCCAGGATGGAGGACGCGCCCCGCATTCTAGAGTCTTTTGGAATCCGGCGGCCGAGACGCATCGGTCTCGAAATGGACGTCCTCCCCGCCGCACGGTATTTCAGACTCGCCCGCCTGTTCCCCGGCGTCGATTTCACGGACGCCTCCGGCGCCATCCGGGAAATACGGATGATCAAATCACCCTATGAAATCGGCTGGATCCGAAACGCGGCAGACATGATTCTGCGGGCATGGCGGAAACTGCCCGATTGGCTTCGACCCGGGACCACCGAGCTTGAGGCCCTGGCGCAGATGGAGCATTTTCTCCGGATCGAGGGACACCAGGGAATCCAGAGGACCCGCGGATTCAACAGCGAAGTCGGTTACGGAGCCTTTTCCGCTGGAGACAACGCCTGCTTCCCGACGTCTTTTCCCGGCTCGACGGGTTTCCGCGGCATTTACCCCGCCGTTTCCAACGCGGGGAGCCGAAAGCGCCTGGCCATCGGCGATCCTGTTCTCGTCGATATCTGCGGGGGCTGCAACGGCTATCTCGCGGACGCGGCGCGGACATTCGTCATCGGGGCCCCGGCCCGGGACCTTCGGGACGCCCATAGGCTGGCGCTGGAAGTGAATCATGAGATCGAGGCGATGCTGAAGCCGGGCGTCGAATGCCGGGCAATTTGCGAGCGCGCCTTCAAAATAGTCGAGAGCGGCTCCTGCGCTGGCTGTTTCATGGGGGCGGGGGATAACTTTCTGCGCTATGTCGGCCACGGCGTGGGACTGGAACTGGACGAGCCCCCGGTGCTTGCCGCCGGAAGCGACATGCGTATTCAGGCCGGCATGACCCTGGCCATCGAACCCAAGATATTTTTCCCGGGGCGCGGCGGCGTCGGCATCGAAAATATGTACGCCGTCACCGACAGCGGATTCGAGAAATTGACACCATATACCGAGGAGATCATAACTATCGAACCGCTTTGAAATCCGGGACTGGTCTATGTTCGGCCGCCTCTAGGGGCCGCACGGCGGATGATTCATTTCGGAGCGCCTTTTCTCAGCTTCTTCAAGCCAGCCGCGCCGGGTCTGCTCGATAGGGACCCCGGACGTGTAGGGCTTGATGTCCAGGACCGGGGTGCCGTCCAGCATGTCAATCCCTCGCAGATAAAGCTTGGCGCCTTCGCGACGCACGAGTTCAACCGTCGTCAGGCCTATCGGGTTCGGGCGGCGCGGCGAACGTGTTGAAAAGACCCCATGTTCCCTGCCGTCCGTGGGCGTTCCCCCGACCAGCTCATAGCCTTCGGCCCTGTGAAAAACCCATAGGATCATCAGGTGCGAGAAACCTTCGATGTCCTGAAGCCCCGGCTCGAACTCGGACAGAACCTCCAGAATCCCTTCCATGGTGTGAACCGTGCCGAGTCCCTTCGGGATTTGCGAAGTCTCCTTATACGGGCTCCGGATATATCCGATCGGCCGCATCGTCCATTCATCCATCGGGCGCTCCCGCGAATTTGCGGATACAGCATGGCACGAAAAGAAACCGTAAACCAGAGGCAACGGCCGGGCGTACGATATCCTATGCGATGGGTGACGTCGGCAGAGAATGACGGACGGGCAGCGGGACCTGTACGCACAAGATGCGGTCAGGAACGGGTGACGACGGTTGCAATGGTCTTTGCGATTCCCTATCATGTCACCTTTTATGGTTCGCAGGAGCGTCCGCAACCATGTCATTGCCAGCCCGGGTGAAGAAGGGACCGCCGGCCGAAAGAGTGAAAACCCGCGCGACGGCGGAAAGCATGGCCGCGCGCCAGCGGGACATATCCGTCTCGGAGTTCTTCAGCAAGAACCGGCATCTTCTCGGCTTCGACAATCCCCAAAAAGCCCTCCTGACAGCCGTCAAGGAGGCCGTGGATAATTCACTGGACGCCTGCGAGGAGGCGGGCATCCTCCCGGTGCTTCAGATCAACATTCAGCAGATGGCCGAGGACCGTTTCCGCGTCTGCGTGGAAGATAACGGCCCGGGGATCGTGAAGGCTCAGATCCCCAAGATTTTCGGCAAGCTTCTATACGGATCGAAGTTCCATACCCTCAAGCAGGCCCGCGGCCAGCAGGGCATCGGCATTTCGGCGGCCGGCATGTACGGCCTGCTCACGACCGGGAAATCGATCGCGGTCACGTCGCGCACCGGCGCCGACAAGCCGGCGCATTACTATGAAATCCAGATCGACACGCGCAAGAACGCGCCCCAGGTGATCACGGACAAAGTGGTGGACTGGGAGCCGCCGCACGGGACCAGGGTTGAGATCGAGCTGATCGGGACATACAAGAAGGGGCGGCACTCCGTGGACGACTATGTCCGTCAGACCGCGATCGCCAACCCCCATTGCGAGATCTTCTACACCCCGCCCGATTCCCCGCAGGCGCTCCACCTGGAAAGGGGCTCCGACCTGCTGCCGGCCGAGCCGAAGGAAATCAAGCCGCACCCTTACGGCGTCGAGCTCGGCGTGCTCATACGAATGATGAAGGAGACCCGGGCGAAACACCTCGGCGCCGCGCTGCAAAGGGATTTCTCGCGCGTGAGCGCCCGGGTCGCGCAGGAGATCTGCAGGGCCGCGAACCTCAGCCCCAACGCCAACCCGCACAGCATCGTCGTGAACGAGGCGGAAAGGCTCTACAGGGCGATCAACAGCGTCAAAATCATGAGCCCGGCCACAAACTGCCTGTCCCCGATCGGCGAGGGACAGATCCTGGCCGGACTGAAAAAGGAAATAGCGGCGGATTTTTACGCCGCCATCACGCGGGCCCCCGCGGTCTATCGCGGGAACCCCTTCCAGGTGGAGGTCGGATTGGCCTACGGCGGCAGTTTGCCGGGCGACGAACTGGTCGATCTTCTCCGTTTCGCCAACCGCGTCCCCCTGCAGTACCAGCAATCGGCCTGCGCCATCACCAAAGCCGTCCTGGGGATCGACTGGCGAAGCTACGGCCTGTCCCAGTCCAAAGGCGCTCTCCCGACGGGACCGGTCGTTCTTTTTGTCCATATCGCGTCCGCCTGGGTCCCCTTCACCTCGGAGAGCAAGGAGGCGGTCGCGGCGTATCCCGAAATCATGCGGGAACTCCGCCTGGCGCTTCAGGACTGCGGCCGCAAATTGTCCGGCCACGTGCGGGCGCACCGGCGCGCGGTTGATGAAGAAAAGAAAAAATCCTATATCGAAAAATACATCCCGCACATCGGGATCGCGCTCCGGGAAATCCTCGGGTTTTCGGAGAAAGCGGAAAAGGACCTGGTCCTGACGCTGAAGCAGATCCTGGAACGCAGCCGGTCCAGGGAACCGATCAGGGATTGAATCTTTCGCACCGCGGGGACGCGCCGCGATACGGGCGCGCCACGGCGGGCGGGGGGAGTCACCCATGCCGAAAAAGGACAGCTCCGGTCTTCCATCCGGACAGAGGGCGAATAAGGACGTTCTGCGAGCGATCCGCGCGTCGGCGGCGGACATCCACGGCAAGATCATGGCCCGCAAAAAACCGACCATGAGACTCCCCGTTCGGTCCCTGGCCAACGTCCGTTACCATCCCGAGCGGGGCTTTTTCGAGATCGCCGGCCATAAGAAGGAGCGCACCCTCACGGTAAACACCGTGAAGACTTTCGCCCAGACGCTCCGGATGGTCGCGCTGTCCAAGGAACTGCTCGAGAACGACGATATCGCAACCAAGAGGGAAGCCTATTACGTCTCCAAAAACTGGGAGGACGCCCGATTCAGCGAACAGCCGGAATCCGACACCGTCATGGACGACGTCGAGGCCTATTTCGGCGTCAACCGCGAGCAGCTCGGATTTATTCCGGAGGAAAAAGGAGGGGACGTCGCCGGACGCCTTTTCGTGGTCGATCACGACCGCGACACGGGCCGGAAGCTCCGCATCGACTGCACCAAGTTCGGGTCGGGCGCTTACAGCATCCCGATCTCCGTCGAACAGCTCGAGTTTGAAACCAACGCCAGTTTTATTCTCGTGATCGAAACGGCTGGCATGTTTCAGCGCCTGGTAAAGCACAACTACTGGAAAAAGGCCGACTGCATCCTGATCAGCATGGGCGGCGTGCCCACCCGGGCGTGCCGGCGCTTTATACGCCGGCTGGCGGACTTCAAGAAGATACCCGTTTACGTCTTCGTCGACGGGGATCCCTACGGCATCACCAACATCTACCGCACCCTGAAGGTGGGGTCGGGAAACGCCGCGCACCTGAACGAATTCTTCTGCGTCCCTCAGGCCAGGTTCCTCGGGATCACCCCGCGGGACATCATCGACTACAAGCTGCCGACCCATCCGCTGAAGGACGTGGATATCAAAAGGGCGCGCGACGCCATCAAGAACGACCCCTTCATCCGGCACCACAAGGAGTGGGTCCGCGCGATCGAGCAATTGCTCGAAATGGGCGTCCGCGCGGAGCAGCAGGCCCTGGCGAAGCACGGACTCAACTACGTCATCGACACCTATCTGCCGCAAAAGCTCGCCCATCCCGAGCGCTTCTTGCCGTAATACCCGAATCGAGAGGCTCCGGAAGTTTCCCCTTGGGGATGGGTCGGCCGGTCCGTTCGCGCAGGATATCGGAAAAACGCGCCTAGGGGTCCGCGCCGGGGCGGAAACACGCGGAACAGCATAGGCGCAACCTGTTCCCGGGCGCAATCCTTCAGCAGGAAATGCAGGTCCAGGAATTCCTTCTCGAAATGGGACCAGCTCGACGGGTTCCAGCTCAGGTAAACAGGCGTCCCTTCCCGCCATGCGCGGCAAATCTCCGCTTCAACGGTCCGCATGTCCCAGTCCCAGCCCGACCAGAGGATCCTCCACTCCGGCCGGACGCCGATCGCGCGATAATAGTCCAGAATGGGGCTGCAATTTCCCGAGATCATAAGGGCTTCGCCGGCGATCGCGTCCCGCACCTCCCGGGCAAACGCCATTCTGCGGTCCTGTGCCTGCCGGTAGGGGCCAAGCGCGGCCATGGCCGCGCCGAGCACAAGGACCTGCACCACGGCCCAGACGGCCGGGCTTCTCCTTGACGGCGCCCAGCGGCTGAACAGCCGTGCGCAGAGGATCACCGACGCGGGCAAGGCCGCAAGCAGATACCTCGGATGCATCTGCACGTCCGCGTCGAACCATAGAAAGGCCAGGGGCAATATCAAACAGCCGAGGACCCCCAGGACGGCTTCCGCGACGTTTCCACCGCGTCGCACATGCGTCCCGTGTTTCTGATCCGCGCCCGCCTGCGGGCCGCGTCCGCGCCAAAGCCTGTAGATTCCCGCGCCGGCGGCGGCCAACCAGGCCCCCGGGCAGACAGCCAGCGCGTACAGCAGGCTCGCCTGAAAGTTGGTCCTGAACTGGACAGGGCCCGCCGGCACGGCGTGGAACCATGCGCGGACCTTTTCAGGAAAACCCGCCGGGTCCCCGAGATAAAAAATCAGGGCGGGCGCCAGGGTTGTTATGCCCGCTGATACGATAAATACGGCCATGGATTTGCGCTGTGAAACGGCGTCGCGGCGCGAGCGGTACAGAACCCAAAGCATGGCCGGGCCCAGTGTCAAAGCCTGCTCCCGGATTCCAACCGCCAGGCCGAAGAGGATGCCGGCCGAGAGATCGGCCCAGGCGCGACGGCGGTCTGCGGTTTCCATCAAAACGACCGCTGAAGCCAACAAAGCGGCCAGCATCGGCACTTCCGTCATGACAAATCCGGAATAGAGAGCGTAAACGGGGGAGACCGCGAACGCCAACGCCGCCATGCGGCTCGCGGGCGCCTGCAGGAGAGCCGAGGCCAACCTATGGAAGAATACAACCCCCAGCACCCCGATGAGGACCGTCCCGGCAAGAACGACAACTTCCACGCGCTCCGGATGGAGGCCGAAAGCCCTCTTCATCGATTCCCACAGGAGGATGTTGTAACCGATGAACACGGGCCGCCCGATTCCAAGCGCCGAAAACTGGCGGGTCACAATCTGCTTGAGGTAGTCGAAACTGTCCCACTGCCCGACGAAGGGGGCCGCCCAGGCGAGATAAAGATAAAAAGCCGATACGGGAAGAACGATGCGGCGGACCAAGCGTTTAGACATATCAGGATCGCCCGGGGCTCTCTCCTGGGGCCGCTTGAGAAAAACCGGCTGCTTGACTTTTGGAACCGTTCAGACCGACCCGCGCATTGGAATCGGTTCGGGACGCCGCCCGGCGGCGGACTGCCGTTCTTATGGCCGCTTCCCGCCTATCGAGCGGCTCCGCGGCGCCCGCAGCCGGATAAGTTCTTTCGCGGCAGGGAAAGGCCCCCAGGATTCAGCCTTCCGGACGCCGCGGACAATCGCCGCCGCCAAAGCGTCAGCGGCCAGGGCCCCGATCAAACCCGCGTCGGCCTCGCCGCTTGAGCCCCAGGTTCCCGTTGCGATTGCGAACACGCAGTCCCCGTCCCACGGCGTGTGAGAAGGCCGGATACAGCGGGCCAGGCCGTCGTGCGCCATCACGGCCACGCGGGCGCATTGGGTTTTGGACAGACTGGCGTTGGTAGCCACCACGGCGAGAAGCGTGTTGCCGCTGAATGGAGACCCGGGAACGCGGCCGCGGCGAAGCTCCTCCATAAGGTCCGCGAAACCCCTCCCGCTTGGCCGCCGCGCTCCTGCGATAATGCAGCCTGTCTCCGGATCCACGACATCGCCGATGCAATTGACGGCGGCCAGCGCCCCGACCTTGAGCCCGTCAGGGCGGGCGAGGGCCCACGATCCGAGACCGCCTTTCATTGCGAACTCCGGACCCAGCATCTTGCCCACGGTGGCTCCGGCTCCGGCGCCCACGCTCCCTTCGGGCACCGGCGCCGAACTCGCCGCCCGCATCGCTTCATACCCGGCCCTCGCGTCCGGCCGGATCCGGGGGTCTCCCAATTGCAGATCAAAAAGTATCGCGCCGCATACAATGGGAACCTTTATTCCCCGGGCGTCAAACCCCCGTCCCTGTTCCTCCAGGAAGCGCGCCACGCCGGAACCGGCGTCAAGTCCGAAGGCGCTTCCTCCCGCCAGAAAAATCGCGTCGACATGATCGACGCTGTTCTCAGGCCTCAGCAGATCGGTTTCCCGGGAGCCCGGCGCTCCGCCGCGAACGTCAACCGCCGCCGCAAACGGCTCGGGGGCGGTAACGACCGTGCATCCTGTAGGGCGTTCCCTTAGGGTATAATGGCCGACCAGAAGAGGTTCGACATCGGTCAGCGATGGTGTTCGAGACATGATCATTCCCTTTCGGACCGGGCGCCGGATGCCCGTCCGAGCAACAGTGCTCTTGAAAAAACCAAACGGATCTCAAAACAGAGTTTTTCAGAATTCGACGGCATGCGCAACTGCATAATCGGAGGGAGTGCGGATGCGCAGCATGTCGAACGGAGAGCATCCCGGCTGCGAAAATATAGGCTTTACGGACTTATGCCGAATGGGCGGCGGGAAGCGAAGTTTTTGAAGCGCGCCGGCGTTCACGGGCGGCAGCGAGCCGCCGCAAAATGACGCAATAGCAGGCTCCCGCACCCCGGAGCCATTCTGAAGCATGGAGAGATCATGAACTTTCAGGAATCCGGTTTCTGGACGGCTTTTGTGATTCTGGTACTGTGCGTCATCGTCTTTGCGGCATGGCTGCGGCAAGGAGGCCGCGGCGATGGATAAGCGGGCAGGTCAGGGAGTTCCCGCAGATGCGCATCCCGGATCCTTCACGCTCCCTTTTGAAAGCCCTGATCTGGTGTATTCATCGCCGGATTCTGATAGATTATTGCATGGATTACACATCAGCGGCCGGGATTGGGGAGCCGGCCGTTGACAGGCGCATATCCATTGGGTGCGGGAAAGCATGCGGACAATAAGGCGCGTTCTATTGACCGGCGGCGGAACAGCGGGGCATGTCAATCCGGCGCTGGCGATCGGGTCGGTTCTCGCCGGGCCGGAAACGAAGTTCTTGTTCGTCGGCGTCCGGGGGAGGGCGGAGGAGGAAATAGTCCCGCGCGAAGGGATCCCTTTCAAATATGTGCGCGCCTCGGGATTTCCGGGAGGGCTTTCCTTTGAAACATTCCGGTTTCTGGCGAACCTCCTGGCGGGAACCCTCCAGTCGCTGATGATCCTGGCCCGTTTTCGCCCGGACGTCATCATCGGCACCGGGGGTTACGTTTCGGCGCCCGTTATTCTGGCCGCCTCGCTCTTGCGCAAGATGCGCCTGAGCAAGGCACGCGTGTTCATCCACGAACAGAACGCCGTGCCCGGCAAGCTGAACCGATTGATGGGACGCTTCGCCCATCAGGTCCTGGTCACATTCCCGGAGACGCTTTCCCATTTTCCAAAAAACGGCGCGCACGTGGGGTATCCGCTCCGCAGGCGCATCGCCGGGATCGGCCGCGAGGAAGCGCGTCGGAAGCTCGATTTCAAAATCCCGGAAGGGCGCAAGCTCGTTCTGGTATTCGGCGGTTCCCAGGGGTCCCGCGTCATGAACCGGGCTCTCGTCGACGCCCTGCGTTATTTTCTCCCGCATCGCGACAGCCTCTTCCTGGTCCACGGCGTCGGGCTCTACAAGACCCGGGAATACGACGCCGTCAGGGACACCGAGGAGCGTCTGCGCCGTCACTATGACGCCGGGGAGCTTGAGCGCATCGAGAGCTTTTATGTGCGCCGCGCCTATTTTCACAATATCGAGCTCCTGTACGCGCTGAGCGACCTTGTCGTCGCGCGCGCGGGCGCGGGGAGTCTCAATGAGATTTCCGCCATGGCGCTGCCCGCTCTCATTATTCCGAAATCCAACCTGCCGGGCGATCACCAGGTCATGAACGCCCGTTCCATGGAGCGGGCCGGCGCGGCGGAAATCCTTTATGAACAGGTCGCTCCCGTCGACGGGAAACTCGACGAGTTCATCGACGGAAAGGTGCTGGCGGACAGGATTCTATCGCTTCTCGACGACCCCCGGCGTCTCGAGGAGATGCGGCGGCGCAGCCGCTCCTTCCTGAATCGGGACGCCATGGTCCGAGTAGAAAGAATGATTCGGGGAACCGAAGGGGAACCTCTCCGCGGTTCATCTCCTGAGACGCGGCCTCCAGAGACTCCGCCGCTTCCCGGCAACGGCGCCCTGCTGGAGAAGCTCGAGAAGGCTTTCGCGCAGCAGGGATCCGCTTTCCGGCCGGAAAACGTCATTCCTAATTCGGGCGATCTCGAATGCCTGAAGAGCCGGGCGGGATCGCTGCTGACAGCGGCTTCCTGGCAGCAGCGGAACCTGGGCGTCAAGCTTATCGGGCTGCTGAACGCCGCCGATAAGCTCCCCGCCCTTGTGGCGCTTTTTTTCGACAGGGAGCCCGCTCCCCTGGTTCAACGTCTCCTTGGCGGGGATTTCAAGCAGGTCGGCTTCATCCGGCGCAATATCATGACGGCCCTTGTCCGCCTGAACAGGCTTACGCCCGAAGTCGAAAAGGCGCTTCTGCTCGGGATGGAAGACCCCTATTACGAGGTCCGGGCCGAAGCCGCCCGCGCGACGGCGTTTTTCGGCGACAGGCTCTCCTCTCCCGAGCCTTTCATCGCCGCGCTCGAGAGGCTGTTGAAGGACCGCATCATCGAAGTCGCGGCCGCCGCGGCCGAATGCCTGGGGCGGCTCGGAGAGGGAAAGGACGTTTTGCCTATTCTCCTCGGCCTGAAGAACGCCAGGTTCTGGAAAGTGAGGGCCGCCGCGCTGCGGGGGATTCTCAGTCTTGTCGAGCGGGGCAAGGCGGCCGATTTCAGTCTCCTGGAAAAGGAAGTCCCCGACTTCATTCTGACCTCGACCGATTTCACGCCGCAGTTCGAGATAAAATCGGCATACAGCCGCCTTATGGAATCCGTTTCCATGAAAAAGCAAGGAAGGGCGCAATGATTTACCTTCTCGGGCGATACCTTCATCCGCATTTCGACTCGTTTTCATTCCTGCGGCTGGTCGAATACATTTCGGCCAGATCCATCGGCGCGGCTCTGACGGCCATTCTCCTGACGCTCTTTTTCACGCCGATCTTCATCCGGTACCTCCACCGGCGGGGTTTTGTGGACCAGGCGCGGGACACCGGGATATCCTCCGCCTCCGACAAGGCGGGGACTCCCGTCATGGGGGGAGCCGTCATGATCGGGTGTGTTCTGGTCTCGTGCCTCCTCTGGTGCAACCTGGCCAACCCGTTTCTTCTGGCGGTTCTTTTGGGGATGGTGTGGTTCGGCGCCATCGGGCTATGCGACGACATCGCCAAAATGCGCGCCCGATCCGGGGATCGGGGGATGTCGGAATCCAGGAAGCTGGTCCTGCAGGCTGTGTTCGCGGCCGGGCTGGCCCTTTTCCTCGTCAGCCCCGTTTCGCCGCTCCCGGCGAGCCAGGCCGGAGCCTTTTACATTCCTTTCCTGAAGACGCCTCTGTTCAACTCCGTCTGGTTTTATTGTCCCATCATGTTTTTTTTCGTGCTGGTGGTGGGCAACTCCGTCAATATCACCGACGGGCTGGACGGGCTCGCCATCGTGCCTTCGGTTTTCGTCGTGGGAGTGCTCGGCGTCTTCGGGTATTTGCTGGGCAACGCGATCTGGGCCCGCTACCTGAACTACCCCTATCTTCCCGGCACAGGCGAGCTCGCCGTTTTCTGCTCCGCCTTCGCCGGGGCGGGAATCGGGTTTCTCTGGTTTAACGCTTACCCGGCACAGGTCTTCATGGGAGACACCGGTTCCCTGGCCATCGGCGGGTGCATGGCGGTGCTCTCGATTGTTTTGAAACAGGAAGCCCTTTTCCTGATTCTCGGCGGGCTTTTCGTCGCCGAGGCGGCAAGCTCGCAGATCCAGGACAAGATCGGCATCCGGTGGCTGGGGAGGAGGATCTTCCTGCGGGCGCCGCTGCACCATCAAATGCAGCACAACGGGCTGGCGGAAACGAAGGTCGTCATCCGCCTCTGGATTTCCGCCGGCATTCTGGCCCTGGCCGCCCTGGCCACGCTCAAGCTGCGCTGATTTCCTGGTTCGTCCAACCTGAGGGTTGCGCTTGAATCGAAAGAGTTCCAGCCGAAATGCCGTCCTTGTGGGGGCGGGCATCCTTTTAAGCCGCATCATCGGGCTTGTCCGGGAACGCCTGTTCGCGCATTTCTTCGGGAATTCGGACGCGGCCGACGCCTTCAAGGCCGCGCTCAAAATCCCCAATCTGCTGCAGAACCTCTTCGGCGAAGGCGCCCTGTCCTCTTCCTTTATTCCCGTTTACGCCGGCCTTCTCGCAACAGACAAGGAGGAGGCGAACCGCGTCGCGCGCGTCATCGGATCGATTCTGGCCCTGACCATGTCCCTCCTCGTTCTCGCGGGCATTCTCGCGACTCCTTTGCTGATCGACCTGATCGCCCCGGGGTTCGACGGAACCAAGAGGGAATTCACCATCCGCATGGTCAGGATCCTCTTTCCCGGAGTCGGCGTTCTGGTCCTGTCGGCATGGTGCCTGGGTATATTGAACAGCCACCGGCGTTTCTTTCTCCCTTACGCGGCGCCCGTCCTATGGAATATGGCCATGATCGGGGCTATGGCCGGGTTCGGGAGCAGATACCAGTCCTATCCTTTGGCCGTAATTGTAGCCTGGGGAGCCGTTGCGGGCAGCCTCCTTCAATTCGGCATCCAGCTCCCCTCGGTTATTCGCCTGGCCGGTCGACTGCGCTTCCAGGTCGAGTTGATCTCCGCGAACACGCGGACGGTGATCCGGAACTTCCTGCCGGGCGTCGCGGGGCGGGGCGTCAATCAGCTGAGCAGTTACATTGACGCCATCCTTTCCAGCTTCCTGCCGACCGGGGCCGTCGCCGCCATGGCCTATGCCCAAACGATCTACCTGCTCCCCGTCAGTCTCTTCGGGATGTCCATCTCCAGCGCCGAATTGCCGGAGATGGCGAGCCAGACCGGATCGAAGGAGGACGTCGCCGCCGCGCTTTGCCTGCGCCTCGATGCGGCCTTGAGCCGCGTCGCCTTTTTCATCGTCCCGTCCGCGGCCGCCTTCCTGGCGCTCGGCGACAGCATCGTGGGGTTTGTCTACCAGACAGGGAAGTTCATGCGGGCCGACGTGCTGTATGTCTGGGCCGTTCTCGCGGGCTACGCCGTCGGTCTCCTCGCTGCCACGCTGGGTCGGCTCTATACATCCGCGTTCTGGGCGCTCAAGGACACCCGGACGCCGCTCCGATTCGCGAGCCTGCGCGTCGGCCTGGCGGCGGTCCTGGGATGGGCGCTCGCCTTTCCGGCGCCGAAATGGCTCGGCATTTCCCAGCGATGGGGTCTTGTGGGACTGTCATTCTCCGCCGGGCTGGCCGCCTGGATCGAGTTCGTGCTCTTGCGCCGCTGTATGAACCGCAGGACCGGCCGGACCGGGCTCACGGCCTCTCTCTCGGCCGGACTTTGGGCCGCCGCCGCGTCCGCCGCCGCGGCGGCGTTCGCAGTGAAGCTCTGGACGCGGAGCCTGAATCCCCTGCTCTCCGGAACCATTGTGATCTGCGTTTTCGGGATGATCTATGTCGGCGGGGCCGCCGCCCTGAAGATTCCAGACGCGCGTCGTATCCTGCGGACTCTATCGGGCCGGCGGCGCGCCCGATAGGGCCGCAACCTTCCAAGGCCTAGCCCGGGAATAGGCTGCGAACCGCATGCTCCGATGCGCTTGCAGGAGGATGCGCGTCACTTCAGGGCCTTGATTTTGGGCTGCAGGGCCTTGAATTCCTCCGTCCCCGCGCGGCGCAGCCACTCGAAGACCAGCGCCTCCGATGTGGCAACGTTGACGCCGTTACGTTCCAACCGCCGCAAAGCGGTCTCCGCGTCGTGAGTCCTGCGGGACGACGTCGCGTCCGCGGCCACATACACGCTCCACCCGGCGGACGCCAGATCCAGGGCGGTTTGGGCGACGCAGATGTGCGCTTCAATCCCCGCCAGCACGATCTGATCCCGCTTCAGGGATGAAAGCTTATCCATGAAGCCGGGCTCGGACGCGCACGAAAAATCCATTTTCGTCACGGGCTCGGCTTCCGGCAGGATCTTCCGGATCGGTTCAATGGTGCCGCCCAGCCCCTTGGGATACTGCTCGGTCACGAGCCGGGGGATCCGCATAATCCCCGCGGCGGACAGGAGAAGGTCGATTCTCTCGAGCATGCGCGCGCCGTCATGCACATAGGGGAACAGGCGCTCCTGCACATCGATCAGCACCAGCACGCTGCGGTCACGGTCCAGCAACTCAGGTTTCATTTTGATCGTCTCCGGATCCCCGACATTACCACACCGCCGGCCTCGCGAGCGCAAGGATTTTGTAGCCTGCCGGCGGCCGGATGGATTAGGCTAGAAGGTGAATGGCAAAAGGAGAACGGCGGTGAAAAAGGTCGTGTTTCTCAGGCACGGGGAGAGCGTTTGGAACAAGGAGAACCTGTTTACGGGCTGGACCGACGTGGGCCTGAGCGAAAAGGGGATTCAGGAGGCCGTCGAGGCCGCCCGACTTCTGCTCTCCGAAGGATTCGTTTTCGACGTCGCCTACACGTCGGTGCTGAAACGGTCCATCAAGACCCTGTGGATCGTGCTGGAGGAGATGGATCTCATGTGGATCCCGATCCACATCAGCTGGCGGCTGAACGAGAGGCATTACGGCGCTCTCCAGGGACTCAACAAGATCGCGATGGTGGAGCGCTTCGGCGCGGAACAGGTCCAGCTCTGGCGCCGCAGCTATGAAGTCCGTCCCCCGGAGCTGCCTCCGGACGACGAGCGGTCGGCGACGAAGGACCCGCGCTACGCCGACCTCCCCAGGGAGGACATCCCGTCGGCCGAATGCCTCAAGGACACCGTGGCCCGCGTTCTCCCCTACTGGAAAGACACCATCGCCCCGGCCGTCCTCTCGGGGCGGCGCGTCATCGTGTCGGCGCACGGCAACAGCATGCGGGCCCTGGTGAAGCATCTCGACAACATACCGGACGACGAGATCGTCTCGCTGAACATACCGACGGGCATCCCGCTGGTCTATGAATTCAACGACGACCTGTCGCCGATTCGCAGTTACTATTTGGGGGACCCGGAGATGGTGCGCCGCGCGACGCAGGCGGTTGCGGACCAGACCAGGAAAAGTCAGGCCTGAGGTCCCGGTCCCGCAACGCCGGCAGCCCGTTCTGAGGAATCCGGAGGAGACCGCCGCGCCGGAAACCCCCGTTGCAGGCTCGAACATCCATGTTTTCCAGAATCGCGTCCAGGCTTCACGCGGAGACAAACGCCCTGTACAGGCTGCGCGACGAGATGAGATCGCGGGGCTTCGCCGTCCGTGACCTGGTGTCCGGCAACATTAACAAGCACGGGTTTGTTTTCCCCCAGGATCTTTTTGAAGAGATCTTCGCGCAGGCGTCCCGCGAGTGCCGAATCTACCGCCCCGACTCCCTCGGCCGCGCCTCGGCCAGGGAGGCTGTGTCCGAATACTACAGGGAATGCGGTTCTCCCATCGACCCTCAGCATGTTTTGATCACGCCGGGGACCAGCCTGTCCTACTGGTATTGCTTCAAACTCCTGGCCGATGAGGGGGAGGAGATTCTCTGCCCGAGCCCTTCCTACCCGCTTTTCGACTACATCGCCCTGCTGAGCGGGGTCCGCCTGGTTTCATATCGCCTAGATGAAAAAAGGGACTGGACCCTGGACGTCGACCGCCTGGAAGCGTGCGTTTCCACGAGGACGCGGGCGCTGGTGCTGATTTCCCCCCACAATCCCACCGGACACGTCGCCTCCCCAGGGGAAATCGCCGGACTGGCCGAGGTCGCGCGCCGGCACGACCTGGCCGTTATCAGCGACGAGGTGTTCAGTGAGTTTCTGCTCCAGGGCGGTTCCCTGCCCCGCCCCGCAGGCGGCGTGGCGCCTCTCGTCTTCACGCTCAACGGCTTTTCAAAAATGTTCGCCCTGCCGGGTCTCAAGTTCGGGTGGGTGACGGTCACGGGTGACCCGGATAGGGTCCGCGAGGCCTTGCGCTCTCTGGAGCTTATTTCCGACACATTCCTCCCCGTCAACGAAATGGTTCAGGCGGCCGCGCCCGAAATCTTCAGGCGTGGCGCGAACATTCGACGGGATTTCTCCCGCCGCGTGCGCGCCTGCTGGGATTGCGCCGAAGAATTACTGTCGCGCTCGCCTCAGGTCGCCTATGTCAAGCCGCAGGGAGGCTTCTATGTCACCCTGTGCCTTCGCGGCCTGGATGAGGAGCTCGCCGCCGAGGTTCTTTTGAGGGAGAACCGCCTGCTGGTTCACCCCGGCTACTTCTACGATATAGAGCCCGACCACCTGGTCCTGAGCTTTGTTCAGGATCCCGAAATCCTGCGCGCGTCGCTTGAGGGACTCTTGAGAACTCTCAAAGGCCTGGCCGCCTCGACGCCGTCGGCCGGCGAACACTGACGCGATGACCCGATAAGAGAAAAGGAGACCATGAAATATCTGCGCTATCGACTGGAGGGCCGAGATTCTTACGGAGTTTTGGACGGGGAGACCGTTCGCGAGATCCGCGGCGGCTTGTTCGGAGAAAGAACGCTGACGGGAAGGGCTGCGCCCGTTTCAGAGGTGGAATGGCTCTGTCCCTGCGAGCCGTCCAAGGTTCTGGCCGTGGCGTGGAACTATCCAAGCCACCTGGCCGACCGCCCGAAACCCCAAAACCCCGGCATCTTTCTGGTCCCGAGTTCCGCCCTGCTTCCTCCGGGAGGAAAGATCCTGATACCTCCGGACGCCGCGACGGTCCATTACGAGGGCGAACTCGTCCTCGTCGTCGGGAGGAAAGCGCGACGGGTGACGGCGGACGAAGCGGAGGCGTGCATTTTCGGATACACCTGCGGAAACGACGTCAGCGAGCGCGTCTGGCAGAAAAACGACCTGCAGTGGTGGCGCGCCAAGGGCTGCGACACGTTCGCTCCCCTCGGCCCCGTCGTCGCGACGGATTTCGACTGGCGCGGGGGAAGCGTGCAAACGCGCCGTAACGGGGCGGTCGTGCAGTCGGGAGCTTTCGCGGAACTCTTTTTCGACCCGCCGGCGATACTGAGTTTTGTGAGCCGCTATATGACCCTCCTGCCGGGCGACGTGATCTACACGGGGACTCCGGGCGTCACGGGCGAATTGATACCCGGCGATCGCGTGGAGGTTGAGATCCCGGGCATAGGTGTTCTGATCAACACCGTCGCCGCCGAGCCCTGATCAGGGAGCTGCGTACAGGCTGCTCCCTTGCGGCATTTCCCGCTTCAGGCTTCCCCTTTCTCGCTTTTGGCGGCCGCAAGGCGGCTGCGTCGCCAAACCCGGGGTTGGACGCGCTCTTTGCGGACAATCCCGGGGCAGAACGCGCCGGATCGGTCAACCACGAAGGGGTTGCGTCCGGAAGGGTCCCGCAGCTTCGCCTGTTTCCTATTCTCCTGGAGGGGCGGGATGATTCAGCCGGAGGTGCCTGTCGCGCGCGGGAGGGCGCCGAACTTGCGCGTCCGCGCCTGAAAGTCGGTCAGGGCCTCGTCGAGATCGGACTCTTCGAAATCCGGCCAGAGCTTGGGGCAGAAATAGAGCTCGGAATAGGCCGCCTGCCACAAAAGGAAATTGGACAGGCGCCGCTCCCCCGCGGTCCGAATGATGAGGTCGGGATCCGGAACGCCGCAGGAGAAAAGTTTCCCGGCAAAAATTTCCTCGTTGATCGACTCGACCGGCAGACTGCGCCGCACGGCCTCGCGCGCCAGCGCGCGCGCCGCCTCGACGATCTCGTGGCGGGCGCCGTAATCCAGGGCGATGCGCAGGTGCAGGCGGCGGCATTTGCGCGTGGCCGCCTCCGTGTCGGAAAGGGCCTCCCGCACCCGTTCGGGAAGGCGGTCGCGCCTCCCGAAGGCGGAGACACGGATGTCGTTCTTCAACAGGGCGCTTCTTTCAGCGAGCAGGTAGCGGTGGAAAAGGCTGAAGAGAACGCGGACCTCCTTCGCCGGGCGTTTCCAGTTTTCGCTCGAGAAGGCGAAAAGTGTCATGATGGAGATATCCCGTCTGCAGGCGGCTTCCGAGACGCGCCGTACGGCCTGAACCCCCATTTCATGCCCTTTCCATCGCGGCAAACCCCTCCGCTCGGCCCAGCGGCCGTTCCCGTCCATGATGATCGCCAGGTGTCGAACCGTATTCATCCTGTTCCCGCCATTTAAAAAGTTCTTTGCATTGTAAAGTATAGGCGCCGCGGATCGGCCCCGGATACGACGACCCCTATTAACTACGGGATGGGAGAAGATGGGCGGCGCGCAGAGTTCCCCCGGCCGGATTCCGGACCTGATCCAGGTCCGGCAGAAGGCTGGAAAGCGTTTCCAGATATTCTTCAAGAGCCGCGCGGCCCGCGCGGCTCAGACGGTAGGTGCTCCTGGGCTTCCGGTCCTCGAACCTCTTGTCGCAGACCACGTATCCGGCCGCTTCCAGACGCCGCGCCTGAACACTCAGGTTGCCGTCGGTGGTCTGCAGAAGATCGCGCAACTCGGTGAAGCAGAGGCTTTCCTGCACGGCCAGCGCCGAGAGGATGCCCAGGCGCAGACGCTCGTGTATCAGCGGATCCAGTTCATGCGGGGTGGGGCGGGCTGTTTTTCTTTTTTTAGCCATTGTGCCTCCGCGCGATATACGCGCCGTACGCGAGGTGGAGCCAGCCGAAACCCAGGGCGAGCCACACCAGTCCCCATTCCGAAGGCGAAAGGGCCGCTGCCGCGGCCGCCGCCAGAAAGCTCAATCCCATATAGCGCACAGGCGCCACGGAAACCTGCCCGCCGTTGGTGATCGCCGCTCCATAGCAGCCGAGCCAGATCACGGGAAGCCAGTCGAGCCTGCCGGACCGGACCGCGAGATGGGTCAGCAATCCTCCGACGAAAAGAGACGGACTGAGGCTCCAGAGCAGTTTGCGCAGGAGGGGAGGCTGAATCGGGGCGCTTATCAGCCGGCTCTTCCGGTAGATCCCAATCGAGACGATGAGGACCGAAGCCGCAAGGACGACGCCCCAGGCAACGAGAGCACGATGGGTTTCGGAACGCGGGTCCCAGGGCGCGCCGGTCCAAAAGCCGTTCACGGCCGCGCCCGCGATCGCCAGCAATCCGACCGCGATCAGGCACTTTCCGGGAACGGCCGTCACCTGGCCCGCAGCTTCCAGGGTCTTGCGTATGTAAAGCAGGTTTTCGCGCGCCGACTGCGCGCTCCTCAGATCTTCCATATCGGGCGCCCTCCTTGCGCGCCCATTGTCCCGCCGCATCAAGAACAATGTCAAGTACTTTATATTGTAAAGTATTTAACACTTTTTCGTGAGCACGGCTCTCCGGAGGCTGTCTCATAACTGGAAAATAAAAAGATCGCTTTAATAGAATCCGCCATTTACGGCTGCCGAGTGATCGGGCATGCGATTTTTGAGACAGCCTCTCCAGAACCGTGCGCCCCCCCTGGCCCCGGACTACCGTACGGGTCTGAAGATCCATCCGCACAGCATTTC
>CAYZTZ010000029.1:0-29602 GCA_964481255.1 uncultured Acidobacteriota bacterium | reverse complement strand
GACCCGTCCGTCTGTCTGAACAATAGGCTGACGCACGGCTCTGGAGAGCCGTGCTTACACAAAAACCCGTGTGAGGACGGGACTCCAGACCCGTCCGGTGGTCCACGGTACAGGCAGACGCACGGCTCTGGAGAGCCGTGCTCACACGGCTGATATTTGAACGCCATCATCGATCCCGATTCCAGCCGGAAAAAATTTGGCGAGACGGCGCCGGAAAATATATGATTGGCGCCTTTAGGAGGCTTCCATGAAGCGTTGGGCGCGGAAAACGGCTTCGGCGGCTGTTGCTGTATGGTTTATGTTCAGCGGCGTCTCAATCGCCCAAGTTCCCGTCCCCGGCGTCACGCCGCCGCAAAATCAACACACGGAAGAGAGGAAAGCCGCGGAAACCCTGGCGCGCCTGGGCGTGCCCCTGCAGCGGGACGTCGAAGGAGTGGTCCGGTGGATCGAGGCGGCCAAGGGGGAAATGAGCGACGAGGCGATCGGGCATCTTCCCGCGCTGCCGAAGCTTGAGTGGCTGGAAATAGGGGGCGGCCGAGTCTCCGCCGCGGGCCTCGTCCCGCTGAAAAAATGCGTCTCGCTGAGGCGCCTTTATATCCACGACGTCCGCCTGGATAACGACGAACTGGCGTGGCTTTCCGATCTCACCGGCCTCGAGGCTCTCTCGCTTCAGCGCACGGGAATCAGCGGCCGGATTCTCAAGAACATCAAGGCCGTCGACACGCTCAAGGTGCTGAACCTCAGCGGAAACGGCATCAACGATGCGGACATGGACTTCATCGCGCCCATGAAAGGATTGGAGGTCCTCGCTCTGGCGGACACGAAAATCACCGGAGCGGGAATCGCGAAACTGCAGGGGATGGCGAGGCTCAACGAGCTGAACGTGGCCCGCTGCGCCGTCCATGACGCCGATGTGGAGTTTTTTCTGACCATGCCGAATCTCCGCATCGTTTACGCGGAAGGATGCGGGATCGGCGACATGGCCATCGAGGAGATGAAATACCGTTTTCCCATGCTGGCTATTTTCCGCTAGCCAAGACGGCGTCCCGCAGCCCATGCATGGGACGAAACCCGGGTTCCAGGGAGGGTCTCCGGCTCCGCACCCGGAAAGGAAATATTCGATGCGACCAGCAATCCGAACGACTGCGCTTTTCGTCCTCCTGTCCGCCGCGTTGCAGCCTGCGGCCGCGGGAGACGCCGGCGACGACGTCCAGTGGATGCGCAACCCGGACGTTGTCTACGTCGGCACCGCCTACGACCTGGTTTCCAAAATGCTCCAGATGGCGCGGGTCAAAAAGGAAGATCTCGTCTATGACCTCGGCTGCGGCGACGCGCGCATGCTGGTTCTGGCCGCCCGGAAATACGGCAGCAGGGGGCGCGGCTACGACATCGATCCGGAACGCGTCCGCGAATCGAGGGACAATGTAAGCAAAAACAGGGTCGAGAACCTGGTGCAGATTTTTCAGGCCGACATCTTCACGCTTGACCTCAGCGAAGCAGACGTCATTCCCCTCTATCTGCTGCCGGAAATGAACAGGAAGCTCCTGCCGCAACTCGACAAGCTCAAGCCGGGATCGCGGATTGTGTGCCATCAATACGACCTGGAGGGCATTGTCCCGGACGAAACGGTCACGGTGGTTTCCAACGAGGACAACGCCAGCCATATCCTGACGCTTTACACCACGCCCCTAAAGCGCAGGAACTGATTCCCTCCCTCCGGGCGCCCGATTCAACCTGAATTCATGCGTCGCCGGCGCGACGCCTTTTCGCGTCGAAAGGCCGCTATGCGCCGAACTCCCGATTACGGTCCGGCGATCCAAAGGGATGCGCGCAGTTTTTTGAGAGTGCACCGAACTGGAGAGTTGAACGGGCGGCTTCCAGGCCGCGGCGTGAATGCCGGGCGATGGAGGGGCCGCGGCTCCGCACACCGGGAGCCGCGGCCCGCGAGGCTACTTGGCGGTCTTAGGGGCCGCGGGGACAGAGGCTTTTCTGCCGGCCCGGCGCATTTCTTCCGCCATGTATTTGATGTCGGTCAGGGAGCGCTGCAGTTCACTCCAACCGTACCAGAATGCGTAATCCGGATTATTGTGGAAGGCCCCCTGGAACGTGCGGTTGCGATGTTCCAGGAACATCACGAACAGCCGCTGTTCGATCGGCGTCGGGGCGTCGTGGAATGTGAGAAGATCCGGGAAATCGTAAGCGTAGTTTTTGGGCCTGGGTATCACCTTGTCCTTATAGAGGTCCGCGACGATCCGGATCGCTTGCGCCATCAGCCGGTCGGCTTCCCGGATGATACGGTCGCCCTTTTCCAGTTCCGCTTTCGCGAAATTGCCGGAGTGGCACCTGTTACAGGTCGCGAGCATTTTGTCGCGCTCCTTCTGCCATTCCTCCTGGGTCAGGCGGGCGACCTGGGCGCCTTTGACCACATCCAGACGGCTGGTGGGCTGCCCGGCGGGATCCAGAACTCCAAGGGCCTGAAGGATCGCGGCGCGGTCCTGCGCCCAGAGCTTGTCATCGGGCATCGGCAGACGGACAGCCAGGAATCCCCAGGCGGTTCGCACTTCATGATTCCCTTCCTGCATGTGGCAGGTCTGGCATGTCGGCGCGGCGGCGGTCTCGGGCAGAACCTTGTTTTGTTTCAGCAGATAACGGACCCCGTGCTTGGAGGAGGAGTACATTTCCCACTGGGGATGGTCAAAGCCCATGTGACAGGTCTGGCAGGCCTGCGGCTGACGCGCTTCCTCGACCGAGAAACTGTGGCGCGTGTGGCAGCTGTCGCATGAGGCCGTGCCGAAGCCCGGACTGGATTTCCTCAGTTCCTTAATTTCCAATTCGGTCTTCGTCCCGATTTTGTGGCAGGAGCCGCAGCCCTTCATGCCCTCCGTGAGAATCGACGGCTGCCAGTGCATGGTGGGCATAGCCTTCATCGCGGCCCAGCCGAAGGCGTGTTTCCCTTTTTTATACTGGGAGACCTGCTCCGAGTGGCAGGGGGCGCAGGTTTCCGCCGTCGGGATCTTGACCTTGGCTGTATCTGCGGCCGACTGGTGCTGGTCGCCGTGGCAGGATACGCAGTCCATGCCCGCCTTGCCCATTTTGCCCAAATTCCAGTCGTCGACGATGCCTGAGGTGATCTTTTTATGGCAATCCACGCAGGTTGAAGCCGCGAACGCAACAACCGAACCTGCGCCCAAAGATACCGCCAGCAAAGCCAGGATCAAGCTTGACTTTCTCATATGGCCGCCTTTCTGAATTTCCTAACCACGCAACCGGCTCAGCTGCCGACATCAGTTGCGTTGGAAGGCATTATAATCGATTCAAAAGCCGGTTGTAAAACACAGTTTTTAAAAGCCGGGGGTTTGTCGCACGGCTATGGAGGGCCGTCTCAAAGCTCGTGTGCGGGAGGGACTCCAGACCCGTCCGGTAGTCCAGCGTACAGGCGGACGCACGGCTCTGGAGAGCCGTGCTCACGAAAATATAGGTAGAGGCAGACGCACGGCTCTGGAGGGCCGTGCTCACGGGGCGATCTGTCGAGCGATCCTGTAAGCCATTTTCACGCAGTCGTTAAGTCCGACGCCATAGTAGGCGTTCCCGGCGGCGAACAGCCCCGGATGGCGCGCCAGCCTCTGTTCAAGCCGTGCGCGGCGCTCCCTGTGGCCGATCTTGAATTGCGGGATTCCTTTTTCCCATCGATAGATCCGGATAAAGGCCGGCTCCTTTGCCAGTCCGATCAGCGGGTCCAGTTCCCTCCAAAGAATCTGCCACAGCTGTTCGTCGGTCAGATCCAGAACGGCCGGGTCGCCGGCGCCCCCCAGCATGGACCTGAATTGAACGTATCCTTCCGGCGCCCGTTCCTCGAAAATCGAAGATGTCCATATGGAACCGAGCGTCCGCAGGCCCTGGTTGCGCGGGATGATAAACCCGAATCCGTCCAGAGGATGCCTCACGTCCTCCCGGCGGTGCCCGGTGGCGACGACGATGATGGGAGCGTAAGGAATCGCGCCAAACGCCTCGGCGAGATCCCGGTCGAAATCCTTCAGCAATAAAGCGGCGGAATAGGTCGGACACGCAAGGACAAGGTTTCGCGCCCGAACGGTGACTCCCGAAAGATCGGCGATTTCCCAGCCGGCTTCAACGCGGCGGACCGACGCGATCCGGCGGTTTTTCCTGATGATGGGGCTCAGGCGCTCCTCGAGTCTCTGAATAATCCTGTCGAGGCCGCCCCTGAAAGACGTCAGGTGGCCCCCGGGGCCCGCCGGGCCTCCTGATTTTTTCTGCGGGACATCCTCGCCCCTCCTGACCGCTCGGCGTCTCTCCAATCGCCGGGCGATCAGGGCCTTCACGAGCCCTCCATAGCGCAGTTCCATCTCTCTCATGACGGGGAAGCATGCGGGCAGGGAAAGTTCCCGCGCCAGCCCGCCGTGGATGCCCGACACCATGGGATCAATGAAGGTTTCCGCGGCGCCCCGGCCGATGCGCCGTGCCGCGAAATCGAACACGGACTCGTCGCCGTCGTCGCGCCTTCGGGGAACAAAGGGCTCGCAAAAAACGCGGGCCTTTTCGAGCGGGCTGAGAAGTCTCGTCGTCAGCAGAAGCGCGGGCGAGAATGGAACCGGGTGAAGTCGCCCGTTCTTGGCAATGAACCGATCCCTGCTCCTGGAGCCGGCCGGCTCCAGCTGATCCCTTAAGCCGATTTCATCGACCAGGCGGAGCGTGAGCGGTTCGCGATCCAGGAACCCGTTGGGCCCCCAATCCACGGAATACCCGTCCACCCGGTCCGTCCCGATGGTGCCCCCCAGGCGCTCCGTCGACTCCCAGAGTTCGCAGCTCCCCGGCTTTTCCCACAATCCGGAAGCGTGCGCCACCGTAAGCCCGGATATCCCTCCGCCGACAATCAGAGCTTCCAGCATTTCAGACGCTCCATTCAACACCCGCCTCCCCTGCGACGGCAGACGGCTTGCGCGGGTTAGACCTTTTGTTGAGACACCAGACGGGCGAAATGCTCAAAGGACCGGTCGTAGGTCCGCTCGGCGGCCGCCGGGAAAAAGCACGCGGGCAGCTCCCGGCTATTCAGATGATAGCTCAGACAATCACAGCATATGCCTTTTCTGGGACATGGTTCATAGGTGCAGTTGCAGCGTTCTCTGTTCTGGGTCTGTTTGCATTCCATCGAATCCCTCCGAGGCTTCGAAATCCGGCTCTCGAATCTTTGTGGATCATACCGCCGCGTCGCAAACCCCCGAGCCGGTAGAGGAGGCCGGCCGGATTCGGCTCCCGGACGGCAAGCCTGGAAGCTTCGGTTCATGAAATCGGGCGAGGCCCGCCGGAATCGCCATTCCCCATACCGGCATCAAGGCCCGTTTCGCGGCACTCCCGTTCCCTTTGCCATCTTACCCCACCGCGCGCGGGACTGCCAGCCGCCGATCCGAGCCGCGCATGGCTTATCCGGACCATGGCGACGACTTTCGCCGGGAACTTCACCCTGCCTGGGTCCGTGGCCAACCTGATCGTGATCCAGAGGGCCAGACGCCGGATCTCCATCCCTTTTGGGGAATACTTCAGGGTCGGATTGCCCCTGACGCTCCTGACGACAACCGTCGGTGTACTGCTCCTCTTGAGGACCAATCCGGTCGCGAATTCACGAATCGCAAATCCGACCGGCGACCGCAAAAGGTCCGAATTATGGCGCGGAAACCGCGGCTTCATTAGAAAAACAGGGAGAACCGCCGATCTTACGGATTCATCCGGCCAATGCGCCCGGCGCAACGCCGCGCATCCTAATGGCAGGTGCTGCAGGCCTGGAGATTGCGCGTGTGATGGCAGTTCGTGTAGCAGAACTCGACCGTCGCCTTGACGACGGCCGATTTGTCCTCGAGCGGCACGGGATGCGGCCGGTGGCATTCGGTGCATTCGGGAAGGGCGCTTTTATCGGAGTGCGGGATGTATTTGTGCGGCGACGTCTTCTCGCCGCTGGGCGCCTCGTAGTCCGCTGTCGCCGCAGCCAGCTTGTCGAATGGACCATGGCAGGCGAGGCAATTCGGAGTGCCGGCCTTGGCGTCCTTGCCTTTGTCGCTCTGCGGCGCGCCGCCCGTTGCCGGCGGCAACGCCCCGATCAGGACCGCCTGGAGCAAAACACCCCCGAGAAACACGAAGAACCTTTTCATAAACCCTCACAATAAGTCAAAGGATGAATCGCACGCGTCCCGCACACATAGATCTTGGCCGTTACGCGGAAGCCGGCCCGTCCTGGTCTTGCGGGCCAAAGTCCATGCCCGCCAGTTTCTGATAGAACCTATACCGCTCGTTGACATCCTTTTGAGCCAGTTGCAGCAGCCGGCGCGCCTGCTCCGGATTGCTCAACGTCAGCATCTTATAGCGGGTTTCGGCATAGATATAATCCTTGATGGGAATCGAGGGCGCCTTCGAATCCAGCGTCAACGGATTTTTGCCCTGCGCCTTCAATCGCGGATCGTATCGATACAGCAGCCAATGTCCGCTGTTCACGGCCGCTTTCTGATGCTGGAGGCCCCGTTCCATATCAATGCCGTGAGCGATGCAGTGGCAATAGGCGATGATGATGGAGGGCCCGTCATAGGATTCCGCTTCCAGAAAAGCCCGGGTCGCCTGAGCGTCATTGGCGCCCAGAGCCACGGTTGCAACGTACACATTCCCATAGTTGACGGCGTGCATCCCGAGATCCTTTTTGGGCAGCGGCTTCCCCCCCGCGGCAAACTTTGCCACGGCCGCCCGGGGCGTAGACTTCGACATCTGGCCGCCTGTATTGGAATAGACCTCCGAATCCAGAACTAGAATATTCACGTTGCGTCCGGAGGCCAGCACGTGATCCAGGCCGCCGTACCCTATGTCGTAGGCCCAGCCGTCGCCCCCTATGATCCAAACGCTCTTGTTCACCAGGGAATCCGCCAGGCTCAAGAGGCTTCGGGCGTCCGGATCCTGGTTCCCGCCGAGGCGGTCCCTGAGAGCCTTGACCCTTTCTCTCTGATCATGGATACCGGCCTCGGTCGACTGGTCCGCGTTAAGCAGTCCGGCGACCAGTTCGTCGCCGATCTGCGGCGCCAGTTTACTCACGAGATCCCGCGCCATCTGCGCGTGCTGGTCGACGGTCAGGCGGAAGCCCAGCCCGAATTCGGCGGTGTCTTCGAACAGCGAATTGTTCCAGGCCGGTCCCCGCCCGTCTTTGTTATAGGTATAGGGCGTGGTCGGCAGATTGCCGCCGTAAATGGAAGAACAGCCCGTAGCGTTGGCGATCAGAGCGCGGTCGCCGAACAGCTGCGTCATAAGCTTGATATAGGGCGTTTCGCCGCAGCCGGCACAAGCCCCGGAGTACTCGAAGAGCGGCTGCAGAAGCTGGTTGCTCTTGACGCTGTTCAGACGCGCCATGCGCCTGTCGTACTCCGGAAGGTCGAGGAAAAATCGGTAATTTTCCCGTTCCTGAATCCGTATGGGGGGCTGGGGCACCATGTTGATGGCTTTGAGCCTGGACTCCTTCTTGTCCTGCGCGGGGCAGGCGTCCACGCAGACGCCGCAGCCCGTGCAGTCTTCCGGCGCGACCTGCACGGTGTACACCATGTTCGGCTGGAATTCGTTGGCCTTGGTCTTCGCCCACTTGAACGTCGGAGGAGCCTTTTCCAGGAACTTCTCATCATAGGCCTTTGTGCGGATGGCCGCGTGAGGGCAGACAATAGCGCACTTGCCGCACCGGATGCAGATGTCGGGATTCCACGAAGGTATTTCGAGCGCGATATTGCGCTTTTCCCATTGAGCCGTGCCCGTCGGGAACGTCCCGTCGACTGAGAAAGCGCTGACCGGAAGGCTGTCCCCTTCGTTGACGATGATTTTGGCAGTGAAGGACTTCACGAACTCGGGCGCCTCCGGAGGCACGGCGGGCGGTCTTTCGATCGGGCTGGTCGCAGCCGCGGGAACCTGGACCTCAAACAGGTTGGCCAGCGTCTGTTCCACCGCTTCGAAGTTCTTCCTTACGATTTCCTCTCCTTTGGCGCCGTAAGTCTTTTTGATCGACTCTTTGATCGCCTCGATGGCCTTGTCCCTCGGCAACACGCCCGAGATGGCGAAAAAGCAGGTCTGCATGATCGTGTTGACGCGCGCGCCCATTCCCGTCATCCTGGCGACCTTGTACCCGTCGATGACATAGAAGCGGATCCTCTTGTCGATGATCTGCTGCTGAACGCTTCGCGGGATCTTGTCCCAGACTTCCTCGGGGCCGTAGGGGCTGTTCAGCAGGAAAACGGCCCCGGGAATAGCGTCCTTCAACATGTCGTATCTTTCCAGAAACACGAACTGATGGCAGGCAATGAAATTGGCCTTGTCCACGAGATAGGTGGAGCGGATCGGTTTGGGCCCGAAGCGCAGATGGGAGATGGTCACCGTGCCGGCCTTTCGCGAATCATAGACAAAATAGCCCTGGGCGTAATTGGGAGTATCCTCTCCGATGATTTTGATCGAGTTCTTGTTGGCGCCGACCGTGCCGTCCGCTCCCAGGCCGTAAAAGATGCATCGGGTCACTTCGCCGCCCGTTGAAAATTCCGGGTCATAGTCAATCGAGTTGCCGGTGACGTCGTCCTTGATGCCGACGGAGAAGTAATTCTTCGGGTTCTCCTTTTTCATCTCCTCGAAAATCCCGTGGATCATGGCCGGGTTGAACTCTTTGGAAGACAGGCCGTACCGTCCCCCGATGATCTTTGGGAAGCTCCGGAAGGGAAAGCTTCCCGAGGCGAACGATTCCGAGACGGCCGTCACCACATCCTTGTAGAGCGGCTCTCCGGAAGCCCCCGGCTCCTTCGTGCGGTCCAGGACCGCAATCGTGCGGGCGGAGCGAGGAAGAGCGCGGATCAGGTTTTCCCCCGAAAAAGGACGGAACAGGCGCACTTTCAGCACTCCGACCTTTTCGCCCCGGTCCGCGAGGTATTCGACGGTTTCATGAGCCGCCTCGGCGCCGGATCCTATCAGGACCAGCACGCGCTCCGCGTCGGGGGCGCCGACATAATCAAAAAGGCGGTATTGCCTGCCGGTGATTCGGGCGAACTTGTCCATCGCCTTCTGCACGATGCCGGGCGCGGCAAGATAGAAAGGATTGCAGGCCTCGCGGGCCTGGAAAAAAACATCGGGATTCTGGGCGCTTCCCCGAAGGACCGGCGCTTCCGGGGACATGCGCCGCATCCGATGGGCCCGGACCAGCTCATCGTCGATCATGTCCCGCATATCTTCGGGACTGAGCTGCTCGATCTTGTTCACTTCATGGGAACTGCGGAATCCGTCAAAAAAGTGGACAAGGGGAATCCGCGCTTCGAGCGACGCGGCTTGCGCAATCAGGGCGAAATCCATGATTTCCTGAATCGAATTGGATGCCAGAAGTCCCCATCCCGTCGAGCGGACCGCCATGATATCGCTGTGGTCGCCGAAAATGGAGAGGGCATGGGTCGCCACCGTTCTGGCCGAAACATGAAACACCGATGAAGTCAGCTCGCCGGCGATCTTGAACATGTTGGGGATCATCAGCAGCAATCCCTGCGAGGCCGTGAAGGTCGTCGTCAGAGCGCCTGTCTGAAGCGCGCCGTGAACGGCGCCGGCGGCGCCGGCTTCGCTCTGCATCTCCGTGACGGACGGGACCGCGCCCCATATGTTCTTCTTGCCTTCGGCGGCCCAGGCGTCCGCCCACTCTCCCATGGGAGAGGAAGGGGTGATCGGGTATATCGCGATCACTTCATTCACGTTGTACGCAACGTATGCCGCGGCCTCGTTGCCGTCGATCGTCACCATCTGTCTGCTCATTGTCTTTCCCCCGCTGATTCCATATTTTATTTTCGCAGCTCCCCGTCCATCAGATCCCGACGGGCCACAAAATAAACCTTTTATTTTACACCTTCCGCGCGCGCAAAGATAAAAAACCGGGATTGCTATAAACCTGCGCGCATATACTGAACCCTTGAGAGCCGGGCGTGCTCCTAACCCGATTCATGAGGCTAAGCGTGCCGGGACTGAACCCTGATGCCGGAGACCAGCCGACGTCCGGCCTCGATCGCCTCCCGATTGGCTTTCAGCAGGTTGGGCCGCAAGCCCTTCGCCTCAAAAGCGGCTAGAACGGATTCCTGCTCCACCGCACGCGTCACCTCGAGATAGGCGCCCAGCATGATCATATTCGCCGATTGTATGTTCCCCAGTTCGTTGGCCGCTTCATATGCGGGGACTCGGACCGCCTGAATATCGGGTCTTTCCGGGACCTCCTTCACCATCGAGGAGTTCACCAGGAGAAGCCCGCCCGGCAGGAGATCGGGAAGGAACTTTTCGACCGACGGCTGGTTGAAGGCCATGAGACTGTGCGGGCGATGAATCAGCGGCGAAGCGATGGGCTCCCGCGAGAGGCGCACATGGCAGTGCGCCGTCCCGCCGCGCATCTCCGGCCCGTAGGACGGTATCCAGGAGACCTGAAGGCCCTCTCTCACTCCCCCCTCGGCGAGCGCCAGCCCGGAGAAAAGAACCCCCTGGCCCCCGAAGCCGCTCAATATCATGGCCACGCCGTCGAGGTCGCCGCGCGCCACGGCCCCGGCCGCCCCGGGAACGAGAGTCTCCTGCTCCGCCGCGGGCGTCCTTTCGGCGTCCGCCTCCTCTTTCGCCGGCTCATGGGACACGGACGCGATTTCGATCTTTTCCTGGCGGTCCTTGAAAACGCCGAGCGGAAATATCGGGATCATATTTCTTTCCACCCAGTGGATGGCTTCCTGCGGCGTCACTTTCCAGCCGCTGGGACAAGCCGTCAGGACCTCCACCAAGGAAAACCCGCGTCCTTCGATCTGGTTCTGGAGCGCCTTGCGGACGGCCTTCCTGGTCCGCATATGGTTTTTGGCGTCGGTCAACGCGACGCGTTCGATATAGGAGGGACCGTCCAGAGTCGCCAGAAGCTCGCAGACGCGCATCGGGGGGCCTTCGACCCTTGTCGAACGGCCGCGGGGCGACGTCGTGGTCTTCTGACCCAGCGGCGTGGTCGGGGCCATCTGCCCTCCCGTCATGCCGTAAATGCCGTTATTGATAAAAAAGACCGTGATCGCTTCCCCGCGGTTGGCCGCGTGCAGGATCTCATTGCCGCCGATGGCGGCGAGGTCGCCGTCCCCCTGATAGCAGAAAACGATGGCCTCCGGGCGCGCTCGTTTCACTCCCGTGGCCACCGCGGGCGCCCGCCCGTGGGAAGCCTGTATGTTGGCGACGTCCATATAGTAGTACATGAAGACGGAGCACCCGACGGGTCCCACAAGGATGGCGCGGTCCTGGATGCCCAGATCGTCGATGGCTTCCGCAATGAGCTTGTGAAGGACTCCGTGGCCGCAGCCGGGGCAATAGTGGGTCGTGTCGATATTGCCCCCCTTGCGTTCGTAGCGTTCGTAAAAAGAGGCCGGCTTGCTATGCTTTATTTCCCACACATTCCGCCTCCATTTTTTTAAGCGCCCCGGCCACATCCTCGGCGGTCGGCATCATTCCGCCGGTGCGCCGCAGAAGCTGTATCGGCGTGATGCCCCCCGCCGACAGGCGAACGTCCTCGATCATCTGACCGCTGCTCAGCTCGAAGACCATCACCCCGTAGGCCTTTCCCGCGAGTTGACGGAGACGTTTCGACGGGAAGGGATACAGGCTGATCGGCCGCAGCAGTCCCACTCGAATGCCTTCGGCGCGCGCCAGATCGACCGCGGCCCGCGCGATGCGGCTGCTGATGCCGTAAGCGACAATCAGGATTTCGGCGTCCTCCGTAAAAGTCTCCTCGAGCAGGACCTCGTTTTTCTCGATCTCCTCGTATTTTTTCTCCAGGCGCGTGATGAGGATTTCCTGTTTCTCGTGCTCCAGGAAAATGGAGGTGATAAGGTTCTTGCGCGTCGCGGCGTCCCCCCGCACGGCCCAGGGCTTATCGGGCGCGCTCCGTACTGTTTTCGGCACCTCCACCGACTCCATCATCTGGCCCAGGGCGCCGTCGGCCAGGACGTAAACCGGATTGCGATAGCGGTCCGCCACCTCGAAGGCGTGGATCGTCAGGTCGCACATCTCCTGCACGCTATTGGGTGCAAAGACGGGCGTGCGGTAGTTTCCATGCCCGCCCCCCTTCGTCAGCTGAAGATAATCGCCCTGTTCGACGCCGAGATTGCCCAGGCCCGGCCCGGCGCGCATCACGTCGACGATCACGCCCGGAAGCTCCGCGCCCGCCATGTAGGAGACCCCTTCCTGCATCAGGCTGATGCCGGGCCCCGAGGACGCGGTCATGGCCCTCACGCCCGCCGACGACGCACCGTAAAGCATCTGGACCGCGGCGATTTCGCTCTCGGCGGGAACGAAAACGCCCCCCGCTTCGGGCAGGAGCAGGGACGCGGTTTCCGCGATTTCGCTCGCCGGCGTGATCGGATATCCGAAATAGGCTTTGCAGCCTGCGGCAATCGCCCCCCGCACCACCGCTTCGTTCCCCTTAAGCAGATAGCGCATTACTCATCTCCCCAAGTCCGTCCAATCCGCCGGCCCGCGCTCCCGTTTGATGCCGAATTCCTCTGCGGCGCCGATCCCCGTTCGCCCGCGCTTACGCCGCGGATTTGTCCGGAGCGTCTTCCTTGCGGACAAAGACCGTGATCGCGCCGGGTTCCGGGCAAACGTAGAAGCAGATTCCGCACCCTGTGCACCCGGATCCTCGGTACTCCGCCGCGTAATAACCCAACCGGTTGAGAGTATCGCCCTGAACAAGGACATTGGCCGGGCACGACGCGATGCAGAGCCCGCATCCTTTGCACAAATCCAGGGTGACTTGAACCTTTCCGCGATCCGGCTTTCCCATGATTCACTCCCATTATCGAGCGTGCCGCCCCGCGTGGGAAATGAAACTCTAAACCCGTTTGTCCGCGGAGGCAACATCGAATCCGCGGAAAGGGGATGGCCCGACTTGAGCCGGTCCATACGTGAAACATTGCATCGAAAGCACATTCATGAATTTCACGGGATTTGTGAAAGGCGCGGATTATCCGACGGATTTTCACACGCCCCGGCGCCGAATCGCGGGTTGTGATGATGGAGCGGCCGGCGGGATGGACTCGCGACCCTAATCGAGATCGATGTCGCGGGTGGGCTTGGAAACCGGCTGTTCTTTGCTTTTTTCCAGAGCCGCCTCAAACTTGCGCTCCAGAAGCTGGGATTGGATCTTCATGTCCTCGGCGCTTTGTTTGAAAAGGGCTTCGCGGCGGGCCGCCTGTTCCTTGAGGAGGGCGGCGGCTTTATCCAGATCCAAAGCTCCGCGTTTTGGAGGCGGCGCCTCGTGGCTTACGACTTTGCCGAGTTTGGCGTCAATGCTCAGGCGCGCCCCGCAGCATGGGCATTCCACCGAAACATCCGTAGATTTTGGTCGGGCCATATCCCCTCCTCACGGCGGCGGTTCCATTCAGGATGCTACGCGGAAGAAGCGCCGCTGTCAATCCGCGCCACACGGTCAAGCCCATTCTGCGGAACTTGGGCCTTCCCCTCCGTTGAGAACCGTACGGCATATAAAAAAATCTTCAAAAGATCGCATTTTCCATTAGCTTTGCTAATCATCAGACCCTTGACTTGAAATCGCTTTTCAAGGTATTCTTAAATGTCGGCCGCAGATCATGGAGTCCGCCCGTGCCGCAAGGCACGGGAGTCTTCAGGTTCTTCGACTCGCGGCCGATCGATTTGGCCGGAGACGCCGGTTTGGCCGCCCCTCGGATCGGTTCCAGGTTGGCTGTCCGCTGGCCGATTGTAATATCCTCCAGGCGATGCTATAGAGGATAGAGGGGGTGATTGCCGGATGACTGCCGCGCCGGTGTCCGATCAAGACAAGACTGTGTTCGTCATCGACGATGACGAGATCATCCGGCTTTCCTGCGAAAAAATCCTGAAGAAATCCGGATACAGGGTCGAGAGTTTCGCGAGCGGATACGAAGGCATCGAGCGCCTGAAGCAGGTTCGGCCGCCTCTTCTGGTCGTCGATATCAAAATGCCCGAGCTCGACGGGTTCGAGGTCATCAAGATCGTCCGCAAGATCGACCCCGAGGTCGTGATCGTGGTCATCACGGGTTACGAGACCATCGAGACCGCCGTCGACGACATGAAGAAGGGCGCCTACGACTTCCTGCCCAAGCCCTTCACCCCGGGCGAATTGCGCATGATCATCGAACGCGGCTTCGAGCGATGGCGCCTCGCCCGCGAAACCCGGCTGCTGCGGAGGCAAAAGGAGGAGGTCGAAAGGAAGTTCGTCACCCTGGTCTCGCACCAGCTGAAGAGCCCCCTGGTGGCCGTCAAGCAGTACCTTGACACCCTTATGTACACCAGCGGCTCCCGCCTTCCCGCGGACAGCGTCGAATGGATTTCGCGCTCCCAGGAGCGCATCGCGGAAATGCTGAAGCTGATCCAGGACTGGCTACTCTTGGCGAAGCTGGACCGGGGAGCCCTGACCGACCGCAGCGCCTCCTCGGATATCGGGAAAATAGCGGATACCGTCGTTCGGGAATACCAGCAGCTCCCGTCGGCCTCGAAGGTGAAGCTTGCCGCCGAAATCGCCTCCGGCCTCGCTTTGGCGGCCGGCGACGCCGTCAGTCTGACCATGCTGGTGCGCAATCTCGTGAGCAACGCGGTGAAATACAACAAGCCGGGGGGAGAAGTCCGCGTGACCGTCGAGGGGGACGATCAATGGGTCACGCTCAAAGTCCACGACACGGGAATCGGCATTTCCCCGCTCCATCGCGAACATCTTTTCGAGGAGTTTTACCGAATTAAGACCCCCGAGACCCAGAATATACCCGGCACCGGGCTCGGCCTGGTCATCTGCAGGAGAATCGTGGACGAACTGGGGGGATCCATCGGCGTCGACAGCAAGGAAGGCGAGTACACCACTTTCACGGTCAAGCTCCCGGTCGCGGCCCCCAGCAAGAAGGGCGAATTCGCCGAGGCGGTCGGCGGGTAGAATTCACAGGCTTACAATCCATATCGGGTGAACACCATGAGCGAACCCAGATCCGTTCTGATCATCGATGATGACAGCCTTTTCGTGAAGGCCGTCCAGACACTCCTGGAGTCCTCGGGATACACGGTCCAAAGCGCTTCCAGCGGCCGCGACGGGATTCAGCGGGCCAAGAACATGCAGCCGGACCTTATCCTGCTCGATGTCATGATGTCGGAGAGAACCGAGGGATTTTTCGCCCTGCAGGAAATCCGGCGGATTCCGGCCCTCAGTCAGACTCCCGTGATCGTGATGTCCAGCATCTATTCCGAGGAGCCGGTGTTCCGGGTCGATCCCGAAGCAGGGTGGCTCCCGGCGAACCTGTTCCTGGCCAAGCCGGTCGATCCCAAACGTCTTCTGGAGGAAGTCGCGCGATTGACGGCCGGCGCTCCCTCCACGCAAAGCTCCGTCCCTCCCGAAAGGAAACAACCATGAAGATACTGAAATTGGCGAAGGACAACCTGGATCTTTTCGTGTCGGTTCTGCCGGCTTTCGGCGAGGTCTACGCGCCGATCAAGCGGGGCAAGGGTTACGTCTTTGAAAGGCCCTCGAAGTGGTCCGACGTCGAGATGCGTTACACGCGCACGCTCCTGCCGCCCAAGAAGTTCGTGCTGCCTCCCCGGGAAGCGACCTTCGCCTTCGATCCGGAGAAAGGCTATCAGGACCTGCTGAAGGAGGCTTCCAGGCCCATTGTCCTGTTCGGGGTCCATTCCTACGACATTTACGGTCTCAATATCCTCGACCGGGTCTTCGCCCAGTCCAAGTTTCCGGACCCCTACTATATCGCACGGCGGAAAAACACCGCCGTCATCGGCGTGGACTTCGAGCCCGACGACAAGCATCTCGCGAGCTCCATGAACACGGATTTTGTGGACAGCGGCTTCGACCTCTTTCTGAGCGACATCGGGGATCATTACCTTGTTCTCGTCGGCACCAGCCGAGGCGACGACATGGTCGTGATGAGCCACTGCCTGCTGGAGGCGCCGACGGAGGCCGATTTCAACGAATACAAGAGACGTTCCAGGAAACGCCGCGCTTCCTACAAGGTTCGACTGGCGATGGAGGACCTGCCCGAGATCCTTGAGATGGAGTATCACAGCAAAGTCTGGGACGAGATGGGCGAACGCTGCCTGTCCTGCGGGTCGTGCAGCATGGTCTGCCCGACGTGCTACTGCTTCGACGTGAACGACGAGGTGGAACTCGGGAACCGCACAGGCCGAAGGGTCCGCTCGTGGGATTCCTGCCTGCTCAAGACCCACGCGCTTGTGGCCGGCGGGGAGAATTTCCGCGAGGAACGGTCCTCGAGAGTCAAGTTCCGCTATTACCACAAGCATCGCGGCTTCGTCGCCGAGTACGGACGGCCCAGCTGCGTCGGCTGCGGCCGGTGTGTCGAGGCGTGCCCCGTCAAAATCAACATCATTACCGTCATTGAATCTATTCGAGGTGATCGAGATGGCATTGCAACAAGTCAGCCCGCGTCCGCTTGAGGCTGTGGAGAATCCCTATCAGCCCCTCATGGCCAGGATCGTCCGGATCCACCGGATGGTTCCGGACAACTACCTGTTCCAGCTGCGCTTTCTGGACGATGCCGTCGTCCAGAAATGGGATCACCGGCCCGGCCAGTTCGTGGAGCTTTCCATCCTGGGGACCGGCGAAGCCCCGATCTCGATATCTTCCTCACCGACGCGCAAGGGGATTCTGGAACTCTGCATACGGCGCGCGGGCCGGGTCACCTCGGCTCTGTACCGCCTGCCGACCAATTCCCTGGTGGGCATCCGGGGCCCTTACGGCAACGGATTCCCGGTTGAGGAAATGGCGGGGAACGACCTCCTCATCGTCGCGGGCGGCCTGGGGATGGCTCCGCTCCGGTCGCTCCTCTGGTACGCGCTGGATCACCGGGAAAAATTCGGGACCGTCACCCTGATGTACGGCGCGCGCAGCCCGGCCGAGATGCTTTTCCGGGAAGAGCTTCTCTCGCTGGCGGACGTTGTGGACTTCAACTGCCTGCTGACAGTGGACCGCGATCCCACCGGGACATGGAAACAGAACATCGGCCTTCTGCCGTCGCTGTTCCAGAAAATAACCTTCGACCCGGATAAGACCTATGCCGCCGTGGTCGGACCCCCCATCGTCTATAAGTTCGTCCTCGCGGAGCTTCTGAAGCTTAATTTCCACAAGGACCGGATACTCATGAGCCTCGAACGCCGCATGAAGTGCGGCGTCGGCAAATGCGGCCACTGCAGCGTCGGCTACAAATATACCTGCATCCATGGTCCGGTGTTTACCTACTGGGATGCCATCAATCTTCCGGAAATCGTGTGAGGTGAGCAGTGAAACCCAAAATCGGCATATACGGATTCAGCGGCTGCTGGGGCGAACAGATCGTGATCCTGAATTGCGAGGATCAGCTGGTCGACATCTTCGGGGCCGTGGACATCGTGGACTTTCTGGGCGGTTCCTCCGTCAACGACACGGAGAGCCGGCTCGCCATCGCCCTCGTGGAGGGATCCATCGCCAACGCGCGCGAAGAGGCCGAGCTGCGGAAAATCCGGGAACGGTCCGACCTTCTTATCGCCTGCGGAAGCTGTGCCTGCTTCGGCGGAATCGCCGCCATGGACGCCCGGGCTCCCAGGGCGGAGGTCATCCGGCAGGTTTACGGCAACAACGGGCCCGCTGCGTCCTGGGACATCGGCCCGCACAGGCCCCTTTCGGACTTCGTCAAGGTGGACCTGTGCATCCCCGGCTGTCCCATAGAAAAAGAGGAGTTCTTGCGCGCCATATCCAGCCTGCTGAACGGCGACATGCCCCTGATGCCCGCGTACCCCGTCTGCCTCGAATGCAAGATGAAGGAGAACGAATGCCTCCTGCTGGCGAAAGGACTGCCCTGCGCCGGCCCCGTCACCATGGCCGGGTGCGGCGCCCGCTGCCCGGGCTACAATATCGCCTGCGTCGGATGCCGCGGCCCCGTGGTTGAGGCCAACATGGGCTCGATGGAGCAACTCCTGCAGGAAAAGCAGTACCAGCTCGACGAAATCAAACGCAAACTCAGAACTTTCGCTGCTCCGGTTTTGGACAGGACGGAGGAATAGCCATGACACGCACCATTTCGGTCGACCATCTGACACGGGTCGAGGGCCACGGCGGAATCACCGTGACGGTCGAGGGGAACGAAGTCCGCAAGGTCGATTTCGACATTTTTGAGGGCATCCGGCTTTTCGAAGGCCTCGTCCGGGGCCGCACCATCGAGGACGTGACGCAGATCGTCTCCCGTATCTGCGCCATCTGCTCGACCAACCACACGGTGACGTCCCTTCACTGCCTGGAAAACGCTCTCGGGGTCAGGGTTTCGACGCAAACGCGCCGGCTTCGCGACCTGGCCGTTCAGGGCGCCAACATCGAAAGCCACGCGCTGCACGTCTTCGTGCTCGATCTGCCCGACTATATGGGGCATTCCAGCGTCATCAGCCTTGCGGGCGTAATCCCCGATATCGTCAAGACAGCCTTGCGCCTGAAAAAACTGGGAAACAGCATCCAGGAAACCGTCGGAGGCCGGGCCGTTCACCCCATCAACCACGTCATCGGGGGCTTCGGGCGGGTTCCCACCGGCGACGAGCTTCTGGCTCTTCGGCCCCAGCTGCAGCGCGGGCTCGAGGATTGCGAACGCGCGCTTGAGGCGCTGCGTTCCATCACGATCCCGGAGTTCGCCCGCGAACCGATACGGTGCGCGGCCCTTGTCCCCGAAGACGAAGCTTTCTTCTTCGGGGAAAATATCGATTTCCTGGACGGCGGCATCCGCACCCGCATCCCCGTCCGCGACTACCGGAAACTCACCAGTGAACACCTGGTGCCCCATTCCCACGCCAAGCACAGCGCCTATAACGGGAAGACTTACATGGTCGGCGCGCTGGCCCGTTTGACCCTGAACGGCGACCGGATCGGCGGGTTGGCGCGCAAGGCATGGGAAGAATTGAACTTCAAGGTCCCCACCTCCAACATCCTGATGAACAACATCGCTCAGTTCATCGAAATGATCTATTCGGTCGAACACTCCCTGCATCTGATCCAGGAGATGCTCGACGACGGAATCGTTCAGGAAAGCCCTGCGCCTTACAGGGCGCATGCGTGCAGCGGCGCCGCCGCGACCGAAGTGCCCCGCGGCACGCTCTTTTACTATTACGAAATTGACGCCGACGGAAGGATCGCCGCGGCCGACGTGATCACGCCCACGGCGCAGAATCTCAGCAACGCCGAAGACCAACTGCGCGCCGCGGTGACGCGGGGCCTGGAGGCGGGCGAGTCCGACGGCGCCATCGAGCAGCGTCTGGCCATGGTCGCGCGGGCCTACGATCCGTGCATCAGCTGTTCGGTCCACATGGTTCGAGCCTGAAAGGAACGCCGCGCGTCGTGATTTGCGGGATGAGGACTGCGCCCGCGAAGCATCCCGCGTCGGTCCGGATCACGACTTAGGAATCGAGGCCTCGACGATGCCCCGCCGATTGAGCGACATTTCATTGCGCGCCAAGATCACGATCAGCTTCGTCCTGATCGTGGTCCTGGGCACCGCCGTATCCACCCTGATCGGTTCCCGCATCGTGACCCGCGCGATGCTCAACGAGGCGCGAAAGCAGGTGCGCCACGGCTTGAGCGCGGCATGGAACGTCTATACGGCCCGTCTCGACACGGTCCAACGCTCCGTTGCGGGAGCCGCCCAGACGGAAGAGCTCGCCCTGGCACTGGGTTCGCAAAAATGGGAGGCTCTGCCGGCAGTCCTGGCCAAGATCCGCGATCAGAACCGGCTTCAGTTCCTCTCCTTCGTGGAAGCCAGGGACCGTTTCATTATCCGGGCTTCGCGAACGGGCGAAAGCCGGCCCGATCCAGGCCCTGCTCCGGTTCCCGAGTATATCGATGGCGCCATGTCCGGCGCCGTCATGGCGGGGACTGAAATCCTCAGCTGCCAGGACCTCATCCTCGAAGATCCCGCCATGGCGGAGTGCGCGCGAATGACCATTCTTCCCGATAGGGATGGGAAGAATCCTCCGGGCGAAGTAAAAGACGGCATGATCCTGGTCGCGGCTTCTCCGGTCATGACAAGCTCCGGATTCAGGGGTGTCCTTTACGGCGGCATCCTGCTTAACCGCGACGAGAGCCTGGTCGCGCAGATCAATGATTCCGTTTTCGGCACGGAGGCTTATGGGGACGGCACGGGGGGCATTGTCTCCATTTTCATGGGGGACATCCGCGTCGCGACCAATGTGCGTCTTCCCTCCGGGCAGCCGGCTTTCGGGGGGCGCGCTTCCGAGGACATCCGCAGGACGGTCCTGTCGGAAGGAAATCCCTATTACGGCAACGCCCGGATTTCGGGCATCTGGTACCTGACCGCGTGCAAACCCATCCGCAACAGCCGGGAGAATATCATAGGCTTCCTGGGCGTCGGCGTGCCCGAAGATCCTTTCCTGGCGGTCCGCACCTCGATGATGCTCACCTTCCTGCTGGTAGCCGGGATCGGCGTTCTCGTGGTGCTGGGGATCACCTACTTCATCACGCGCAGCATTTTTCTTCCGCTCGAGGAGATTGCGAGGGCCAGCGACCGCATAGCCGCCGGGGATCTGGACCAGCCCGTCCGCGTCTCGTCGGGCGACGAAATCGGCATTCTCGCCAATTCCTTCAACAAGATGCAGGCCGGCATCAAAGCCATGAAGCTGGAGCTCGAAGAGTGGGGCCGCACTCTCGAGGAAAAGGTCAAAAAAAGGACCGAAGAGCTTGTCGCCGTTCAGAACCAGATGGCGCAGTCCGAGAAACTTGCGTCCCTCGGCCGGATGGCCGCCGGCATAGCCCACGAAATCAACAACCCCCTGGCGGGGATCCTGACTTTCAGTATGCTGGCCCTGGAGGACTGCGACGACGACCATCCGATGAAGCATAACCTCGAAGTCATCGTCAAACAGACCCTGCGGTGCCGCGACACGGTGAAGGGTCTGCTGGATTTCGCCCGCCAGTCCACCAGCGCGCCCTCCCTCACCGACGTCAACACGGTGGTGGACAGCACGCTTCAGCTTCTCGAGAAACAGACCATTTTCCAGAATATCCGCACCGTGCGGCGATTCGACCCGGCGCTGCCCAGAATTCTCATCGACCCGGGACAGCTGCAGCAGGTGATCATGAACATCGTCCTCAACGCCGTGGACGCCATGGAGGAAAACGGCGTTCTGACCATCGAGACCTCCAGATCGCCCGAGACCCAGGAAATCGTGATCCGCATCAGCGACACGGGCAAGGGAATCCCCGAAGAAATACTGCCGCTGATTTTCGAGCCTTTCTTCACGACCAAAAAGGTGGGGAAAGGTACGGGGCTGGGACTGGCCATCGTTCACGGAATCGTCACAGGCGCCGGAGGCTCGGTGGAGGCTTCGAATTCGTCTGAGGGAGCCGTCTTCACCATCCGGCTCCCCATTGCCCAGGAGGCCAAGGGTCCCGATGGAACCTCTCAGGAAAATACTCGTCCTGGGACTGGGCAACCCTCTCAGCGGGGATGACGGTTTCGGCGGGCGTGTCCTGGAGCGCCTGCGTCTGCAGGGGGGCGGTCTCCCGCCCGGAGTAACTCTGGCCGACGCCCACACCGATCTGCTCAACCGCCTCGAGGATTTCGCCCGATATGACCAGGTGCTGCTGATCGACGCGGTGCTGGACCCTGAGCGGCGGCAGGGCGAGCCGGGACGCGTCGCCGTGTTCGAAGAGCAAGCTTTTCAATCCTGGCGGGATGACTCGCCCAGCGCTCACCAGGTTTCACCCCTTATGGCCGTCAGGCTGTTTCGTCTCCTGCATCCCGAAGCCCGGACCCGAATCCTGCTGGTGGGACTTCTGGTCGACGAAATCCGCCGCACCCCGCACTTCGCGACCGACGACCGGATCGCCCGGGCCGCAGACGCCGTCTTCAACCTGATGCGATAGAAAATCGGGCCGACACTCTCCCGTATCATCCGCCCGGACCGCGATATCCGCGGTCGCTTTCTCAAATAATTTTCGCTCATTTTCGCACGCCTTCATTAATTCGTATGCAGGCGAGGATACCGGTCAATTCAGAAACCTCCATGAAGGAGAGGAATCATGCGATGGAGAACCAAAGAGAAAGCGAACAAGGAAGACGGGCGGCAACAGGATGGGACCGGCGTGGCCGGTAAAGGCGATCGGGAACGGGCCGGGCGCATCGAAAAGCTGAAAGCGGATTTGCAGGATCTGTGCGGAGGGGAGTCGGTCTTCGCATTATCCCCGCAGTCCCCCCAAGGGATGGAGGAAGCCGACCTTGAGGATATTCTGGCATTCGAATCGGTCGGCACGGGAATCAGTCTTTTCGAGGGCCTCGAAATGAACGGGACGGAGCTCCCGCCGCCCGACAAAATGAACGAACTGCAGAGTCAGCGCAAGGTGATGGAGATATTCCGCGCGCTGGAGGAGTTGCGGATCTTCCTGATCGGGTTCGAAGACATGACGGGGCGCGAGCTTTACTCGCTCCTGTGGCATCGCACGCTCTGGGAAGGATGCTATATCAGAAAGCGCAACCCCTTCGCCATCACGCTGATCGATGTTTCCCACAGAATCCCGCGGTCGGAAATGCGGAGGTTTCTGGAAAGCCTGACGAAGGCGGAATCCGTTCAATGAAGCCGTGCAGGTTCCATCATGACGGGCGCGGTATTCTATCCCGGGATCAGGGTGAAAACCGGCGTGAGCCGTTCCGCGGTCGAGCCGCCCCCATGCGTAAAGCCCGAGCCGTCCGGCGCAAGGCGAAAACCATGGTCGCCGTACAGGAGCACGGGACGTTCGGGATCGAGCTTCTCGATGGTCTTGCGGAATGCAACTTCCAGCTCCGCCTGGACAAGCCTGGAAAGCTCCCTGAGACTCAGTTTGCGCCCGTGAATCAGGGCGTCCACGGCGTCGATCTTCTCGAAGTGCTTCGTCAGATCGCCCCCGATCAGCCCCAGGTAAAAGGCCTCCGTGGATGTCTGCCGGGAGACGGCCGCGAATTCCACCTCCCCCGGCTTCCAGCCGGGAAAGGACCGCGGCAACAATTCCCGGACTGTTTTCGTCAGGGCGATCCCCAGGCAATCGACGACGATCCACTGGGCGTCCATGCGCTTCTGCAGCAGGCGGTTCAGATCCTCGGGAGGCCTGTCCAGCCGGATTGCGGCGAGCGCGTCGAGGCGCGCAAGCCATGGCTGAGGGCGCAGTTTCAGGAAGCGGCCGGATTGCTCGTAAAGGCAGGTCAGAAGGTCCGCGAGCTCCTCCGCGCAGGAAGGCTGCCGGGGTTCCAATAGGTCCATGGCCGCGGCCACAGGGCCGGAGGCTGGCGGCTTTGCGGGAGCTTTCAGAATCCCGCTTAGAAGCATGTCCAAAATTCTGAGGATGGCGCCCTCGCCCAAGTCCAAATCCTCGATCTTCAGCAGGCTCTGCTCGCTGACCCATTGGGGCTGAATGTGGGCCGGGATGACCGAACGCTCGGCGGGAGACAGGCCCTTGGGCAGAGGGCATCCCTGACGCAGCGCCTGCTCACAGCACCAGGCGGCAAGATCCTCCCTCGCCGACGGCTCGTCGAATCGGAAGGATATCCGCGGGCCGAAGCGGTCCAGGAACCGGCTAAAGGCCTGGAGCAGGTCGGCCTTTTCCCAAGCGCGCCGGCCCAGAAGGTCCAGAAGCGGCCTGGAATCGACGGCGCGAACCAGGTCCAGACCCGACAGATGCTGGTCGAACAGCGAGAGATTTTCCACCTCGGGATAGTCCGCCTTCCCTTCAAGATAGGACAGCGTCCCGGTATTCACTTCCAGCCCCTGGTCCGCCCAATCCTTTACTTTCGACTTGATTGGATCCTGTTGAAAGAAAAGCGCGAGCTCTTTTTCAAGCCTGCCGGATGCCTCCTCAAAGCGGCTGAGGACTGCCTGCAAAGGATTGCCGGTCCCGTCGAAACCGCAGCGGCATACGGGCTGAAAATCCAGAGGGGCCAGGCCCGGGCAGCGGGCGGCCCTCGCTTCCGCCATGGCGCCTTCCACGGCCCGGATCAGATCGGACACGCCGAGATGCCTGCTGCGCGCAACACCCGGAATCCTGTAAGTCCAGATGGAATGAGCGCTCAGGCTCCTCCACATTTGCTCGTGCCGCGCCTGGTACCACTCCCGATAGCTCTGGTACAGCCTCTGCGCCTCGCGCAGCCAGGCCTCCAGGAGCTCAGGCTGGGCCAGAGACGGAGGAGGCCCCAAAGCCTCCACGCGGGCGGCTGTTTGAGGATCCGCGCATTTCGAAACGGACGGATAGCCGAAAAGGTGGCGGTAGCGCCTTTTTTCCCTCATGAGCCTCTCGAAGCGGGCGGGCATGGAAGCCAGCTCGCCGGCTTCGGCGACGAACTTGCGCGGGGAGCCGATCGCGTACAGGAAGTGCTGGAAACCCTGCAGCTCATGTTCTCCCTTCTCGAGGGCGAGCCACTGCGAGATAAGCTTCTCCACCTGCTCGACCAGATCCTCCGCCTCCCCCTGGGCTTTGAGCCCAGCGGCGAAATCGCCGAGCTGGTCGCGCTGGCGCGCCCCGATCTTGCGCAGCTGCTCCAGGACTCTCTTCTGCGCCAGAACGCTCCATTGCCTCGGCACCGGGATGCGGAATCCCTCGCACAGAGTCTGCAGGTCTCGCAGTTGATTCAGATTGAGGGCGCGTCCGGGGAGGATCTTGTCGTACTGCAGGGGCGAGACCATGACCTCGTACGTTTCCCGATAGGAACGGTCCCCTTTCACGATGTCGATCTCCCCCTGGATCAGGAGGGTGATCAGAAGAAGATGGATCTGGTCCTGCGTGAGGCCGTAAACGGGGGCGCTGAGGTGTTGATAAACGCGTTCCGGAGTCGGCTGGTGATCGAGAAGAGGCGCGAGAAGGCGGACCAGATCGTTGTTGTCCAGTTTCTGGCTGACATAATATTCCGATCCCCTTCTCTGCATCAGCCCCATGGGCACGAGATAGGCTTCGCGGATCAGCTTGACATAATCCGGGGCTTCTTCGGCGCCCAGGTCGTGCTCGGACGCGAATTTCATGAACTGGCGGTAGGCCTCCTTCGGGAGCGGGCCGTGCCCGGGCGCGAACTGCTCGAAAAGCGGGTAGGTCTGCCTCAGGATCGACTCGCTGTAGGCGTTGAGCCATGCCGCGTGGTCGGCCCGCATGGCGTTCAGCGGCGGCATCGCCTTCGCTTCGGACGGGTCGAAAAAGACCGCGTTGCTGTAGGCGTCGCGGACCATGGAATGGAACCAGGAGCTTCGCGAGGCGATGCGCTCCTGGACTCGGGCCAGTACCTTCGACGGGAGCGGGCGGTCCTTCAGGTCCATAAGGGCCGACAGCTCGAGAATCTCCGCGCCGAGCTCGATCGGCCTGGGGATGATCTTATGGCAGTCAGAGCCCGCCGCCGGGGACCCCCAGGGGAGACCTATCTGCAAGGCCAGTCCCTTCGCAGGCTCCTTCGGCGCGCCTTCCCCCAGGTAAACCTGAAGATCCCATTCATGAAAATGCCAGCGCACCTTGCGCGTGAACCAGCGGTCCCTGGGGAGCGCGAAGGGATTGAAATCGGACCGCTCGAGCAGGGGCACCAGATTCTCGAAGATGAAATTGCCGCGGTCCTTGATTTCTTCGATGACCCTGGAGAGCAGCTGCTCGAGCTGTTCCTTGCTGTCGTCCTCGAGATCCAGACGGAAGCGGGAATCCTGCCGCTTGATGAAGGCGCCATGCCTGCAGAGAGTGTCCAGGGCCTTGTCGATTATTTCGCGGTTGCGCGCGGGATCGACGCTGGAGACCTTGAAAAGGAGCCACCGCGCGGCCTCCTCGGCGCTTAACGACGTGCGGCGGGGAGACAGGTGGACCAGGATCAGCAGCTTGATCAGCCGCCAGGCCAGCTCCTGACGCGGCTTGTTGGGAAACAGCTCAGGAACGTGCTTGCGGAAATAGGGAAGAACTTTCTGCGCGATGGCAAGGAATTCGGGTTGGACCTCGAAAAGGTCGGAGAAATGATCGACGATCGCGTCGGGCGTGAGGAGACGGCCCCAGGGCTCATCGAGGAAAGGCGGGATGTCGCGCGCCTCGTCGCCCAGAAGCCGGGTCAGCGCGAAGTCGACGATTCCGCGCGATTGCGAGAACCGATCCCGGACCTCCTCGAGAAGTTCCAGGGTGGCGGGATGAATGGGATAGATCTCGCAGAAAACGCCGTAATCGATCGTCTTTTGAGGATAGGCCGCGCTCAGTTCTTCGGCGAGCCTTTCGACCGCGGCCCGGTAGGAAGGTTTCTTGCCGAGAATGCGGTCCGCGATCAGGTTCTTCACATGAGCCGGAGTCAGGAGCATGCGGATGGGGTAGCGGTCCTTGATTTTGCGGAAAAGGTCGTATTCGATCTCCCCGGTGTGCTCAATCTGCTCCTGCATGGCGGCAATTATCCACAGGGCATGGTCCTGCGCCCATTCGCCCATGAATTGCAGAAACCTGAGATCCTCGTTGAAGCTCCGCGCGTCCGGTTTGGAGCGCAAGAATTCGGAAAGCTCGTCCAAAATCAGGACGATGCCCTGGGGATACAGGGTTTCCACCTGCCGCCATTTTTTTCGCCGATCGCCCTGATCCGCCATGGCGGGCAACTGTTCATCCAGGATCTCCTCCAAGGGCCGCGACGCCTTGTAATTCAGAAGCGATGTGGGAATCACGGTAAAGCCGCGGCTTCCGAAAGCCCCTCCACGGATCTGCTGGGTCAGATATGCCAAGAAATGCGATTTCCCGGACCCGTAATGGCCGATCAGAAAGGCCCCGCAGCCGGTTTCCCTCGAGAGGAGGGTCTTGAGGGTTTTGATATGCCTGCCCACCTGCTCCGTGATGTAGTACCTGGAGCTGATCCAACTTGCGTCGGCCGCCTGCAGATGATCCAGGCGCACGACCGTCGGCTGAGCGGATACTTCGACGTGATCACGGATTTTCAAAGGAAATTCCCCCGAAAATCAGTTTTTAATCGTATCACAAATCGGGGAATGTATTACGACATAAGAACTTCGGCCTTGGCCGGAACGCAGGCGGATTCCCCCGGATTCATTTTTTCTCCCGGGATCCAGAGCGCCGCTTTCCCGACGTCTCCTGTTGCGATATTCGCAGATCAGGCGCGATGCTGGGGGACGTTTGATTTGATCCAGCAGAAAAGAATCCATTTGGTCTGTCGCCTTTCTTACGCCCCTCGCTATAAAAGCTCGCCGCCCAAAATGACTCCGGCTCCTGGTGCGGGCGATATTAATCTCCTTCCCGGCGAGGCTCGGGATGCCAATGGAGGGAGACCATCCATCCGCCGGCTTTGTGAGGGGGGTATTGCGATCATGGTCCGCCGATTCAATTTCATCTAAGCCGGGCGAAACGTCTGTGGCAGAATATCTGTATTATCGTCCAGGAGTGCGTAGGTGGCGAAGGCGATCATCGGGACGCTGCAGCACAACATGAGACAGGCCCTGGGCGCCGGGCGTTTGAAAGAGGCCGAAGCCATTTTGGCGCGCCTGCAGAAAGAAGACCCCCTCAGCGCCGCCACGCGCGGGTTCGAGCTGGAGTTCTACCTGAATTCGGAACGGTTCTCCGAAGCCGAGGCCCTGGCGGAACAGCTTTGCCGTCTGTTCCCCGACTCCGCTCGGATCCTGTTTCTCGCGGGCAAGCTCGACTACCGGCGCAAACGGTATCCGGAAGCGGAGGCGCGCTTTCGGGAGAGCCTGCGTCTTTATCCCAGCCGGCAAACCCAGTACTGGCTGGGGAAAACGCTCACTCAGTCCGGCAAGTTTGACGAGGCCGAATCCCTGCTGCACCTCGCGCTGGAACATCAGCGGCTCGCGCTTTTGGATCTCGCCTGGCTTTATGAGAGGAAAAACGATCTGGAGGCGGCGCTGAGAGCCCTGGACGAATTTCTCTCGGAAGATCCGGACAACGCGTACGCGGCCCAGCAGCGGATAAGGATTCGCGCCAAGATGCTGGAACCGGAGGAGCTGGTGAGCGAGATGGGGGTATTGGCCGGCCTTGGCGAGGAAGTGCCTCCCTCCCTTTTTCCGGAGTATGTCGAAAGACTGTTCCAAACGGGACAGAGCCCGATGGCGCGCGAGGAAATAGCTTCCAGAATGCGGGAGCTGGATCCCAAAAACGCCGTGCGCTTGGCATGGATTTGCTATAAGGCCCAAGCTTACGATCTCGCGTGCACTCTTTTCCTCGCACACCTGGACGGAAACAGGTCCAACATTAAATATCTCACGGCGCTCGAGGCTGCCGCGGACAAATGCGGCCGGCTCAAGGAAGTCGCCGAGGCCTATAAGCCGTTTCTTTCCCAGAGCGGACAGTTTTACGGGCGCCTGCGCTCCCTGGCGCGCCGCGGCAGATTCTGAGCGGCCGCGGACTGCGGCAGGCGATTTGCCCTTGAAATGCGCTGTGGAAGGCCGCAAGATTATAGGCCAACCCTATTGATATACGGGGAAATGTGGCGACGTAGCTCAGATGGTTAGAGCGTGGGATTCATAACCCCAAGGTCGGTGGTTCGATTCCACCCGTCGCTACCAGATTTTTCAGCAACTTACAGCGATCCGCAACTCCCATAAAAAACCCTGTGTGCCGCTTTTTCGCCAAGGTCATCCTTGCCTCAATCTCCGTCCTTCAAGCACTCTGAGAACGTTCCTCGATGCAGAATCTGGGCTGATCCTGCCGCAATACCCGCGGCTGCTGGCCATCAACAGGACTTTATCAGCACTTCTATCCTGAGGGGAGAGAAAACCTGAAGGAATCAGCAGGGAAACAGGAAAAGGCGCAGCGGCCGCTTTCGCGGGGCTTCAGGATGTCGATCCACTCCAGGGAATCCAGTTCGATGGAGGTCGCACCCGTTCCTGGATCGGGCGGCGTTTCCAGAAACAGGCTGCCGTCGTCGCGTCTGTGCAGAGCCTCCATCGCCAAAACCAGCCGGGTGATATATCGGGCTTGCGATTCCCTAGAAGCGGTCTCGGCGGCATCGAGCGGCGGTCCGGCGTACACGGAAAATCACGGGTGCACCCAGGACAACAAGTTCTGCATGAAGGATTCCGACAGCCGCTCCGCCTGGTGCAGACGCAACAGGAGCATGCGGCGGAATACTTCCATCACAGCCGAAGCATCCAGCGAAGTAAGCGGCACGAATTCTCCGTCGGGAGTGAAAGCTTCATCGGAAATAAGCCCATGGCAATGGGGATTGAAGTTCGCTCCTTAGGCGCCATAGGTCTGCAGGGACAGGACGCAGCCGGGGCGTACGCCTTTTCTGCCGAGAAACGTCTGAAAGGATTTCAAAATCGAGGCATAGGCGGTCTGGGATAGCAGGCTTAACAGCGATCGTTCGCGCTCGAACAAACCGCGCAGCACGCGCGGGATTGAAAACGTCCAGTGGCGATGCGGGACCGGGGCGAGGATCTCATCGGTAAGCTTTTCCGCAAAGAGAACGGAGAGTTTCGCCTGGGAGCCGGAGCAGAAATTCCTGGTGCGGACAAGAGAAAGCAGTCCTATGAAAGCGGATGTCAAGGACAATTTTGCCCCTCCCAGGGGGCGGGAGCA
>CAYZTZ010000028.1:0-29887 GCA_964481255.1 uncultured Acidobacteriota bacterium | reverse complement strand
CGTGCTCACGAAAAACTCATGTGTCTGAGCAATAGGCTGCAGGACAGCGGCCCACCATCGATCGTGGAGTGGTCTTATGGGCGCCTATTTGACGCGCTTGGCAACAAACGATTCGCCCCCTGCGCCCTCCACGCGCGTGAGCTTTATCTCGTCCCCCGAGACCGTGCCCTTGTATACGATCCGCAGTTGCATCCCCTGGTAATTGAGGTTTTCGACGAAGGTGATCTCGTTTCCGTTGATTTTGCCTTCCGTGATGGGAGTTTTCTCCTGCGCGCCGCCGATGACCGAGATCGCGGTTCCCGTGAGGGTCGCTCCGTCGGCTTTGAACTCGAAAGTGTATTTCTGGTCCCCGACTTCAGAAGGGAACTCCGCGGTCCATTTGCCGGTGATATCCGCGGCGTAAAGGCAAGCGGCCGCCGTCACGATCAGCATTGCAGGAAACAGAGTCTTTCTGAGCGACATGGGAAACCTCCATATGATTTTGCTCTTTCATGATTCATTCTTCCGGTTTGTGGAACGAGTATATACCGGGTGACGTTCGAGATATATGGTCAAATATGCAAAGGAAGGTCTGAAGAAGTGGAACTCCCGACCGGGCATCTCCCGGTTGCGCCGGCGTTCGCGCACAGCGACGCACCAAGGCAGAACCGGCAGCGGTAAATGCGGCGTCGGCCCGTCGAAAATAGCATGCCCGGAACAGAACAGGCTGCGGGGCGGGATCGCGGCGCAGCCTGTCGAGACGCAGAATTATTTGGCTCTCTTGAGGACGAGTTCGCTCGGCTGACCCATCATGTCGAACGTCAGCTTGATCTGATCACCGGAGACGACTCCCTTGTAATTCATGGTGAATTCCTGACCCATCATGTCGAACGTGACCGTAAAGGAGATGTTATTGCCATCGATCTTGCCGTTTTTGATGGCTATATCCTTGCCTTCCATGTCCTTGGTCGTCCCGGTCAGGGTGTTGCCTTCCGCCTTGAACGTGTATTGGATATTGATGGGGTTGCCGTCCATGCCCGGCACCGACCCAGTCCATTTTCCGTCAACGTCCGCGCCGAAGGCGAAACCGGCTACAAAAAGCAGTGCTAGCACGTAAACGCCGTATTTCATTCAGACCCCTCCTTGATTTTGAGTTTCAGCATACAGGATTCAATTCATTTAAAAAAGTCGCTAAAAACGCGCCTGCGGCCCACCGGGCCCTGAAGCCTCCGTTTTCCGGCGCGCTTTGGGACGCGTCGGCCCTCGACGTCGCTTCTTTCATACATACGTCTTCAAACGCCCGCACGTTTCTCCATGTTGTTGATCGCCGCCCCCGAGATGTCCACGACGGCCGTGCCCCCGTCGGTGGGAAGCACCGTCCCGGTCACAAACGATGAGTCGTCGCTCGCCAGGAAACTGCATATGGAGGCGATTTCGTCGGGGGAGGCGAGCCGCCGCAGCGGTATGTCCTTCGTGAAAAGTCTGAAGACCCCGTCGAGGTCCGTGCCGAGTTTTTCCATGAAATGGCTCATGGCCCCTTCGAACATATCCGTCCTCACGCTGCCCGGGCATATGACGTTGCAACGGACCCCGAAAGGACCGAAATCCAGGGCGACCTGCTGAGACAGCATCACGAGTCCGCCTTTGGAGGCGACATAAGCGGGCATGTTGGGGATGGAGCGTATGCCCGCCACCGAGGACACGTTGATGATGGACCCGCCGCCGTCCCGGATCATATGGGGTATGGACGCCTTCATGGTGAAGAAGGGGCCGGTGAGGTTGACGGCCAGAACCCGGTGCCATATTCCGGGATCGATATCGACGACATTGGCGGGAGGGACCTGGTCCAGGGCGGCGTTGTTGACGAGGACGTTCAGTTTTCCTGCGAAGCCCAGCGCGGATTCGACCATACGCTCGACGTCTTCGTACCGGGAGACGTCTCCGGGACAGATCGTCACCGACCCCGGCGGCAGGGTTTCAGCCAACCGTTCGAGCGGTTCCCTGCGTCTGCCCGCGAGGCACACCCTGGCGCCCTCGGACGCAAAACGCCTTGCGACGGCCGCTCCGATGCCCGTGCCGCCGCCCGTAATCAGCGCCACTTTTCCTTCAAGTTTCATGCTCTTGCCCTCGCTCGCGTCTCAATAACGGTCGGCCCGCACACGGCGGGATATCCGCCGCCGACGCAAGGATTTTGTGCTAAACTCCGCTTCATCAACAGGCCATTCGGGGTGCAACGGCCCATTGTACATTTCGGGCGGGCGGCCGCTCAACTCCCCAATGCGCCGCCGATCAACGCGAATGTGAGGAGGATCCAAAACTATGAAAGCCGGTCTGAAAGAAAGATTCCTGGAGCGCTGGAGCCGATACTTCTGCGACGCGCCGTTGCCGATTGTCTTTTACTACACGGATGAACCCGGGACGACGCCACTGTTCAGGGTTACGACCGAAGGAATGCACTGCTTCATCGATGATCTGGCCGCGGTTCGCGGGGGAGAGTCCCTGTGCTTCGACGTGAAGTCGGTGGCCTGCTTCGGCGGGAAGCGGTATCTCGGCTTCAGCCAAAGCCTGATGCCGAATTTCGAGTATTTCCTCTCCTGCGGCATTCCGGGGAAATTGGAAGGCGAGCGCTATAAAAAATCGCCCGAGCTGGTCCTGGAATTTCTCAAGTCCAATCCTGTTATCGCCGCCCCGGCCAAATTCATCGTCTTCAAACGATGGGACCGTCTGACGCGGGAGGAGGAGCCGCAGGTCGTCATCTTTTTCGCCGTCCCTGATGTTCTTTCGGGCCTGTTTACCCTTGCCAATTACGACGAACCGTCCAACGAATCGGTGTTCTGCCCGATGGGCGCGGGCTGCGGGACGATCGTGCAGTACCCTCTTCAGGAATTGCGGGCCGACCGCCCGAGGGCCGTCCTGGGCATGTTCGACGTGTCCGCGCGCCCCTACGTGGATCCCGGGACGCTGACCTTTGCCGTGCCGCTCGGCAAATTCGAGCGCATGGTGGACAACATGGACGAGAGTTTTCTGATTACGCCGTCGTGGGAGAAGGTGCGGAACCGGCTCGGAAAAGCTTAGACGCCCGCGGATGGAAATCGGGGGACCCAAAGGCCCGTTCGACTCGCGCCGGGCGCCGGCCGGCGCGGTTCTTTGCAGGGACGCGATTTTTCAAGGAGAGGTCTCAATGGAAGACTTTGAAAAGCTTGGTCAGTTTTATCTCGGCCGGCGACTCGACCCTTCGTCCGGAAGGCCGGCGGGGGATCTCGTCCTGTACGATTCCAAAGACCTCGTCACTCATGGCGTCTGCGTGGGCATGACGGGCAGCGGCAAGACGGGTCTTTGCATCGCCCTGATCGAAGAAGCCGCCATCGACAGGATCCCGACGCTGGTGATCGACCCGAAGGGCGACATGGGAAATCTCCTGCTGCAGTTCCCGAACCTCAGTCCCGAGGAATTCCTGCCGTGGATCAACACCGACGAGGCGGCGCGCCTCGGCCAGACGCCCGAGCAGTACGCCGCGGCGCAGGCCGAGGCCTGGAAAAAGGGCCTGGAACAATGGGGACAGGACGGACGGCGCATCGCGAAGCTGAGAGAATCGGCGGATTTCACGATCTATACGCCGGGCAGCTCTTCAGGAATGCCCGTCTCGGTGCTCAACAGTTTCGCCTGTCCGCCGGCCGGCGTGCTCGAGGACCGCGAGTCCGCGACGGACCTGGTCACTTCCGCGACGACGGCTCTTTTGGGGCTGATCGGATTCGAGGCGGACCCCATCAAAAGCCGGGAGCACATCCTTATCTCCAACATCATCCAGCATCACTGGGGGCAGGGCAGGGACGTGGATATCGGCTCGCTGATCCGCTCGATTCAGACGCCGCCCATGCAGCGGGTCGGGGCCTTCGACATGGATTCCTTTTATCCCGCCCGCGACAGATTCGAGCTCGCCATGGCCCTGAACAACCTTCTCGCGGCGCCCGGCTTCGCAGCCTGGCTGGAAGGGGAACCGCTGGATGCAGGCCGGCTGCTATACACTCCGGAGGGCCGGCCGCGCGTTTCCATATTCAGCATCGCGCATCTGAGCGACGCCGAGCGCATGTTCTTCGTGACTTTGCTCCTGAATCAGGTGACGGCCTGGATGCGCGCCCAACCCGGCACGACCAGTCTTCGGGCGCTTCTTTACATGGACGAGGCGGCGGGCTATCTGCCGCCGGTGGCCGATCCCCCTTCCAAAAAACTCCTGATGCTCCTGTTTAAGCAAGCCCGGGCTTTCGGCCTCGGGGTTCTGCTTGCCACTCAAAATCCCGTGGATCTGGACTACAAGGCCCTGTCGAACGCCGGGACCTGGTTCGTCGGGCGATTGCAGACGGAACAGGATATAGACCGCCTCGTCAAAGGCATCGGCGCGGGGACGGGCGAGCGGGAATTCGATTTGCGCGAGTCCATCGCGGCGCTGGGGAAGCGCGTTTTCCTGATGAAAAACATCCACGAGGACGCCCCGGAGGTTTTTCAAACGCGATGGTGTCTGTCCTATTTGCGCGGCCCTCTGACGACGGCTCAGATAAGGCGGCTGAGTTCTTCGAAAAAGGCCGCCGTCGCGCCGCCCTCCGCATCGCCTGTCCCCGTGTCCGCTCCGGCGGCGTCGACCGCGTCATCGAACCGCCCGGCCTTTCCGCCGCAGGTCCCGGAGTTCTTTTTGCCGGTGCGCGGGATCAAGCCGCCCGGCGCGACGGTTTTATACAGGCCGTGCGTCTGCGGCATAGGCGACGTGCATTTCAGCGCCGGACAGGATCTGCACCGGGTCCTCGTCGCGGAGATCGGGGACGCGGCGGTGGCCGTCAATTGGGACGAGTCCCGGCCCGGCGGCTTCGACGACAGGTCGCTGGATCGGGAGCCGGCCTCGCCGGCGGAATTCGCTTCGCCGGCGCCGTCGGCTTTCAAGCCGGAGAACTACAAGTCCTGGGCCGGCGATTTCGCGGACTTCCTGTACCGCACGACGAAGCTGGACCTGTACCGCAGCGCCGAATTCAAGATCATTTCGAATCCAGGCGAATCCGAAGGCGATTTCCGCGTCCGGGTCAGCCACCTGGCAAGGGAAAAACGCGACAGGGCTGCGGACGCTCTGCGGGAAAAATACCGGGCGAAAATCGCGGCTCTGGAAGAACGGATCCGGCGGGCGGGGCAGCGCCTGGACAAGGAGAAATCCGACGTGCGCCAGGCGGGCTTGCAGACGGCCGTGTCGATCGGCGCGACGTTGCTGGGCGCCTTCCTGGGCCGAAAGACCCTCTCCACGGGAAATATCGGGCGCGCCTCCACGGCCGTTCGCAAGGGGATGCAGACCGCGAAAGAGCGTTCGGATATCGAAACGGCTTCCGGGAACCTGGAAACCTTGCGCCGGCAGAGGGAGGAGCTGGAGGACGAGTTCGCCGAAGAACTGAAGACGGTGGAGGCGGGCGCGGACCCCATGCTTCAGAAGATCGAAGTGATATCGCAGGCTCCGAAAAGAGCGGACGTCGACGTCCGCCTCGTCGCTCTGCTGTGGGTCCCCCATTGGAAAACCGCGGACGGCGCGATTCATCCGGCCCGTCCATGATCCTTCCTTCGGCCCGGGCCGGCTTGCGGAAGGTCGAACGCGGCAATTTCGCTGCCGGGGGTCCGCGACTTCAAATCTCGAATTTCGAATCATTCCGCCGCGATCAGGGCGGCGCCGAGGGCTCCGAGCATGTGAGGCTGAGGCGGAACGAAGACGTCGCAGCGGGCGATTTCCCGGATCAGGCGCACGAGGCACTTGTTTCGGGCTGCGCCGCCGGCGAAAACGAGCGGCGGGATCACGCCCACGCGCGCCAGCATGCTTGCGGCCCTGGCGGCGATGGACCTGTGGGCCGCCAGGGCGATGTCCTGCCTTCTGGCTCCCCGCGTCAGAAGGCCGATGACCTCCGATTCGGCGAAGACGGCGCACATGCTGCTGATGCGCACGCCGTCGCGGCCCGAGAGGGCGCCGGCGCCGAGCTCCGACAGTCTGTATCGGAGAGCGTGCGCGATCATTTCCAGGAAACGTCCGGTCCCGGCCGCGCAGCGGTCGTTCATCTCAAATCGGACCGCGCGGCCGTTCCCGTCCAAAGCGATGACTTTCGTGTCCTGTCCTCCGATGTCCAGCACCGTTCGGCACCCGGGAAGCACGGCCTGCGCGCCGCGCGCGTATGCCTTGATCTCGGTGACTGCATTGCAGCCGAAAGACACTTCCGCCACGGCCCGGCCGTATCCGGTGGCGATCATGCGCTCAAACGAGACGCGGCCCATCATGTCCCGGCAGATCGATTCGATGTCGGGAGTGGTTTCCGCTTCCTGGGCGGCCAGAACCTCGCCGCGCGAACTCTCGACAACCACCAGTTCGATGCTCCGGGACCCGATATCCAATCCAGCTGTTTTCATATCTTGTCTGGACCTCTATTTGAGGCGTAACGGGAATTCTGTTCCCGTTTAGGAAACATAAAGGCCGGATCCATTCCGGCTCCTGGCTTCCGGCTTCTCAATCCCCGCGCGCAAGATGATGTCCGGAATCCCATTGCCCGATCCGGCGCGCGGGGATTTCAAGGGGCGAAGCCTGTTGGTTAGATTCTATTTAAGGAGCTCCAGGAACGCCTGTACGCGCGTCTGCAACTGGGGCGCGTCTTCCATGCCGTAATCCGTCTCAATGCGCAGGAAAGGGATCCCTTCTTTCTCCAGCGCCGTCCGTATTGCGTGGGATTCCATGGTATAAGGCGTGCAGAATTGTATCTCGTAATGGACCACCCCGTCGGCTTTATAGCGGCGCGTCATTTCCAGGATATGGCCGAGCCGTTCCTCGTTGGGAGTGAAGATGGCGCAGTCGATCGCCAGATAACGGCTTGCGATTCGATCGAGGATTTCGTCCCGGGTGCGCGCTCCTTCGAGGTCCACGATTCTGCGGGTGCCCCTTTCTCCGACGCACGACTCCTCGCCGACGATCACGGCCCCGCTTTTTTCGATGATGAAAGGCACCTTCCAGTTGGGGACGGCCATGGGACATCCGCTGATTAGGATGCGCGGAGTCCCCGCGGCGGCCACGCCGGTCTTTCGGGCGACGCGCTCTTCCAGCTCGTCGCAGAGCTCGTTGATTTTCTTCGCGAAGCGGACGGGATCATCGTAAAACTGAACCTGGTTGATGAGAAGACTGTCTCATCCCGAAATGGGAACAGGATCCGCAGCCCGCAGCCGGCTCAGACGGTGCAGAGCCTCGCGCTTGGCATTGACGATAGTGACGGCGCTTCGGAGAGACTCTGCCGTGATCGTCCTGCCCGTGATCTCCTCCACTTTGCCGACCAGACGCGAGATTTCGCCGCGCCAGAGCAGGGCGTCCCCTTCGTTCTTCATGCTCGGCACCTCGATTACGAAGGTCGGCTTATAGCGGCTGAGCGCTTCGTAAGCCTTGGTTTTTCCGTCGCAGGTGGTTTCCCCGATTACAAGGTCGCAGACTTCCATGTAAGGGCACACGCCCGCAAGCTTGAAGCCGACGAAGGATTTGATGAGGGCGCAGGTGTTGCGGGGCAATATCTGCTCGGCCAAATCCGTCCCGAAGTCGGCGCCGGCGCAGAGGCCGACGGAAATGGCGTCCGCGGCGACGAGGATTTCTTCAGGGACATACAGGCAGAAAGTCCCCAGGACTTTGCGGCCGTTTTTTTTGGCGTCGAGAAGTTCTTCGATCCGCAATCCGTGGACTTCGCTCATAACGAAGTCGAGGTATGCCATGCCCTGAGGCCTGCTCTTCTGCGACAGAAAGATGTCCGAGTACGCTTTGCCGAGGACGTTGAGCAGTCCTTCGTGTGCGGGGATGTTCATTCCAAGGCTTCTCCACATTTCCGTGTAATCTTTTTCTCCCATAGCTTTTCCTCCGCTTTGCGCGCAAGCGCGCGAAGGGCGCTGCTGCGCGCGATAATGAAGATGTCTGATCCGGAGTTCAGCGGCGGGAAACCAGGAAGGAATTATGGTGAAGAAGGGAAGATTTCCGAGGGCCGCCGACAATCCGGGGCTTGCGCCCGATGGCACGCCGCACCGCGCGCCTTGGGCGCGGTTCAGCTGCGTCCAGCGCAGCGGCCGATATAGGACAAACGCATTGCGCCTCCTCGTTCCGAAATGCAGCCCCCATTGTATACGTGAAATCTCCGGAAAGTGAAGGGATTTGTAGATCCGGGAGGTTCTCGGGAAGCGGCGCGGCGGGACGGTTATTATAGGGACCCCGGGGCTCCGAGGGATATCTCGAACCGCATCCCGAGGGCGGCCGAACCGCGTCTCACTGAAAGGCGTCCAGATAGGACTTGTAGGTTCCTTCGTCGTAGCAGACGATGAAGACCTTCTCAGGCAGGGCGTTCCCGCCGAGATGGCGCCGGATCTCCTCGAGAGCGATCCGGCAGGCTCTTGCGACGGGGAAACCGTAAGCCCCGGTGCTGATGGAAGGGAAGGCGATGGTTCGGATCCCGGATTCCTGCGCCAGCCGGAGGCAGCTCCTGTAGCAGGAGGCGAGGAGCCCGTCTTCGCCGCGGCCGCCGCCTCTCCAAACGGGTCCGACAGTATGAATGATATGCCTCGCGGGCAGATTATAGCCGAGAGTTATTTTGGCCGAACCGGTGGCGCACCCTCCCAGCCGGCGGCACTCCTCGAGGAGAGCGGGGCCGGCCGCGCGGTGTATGGCTCCGTCGACCCCTCCTCCTCCCAGGAGACTGTTGTTGGCGGCGTTCACAATCGCGTCCACTTTCTGAAGGGTGATGTCGCCGCGGATAATCGTGATTCTTTCCGCCGGAGTTTCCATGACGTCTAAGCACCTGTCTGAGAATCCGGCCTAGTTTGGGAAAAATCGGCCGCGATGGATTCCTGTTCGATTGCGCCCAGGGCGGATTGAACAAGGCGCGGGACATCCAGCCCCTGCTCGGCGCGCTCCGCCTCCTCGAGGCTGGACATGGTTTCGGGATGCTTGGGCACGAACAGCGAACAGCAGTCCTGATCGGCAAGTATGCTGATCTCATAGGTGCCTATGGCTCTCGCCTCGCGCATGATCTCTTCCTTGTCGTGGCCGATCAGAGGCCGGAATATCGGGAGAGCGGCCGCGGCCGAAATGGTGCGGATGTTTTCCAGAGTCTGGCTTGCGACCTGCCCCAGGCAGTCTCCCGTGACCAGGGCGGCGGCCCGCTCCCTGCGGGCCACGGCTTCCGCGATACGGACCATAAACCGCCGATAGAGGATGACGCGCAGGGGAGGCGGGGCATACGACACAATCTCTCTCTGAACTTCCGCAAAGGGGACGAGAAAAAGCCGGGATTCCAATTGATACCGCGAGAGGACGCGCAGGAGGCTCCGGACCTTTTCCTGCGATTCGGGCGTCGTGTGGGGTACGCTGTGAAAATGGATGTAATGGACGCGACAGCCCCTGCGCATAAGCCGATAGGCGGCGACGGGCGAGTCGATGCCTCCGGAAAGAAGACATAGCACTCTGCCTCCCGTTCCCGAGGGCAATCCCCCGGCGCCCGGGATCTTGGCGGTGTATAGGAACGCGCGATGGCCGGCGATTTCTACGGAAAAAACGGCGTCCGGGTTTTCCATGCGCACCGCCGCGCCCGTGAGATCCCGCACAAACGCCCCCAGCTCTTCATTCAATTGCTGGGAATTGAGAGGGAAATTCTTGGTCGCGCGCCGCGCGTCGATCTTAAAGGAACGAAACCCGGCGCCCGCCGCGATCTCCGCCAATCCCGCGCGCATCGACTCCATGTCGGCGGAGACTTCCCGGGCCGGGACGATATTGGCGACGCCGAATACCATCTTGAGCCGCCGCATGATCTCGTCCACGAGGGAATCCGGGGAAAGCTCTATGAGCAGGCGGCCGGCGAAACGGTGAACGCCGTGATGCGCCGTCCCTTTGAGGATCGAGGCCACGTTCTGCAGCAGATGCGCCTCAAACCATCCCCGGTTTTTGCCCTTCAGGTTGATTTCATGATAATGAATCACAATGGTCCGTTTCACGGCTAAATCTTAGCGCATAACTCCTGTTTTTGTGACATTTACTTGGCTTCGGGTGCCTCGCGCCCGGGGTTTGGCGAAAAAAATCCACCTTTCCTCGAAACTACGCGCGCCAGGCGACGTAATTACTATTGAGGTCTGGTATGAAAACGAATCTGGATTCGATCATTCTCACGCGGCAAGAGCTCAAGATCATGAAGGTTGTCTGGGAACTGGGCCAAGCGACGGTCAGGGACGTCTGGGACGTGCTGAATCAAAAAAAGCCGACAGCCTATACCACGATTTTGACTATCATGGGGATACTGGAAGACAAAGGCGCCTTGAGCCACACGCGATCCGGTCGCGCCTATGTTTACCGCCCCCTACTCACCCGGCAGCAGGCGACGCGCAACCATGTGCGCGATGTCGTTGTTCGGTTCTTTGACGGGAAGCCGGAAAAGCTTATCGAAAACGTAATTAAAAATGACGTCAAGGGATCTGAACAGCTGGGTTCGGTGCGAAACCTTCTGGAAATGCAGAAAAGCACTTTCGTCAGTGTATAATGATAATATTTTTATTAATATGTATTTAGGTCTATATACTTAAAGTATCGAATGAATTCTTTTAAGGCAAGCCCTGTCGGGTGGCGCGACCCTAAAAGGCTTCGCCGATACAGCGAGAGCTTTTGATTCAGGAAACCCCGAAGGGGGCTTTTTGACTCTGCAAGGGTTGCATCCGGATTCAACCTTTACAGTGTTGAGCAAATCCCTGCAACCGTTCCCGGGCCAGGCCGCAAAAAGCGTGGCCGGCACCGGGCTTTGTTAGGGCTCTCTGTCGAAGGTCCTGCCGATTGTGGGGGCTGCCTGAAATCAGACGCTTTGCGTCTGAAGCGTTGCTCAGCGGCTGGGCGCGTAATAGCCTTTGCGGTAATTCAGCCTCAATCCCTTTTCAGCCGCCTTGATCTCGATTTTCCGGTAGGTGCCGTCTCTCGCGGTGTTGGTGGAAAGATATCCTATGCTGTATTGGCTTCGCAATTCCTGGCTTATCTGACGGAAGGAGTCCTCAAGGTCATCAATCTTGAAGGGGAAGAAGATACGCCCGCCCGTTTCACGGGTGATATCCGTCAATATTGCGTCGCCTTCTCCCCCCGATGCGCCGACACCGAAAAAACCTCCCTTGGTGACGCTGATGGCGAACACCGTCGCCTCGGCCCTTAAGGCGACCTCGATGGCCTGCCGGCGGCTCATTCTGCTGGATTCATCCTCTCCGTCCGAAAGAATGATGATGGCCTTCCTGCCGGTTTCCCGTATCAGCTTCTCGTCGCAGGTCATATAGATGGCGTCATAGAGCGCGGTCCCGCCTGCGGCCTTCAGTTTCCGGATCTCCTTTATGATCTTGTTGGGGTCGTCGGTGAAATCCTGGAGAAGAGTCACTCCGGAACTGAATTCGAGGAGCATGGCGCGGTCATTGGCGCGCATGGTGCTCTGGATGAAATTGATCGCGGCCTCCTGCTCGAATTTGAGTTTGGGGGCCACGCTCTGGCTGGTGTCCACGAGCAGTGCGAACGTGAGCGGCAGATTGGTTTCACGCGCGAAATTGATGATTTCCTGCTTGACGCCGTCTTCGTAAATGGTGAAATCCTCGCGCGAGAGGTTTGTCAAAAACGCATTCGTGTTCCTGTCGAGGACGGAGCAGAGGATATTCACAAGATCCACGCTGACGCGGTATGTCTGGCCCGAAATTCTCGGCGGCAGCTGCTGCTCTCCCGTCGTCGGCTCCTGGATCGGGAGACCATTCATAGGCATGGCGGCCGCCCAGAGAATCATCGCGCCCGCAAGCGCCGCCGGAATCAGCAAAAATCTTGAAAATGTCATAATTGCTTCGCATTAAGGTAAACGGCCGCCCCGCCGGCGTCCGATGGGCTCGAGGGCATGCAGGTTTTGCTCAGGTCCGGCTTCAACAACCGAAGAAACACTCCTTATCCGTTCTCATGGGAGCCCGAGAGCGGATGTCATCATAGTAATTATGAATACCAGTACTTAGCTTAAGAGGCCGTTTCGCCACGCGGAGATTATAGGTTCCGCACTGAGGGGAGTCAAGGCGGCGGCTTTCCCGCAGCCCATTTCTCAATTCGTTCCAGAAAAACCTTCAGCTCCTGCGCCAGAGGAGCCTGAAACGAGAGAGTCTCCCCCGTAGAGGGATGATGGAGTTCCAGGCGACTGGAGTGTAAAAACGGTCTTCCGAGGTCTCTCACGGCCCCCGCAGCCGCCGCCGGAAGGTTGCGGATCCTGTTTGCTCCATAGAGGGTGTCGCCTACGACGGGATGCCCTTTTTGGGAAAGGTGCGCCCGGATCTGGTGCGTTCTTCCCGTTTCGATCCGAATCCCGAGAAGGGAAAAGGGGCCAAGAATCCTCTGCAGGCTGTAGTGCGTCACCGCCGATCTTGCGCGGCGCGCCCTTGCAGATATTTTCTTTCTGTTGCGGGGATCCCGGCCGAGCGGCAGATCGATGGTGCCGGACGCGGGTACGGGCTTTCCGTATACGAGGGCGAGATATTCCTTGCGGACCTGCCTGTTCTTAAACTGCAGGGCCAGCCTGCGGTGCGACACCCTGTTTTTGGCAACCAGCATCACACCGCTGGTGAATTTGTCCAGACGGTGCACGATCCCGGGCCTGGCGGGATCCCCTGTGTCGAGCGGACCCATTCGATGAAGCAGCGCGTTGACCAGGGTCCCGGAGCGAACTCCGGCCCCCGCGTGGCAGACAAGGCCGGCCGGCTTATTGATGACGGCCAGATCGGGATCCTCATACAGGACGTCGAGCGGGATATCCTCAGGACCGATCAGTTCCGGGATTGTTTCCGGGACGCGCAGAACGATATGGTCGTTGGGCCGGGCCCTGTACCCGGTCTTGACCCGTTCACCGTTGACGCGGATATAGCCGTCGCGGATCCAGCTCTGTATTCGGGAACGGCTCTCGCCCGGGATCTGTCGGGTCAGAAACAGATCCAGGCGCACCCGTTTGCCGCCCGGCGGCACAATCCACGACTCGATTCTATCGTTCAATTCCGCGCATCGGCCCTGGAGCGGCGAAGCAGAAGAACATAAAAAGCCGCCGATCCAAGGACGGTTAGAATGGCAATGAACTGCGACGTTGAAAGCAGCCCGTAAAGAACGAAGCCGCGGTCGTCCCCGCGGAAGAATTCAATGGCGAATCTCAGGACGGCATAGAGGATCAGGTATTCCAGGATGATCACCCCATGGACGCGTCTTTTGGAGAGGCGCCACATCAGGTACAGGAAAAGGCCGAAGGCGCCGATGGACTCGTACAGTTGGGTCGGGTGCAGGGGTATGTATAAGGGGACACCCACGTTTTCGTTGGCGTAACTGTTGGTGAATGTGACCGCCCAGGGTATGGAGGCCGGTTTGCCGTAACAGCAGCCTGCTGAAAGGCATCCGATTCGGCCGATCGCCTGCCCCAGGGCGATCCCCGGCGCCGAGATGTCCGCCATCGTCCAAACGGGCAGACCTTTTTTAAAGAGGTACCAGCAGGCGGCGGCCAAGGCCAGCAACAGGCCGCCGTAGTAGACTCCCGTGGAGCGCAGCGTCGACAGCGATAAAATCTCCCGCGGGTTCTCCGAGTAATACCCGTAATCGGAAATAAGAAGAAGGATCTTCGCGCCCACCAGTGCGGAAAAAATGATGATCAGGCCCATGTTCCAGACGGAGTCGGGGTGAATGCCCTCCTTCCTCCCGTTCCGGCTCGCGATCCAGATGCCCGCTATGAAGGCCAGGGCCAGCAGAAGGCCGTAGGTGTGTATCGTGACGGGGCCCAGATCGAGCAACTTTGGGTACATCGGGGATTATTCCTCCTCCTCCTTCCGTTCCTTGGCTGCTTCTTCGATGATTTTCTGGGCGATGTGCGGAGGGACTTCGTCGTAGTGCGAGAACTCCATGTGGTAGGTTCCCCGGCCTCCCGTAACGGACGTGAGCACCGGGGCGTAAGAGACCATCTCCGCCATGGGCACCTGTGCCCTGATGATCTGCATGTCCCTCTTCATGTCCATCCCCTGAAGCCTGCCGCGGCGGCTGGTGAGGTCCCCCGTCAGGGCTCCGGCGTACTCCTGGGGCGCATAGATTTCCACGTTCATGATGGGTTCAAGGAGAACCGGATTGGCCTGCTCCATCGCCTTCTTGAACGCGAGGCTGCCCGCGATCTTGAAGGCCAGTTCCGAGGAGTCCACGGGATGGTAGCTGCCGTCGTAGAGAGTCACCTTGAAATCCACCACGGGATAACCGGCGAGAAACCCCCTGGCGGCCGATTCGACGATCCCTTTTTCAACGGCGGGGATGAAGTTGCGCGGAATGGCTCCGCCGAAGATCTCGTCGACGAACTCGAAACTGCCGCCGCGCGGCAGCGGTTCCATCCTGATCCAGCAGTCCCCGAACTGGCCGTGTCCGCCCGTCTGTTTCTTATGGCGCCCCTGGACGTCGGCCTTTCCGCGGATCGTTTCGCGGTAGGGTATTTTCGGGGTCTTAAGGTTGACTTCCACGCCGTAGCGTTTTCTCAGCTTGGAAACCGTCACTTCGACGTGGAGCTGATCGGACCCCGACAGCAGGAGCTGTTTGGTCTGGGGATCCCGGTTGTATTTGATCGCCGCGTCCTCCTCCGCGATACGGGCCAGCGCGTTGCTGATCTTGTCTTCGTCGCCGCGGCTCTTGGGCTCGATCGCGAAGGTAATGGAGGGTTCGGGAATCTGCACGCTGGGAAACAGAACGGGGTGGGCGGGATCGCACAGCGTGTCGCCCGTCATGGTGTCCTTGAGCTTTGTCACCGCGAAAAAATCCCCCGCGTGGACCTCTCCGACGGGGATCATGGTTTTCCCCTGGGGAATCTGAAGCGGACCGAATTTCTCGCTTTTGCCGCGGGTCTGGTTGTTATAGGTGCTGTCCGAGCGCATGACGCCCGAGTAGAGCCGCACGAGGCTGATGCGGCCCGCGAAAGGATCCGCGATGGTTTTGAAAACGTAGGCGGCGTAAGGTTCCTTGCTCGAGATCGGCCGTTCCACCGCCTGGTTGGTTTTGGGATCGATCCCACGGGCCTTGCCGACCTTCGCCGGAGACGGCAGCAGGTCCGTGACGGCGTCCAGGAACTGCGCGATGCCGATATTGAGCATGGAGCTGGTATAGAGGACGGGATAGATGCTGCGATCGAAGACGCAGGCTTGAAGTCCCTCGATGAGATCCTCCTGACTCAGGGTCCCATCGGCGAAGAATTTTTCCATGAGGGCGTCGCTCCCCTCGGCCACCATCTCGATCAGCTTCTCCCGCATCTTCAAAAGCTCGTTGGTATACTCCGCCGGCGCCTCCTCCTCGCGGAATTTGCCCGAGCCGTCGCGTTCATAGCGGTACGCCCTGTTGTGGAGGATGCTCAGGACGCCGGCGAAATCTCTTTCCAGTCCCATGGGAATCTGGATAGGGACGACGCCCCGTCCGAAGGCTTCCTCCAGGGACGCCAGGCTCCGCTCGCTGCTCGCGTTGTCGCGGTCGACCTTGTTGACCACGATGATCCGGGGCAGGGAATATTCGTTGCAGAATTCCCAGACCTTCTCCGTCTGCACTTCGACGCCCGCCACCGCGTCGACCACGACGACGGCCGCGTCCGCGGCCCGCACGGCGAGCTGGGTTTCCGCAAGAAAGGGTCTGTAGCCCGGGGTGTCGAGGATGTTGATCTTTTTCTTGTTCCATTCGCAGTGAGCCAAGGAGCAGCTGATGCTGATCTTGCGTTCGATCTCCTCGTCTTCCCAATCGGTCACGGTGTTGCCGTCCTCGACCCGGCCCAGGCGGTTGACGGCTCCGGAATCGAACAGAGCCGCGGATGTCAGAGAGGTTTTCCCCGCGGCGCCGTGACCGACGATGCAAATGTTTCGGACCAAATCGCTCTCAAAAACCCTCATACAGGCTCTCCTTTCAGGAGGGATAATCGGGCGTGAAGCCAGGCCAAAAAGAAAAAGATACTATCACAGGGGCGGATCGGCCGCAATTCAAAGACGCCGGATTGGCGTTGCATGTTAGACGTTGAACCTCCGGCCCCCGATCTGTATTCTGCTTCCATAGGGGAGAAGGCAATGCGGTACACACTCTTTTGTTTCACGCTCGCTCTTTTGGCTTTAAGCGGCTGCGCGCAGTTTGCGGGCGCCCCTTCGGGCCTCCCCGATCTCAGCGGCGAAAGGGCGATGGATTACGTGCGCGCCCAGGTCGCCCTCGGCCCCCGCCCCCCGGGGTCTCCGGCGTTGCAGAAATGCCGCGATCTTATTCGCGAGACGCTGCTCGGATTCGGCTACGACGTCGAGGACGACGCGTTTATCGCCGATACGCCTTACGGCCGCATCCCCATGCATAACCTGATCGCCCGAAAAGAAAAAGGGGGAAAGGGCGTGATCGTTATGGCCACCCACTACGATACCAAGCTGATGGAGGGGATACGGTTCGTCGGCGCCAACGACGCGGGGAGCAGCACGGGGCTTGCCCTGGAGCTTGCCCGGGTCCTGGCTCCGAAAAGAGACAAATACGAGTACTGGTTCCTCTTCCTGGACGGCGAAGAGGCCTTTGTGGAGTGGAGCACGTTTGACAGCACTTACGGAAGCCGGCATCTGGCGCAGCGCTGGAAAAAAGAAGGGGTGGCGCCGAGAGTCCGCGCCCTGATTCTGCTCGATATGATCGGCGATAAGGATCTCGGCATCTTCTATGAAACCAACTCCACGCCGCACCTGATGGACCTGGTCTGGGAGACTGCGGGAAAAACGGGACTGCGGTCCATTCTCTCCCCTATCCGGGCGCCCGTGGAGGACGACCACATCCCGTTTCTGGATGCCGGCATACCCAGCATCGATATCATCGACCTGCAGTACGGTCCCGGCAATTCCTACCACCACACGGCGGAAGATACTCTGGACAAGATAAGCGCGGAAAGCCTCGAAAAAACCGGCAGACTCGTCCTCGCCCTGCTGGCTGTTTTGCAGAAACAGTGACCGAGATCCTCGGATGCCCCTGTTCAGCGCGCGGCCTCAGGCTATTCGTCCTCGACGGGTTCGCGGAAGCCGCAATCGGCGTTGTTGCAGAAGCGCACGGCGCCGGTCCTTCGCGTGACTTTCAGAAGCGTGAACGGGGCCTCGCACATGGGACACGGGTCGGGCAGCGGTTTGTTCCAGAGCACGAAATCGCACTCGGGGTATCGGGAGCAGCCGTAAAAGGCCTTGCCCCGGCGCGATTTCCTCTCCACGATCTCCCCGGGGCATCCCGGTTTGCCGCAGCGCACGCCCGTGGATTTGTGCTGGATGTATCTGCATTTCGGATAGTGACTGCAGGCGGTATATTCGCCGTAGCGCCCGTGCTTGATGGCGAGACGGCTTGCGCACAAGGGGCAGGTCTCATCGAGAAGGGTGTCCTGCCTGACGGTCGCCTTTTCCGCCGATTTGACGATCCTCTTCGTGTTGCGGCATTCCGGGTATCCCGAACAGGCCATGAATTCGCCGAATCTCCCGCGCTTGCGCACCATCGGCCGGCCGCACTTCTCGCAACGGATCTCTTCCAGCCCGGTCTCGACCGCCTCCCCGGCGTCCGGTCCCTTGGAAACCTCCCTCGTGTTGCGGCATTCCGGGTAGGACGCGCACGCCATAAAACGTCCGAACCTGCCCCATTTGATGACCATCTTGCCGCCGCATTTGTCGCAGACGACCCCGGTCTCGACCGCTTCGGTCTTGACGTCCCTCATCTCCCTTTCGGCCGTTTCGAGCTTCCGGGAAAAGCGTCCGTAGAAATCCCGGATGGTCTCCTTCCAGGATTCGCGGCCCGACTCGATCCGGTCGAGATGTCCCTCCATGCGGGCCGTATACTCGTAATCGAAGATCTCCTGGAAGCTGGCCACGAGAAGCTCCAGGACGAGTTCACCGATCTCCGTCGGATAGAACTTCCCGTCATGCTTGTCCACGTACTCCCTGTCCTGAATGGTGCTCAGGATTGTGGCGTAGGTGCTGGGACGCCCGATACCTTTGGATTCAAGAGCCTTCACCAGGCTCGCCTCGTTGTAGCGCGGCGGAGGTTGAGTGAAATGCTGTTCGGGTATCAGCTCCTTCAGCTCCAGGATCTCCCCCTGGCGGAGCTCCGGCAGCGATTCCGCTTCCCCTTCGGCGGCGGACGCCTCGTCGGATCGCGTTTCCTGATAGACAGCCTGAAATCCCGGAAACCTGACGATCGAGCCTGTCGCCCTGAATTCCACTCTTCCGGCGGCGATCTTGACGTCCGTCTGATCCAGGATCGCGGGATTCATCTGCGAGGCGACGAACCGATTCCATATCATGGTGTATAGTCTCAGGAGGTCCGGTTCCAGGTCGTTTTTGAGGCTCTCCGGCGTTCGCTGCACGGACGTCGGCCTTATGGCTTCATGCGCCTCCTGAGCCGTCTTTTTGGACTTGTAGTAAACCGGGTGATGGGGGAGGAAAGCTTCGCCGAAATCGCGCCGGATGAGGGCGCGCACTTCCTGGAGGGCGCTCTCCGCCACGCGGCTCGAGTCGGTGCGCATATAGGTGATCAGCCCCACGGAGCCTTCCCCGGCGATCTCCACACCTTCATAGAGCCTCTGCGCAAGCAGCATCGTCTTTTTGACCGAGAAATTCAGTTTCCTTGCGGCCTCCTGCTGCAGCTTGCTTGTGATGAACGGCGGCACGGGGTACTTTTTCTTTTCTCTGCGGCGGATCTCCTGAACCACAAACGGGACGCTTTTCAGCTCCTCCGCGATTCCTCCGGCGGTCGCGCCGTCGCGGACTTCCCATTTTTTGCCGTCCAGAAACCGCGCCCATGCCTTGAATTCCGGCGGCGACTGGGCCGCGAGCCGGGCCGCGAGAGTCCAGTATTCCTCGGACTGAAACGCCCGTATCTCCTTTTCTCTTTCAACGATCATCCGCAGGGCCACGGTTTGGACCCTGCCTGCGGACAGGCCGCGCCGCACCTTGTCCCAGAGAAGCGGGCTGATCTTATAGCCCACCAGCCGGTCCAGGATGCGCCGGGTCAGCTGCGCGTCCACTTTATTCCGGTTGATGCGGCCCGGTTTCTGGAATGCCGCCTCGATGGCGTTTCTCGTGATTTCGTGGAAAAGCACGCGGTAGATATTTCGGGACCTGCCCGAGAGTTCCTCGGACAAATGCTGGCAAATGGCCTCACCCTCGCGGTCCGGGTCGGCCGCGAGATAGATGTTCTTGATGCCCTTGGCCGCTGCGCGCAGTTCGCGCACGATCTTCGCCTTGGAGGGGATGATGGTGTAATGGGGCGTGAAATCGTTGTCCACATCCACGCCGAGTTTGCTCTTGGGCAGATCCTTGATGTGCCCGACGGAGGCTTTGACGATATAATTCCTGCCGAGGTATTTGCTTATCGTCTTCGCCTTGGCCGGAGATTCCACAACCACGAGTGACTTGTCCATAGAACCGCGCAAGCTATACCATGCTCGACAAAATTCCAAGAAAAATCAGCGGCCCCGAACGCGCCCCTTTGAGTTCATCGGCGCCCCGGCGCGCGACTTCCGCGCGACGGCGGCCTTCCCGGGCGAACAGGGCAGGCAGTCAATCCCTCACGCGGAAACGGACGAACCGGAGACCAGGGCCTTAAAGCCTCCCGGGTCTACGGTTTTCTGATCCGTATGTATAGGCTGCCCGGGAGCTGGCGGATCCAGCCGCCCATTTCAAGATTCAGAAGCAGGTCGCAGAGTTGCGGGATCCCGAGCCCGCTGCGCCGATAAATCTTGTCGAACTGAGTCGCCTCGTCCGGCTTCAACAATTCCAGAAGACTCTGCTCCTCTTTGGACAAAAGCCCCGGCGCCGGCTTCAGGGGGGGCTTGGCGTCCTCGCGCATCAATATATCCCTCCGCAGGTCCGGTGGCAATTCCTCCACGACGTCCCGCCACGACTGGACAAGCTTGGCCCCCTGCTTTATCAGGTAATTCGGCCCGAAGCTGCGGGATGAGGTCAGGTTGCCCGGAAGCGCGAAGACTTCCCGGTTCTGCTCCATGGCCAGTCGGGCCGTGATCAGCGATCCGCTATACTCGCCGGCCTCCACGATGAGCGTCCCGAGAGACAGGCCGCTGATGATGCGGTTTCTCACGGGAAAATTCTGGGGAGCGGGCGGAGTCCCCGGCGCGAACTCCGAGATCAGCATTCCCCTTTCCAGAATCCTGCGCGTGAGCTGACGCTGTTCTCTGGGGTAGACGATGTCGATCCCGCATCCAAGAACGGCGATCGTCCGGCCTCCGGCGTCCAGGCAGCCCCGGTGCGCGGCTGCGTCAATCCCTCTCGCCAGGCCGCTGACCACGGTCATCCCTCTGCCCCCCAGGTCCGCCGCCAGGCCCTGGGCCATCTGAAGCCCGTAAAGGGTCGGTCTCCTTGTGCCTACAACGGCGACACAGGGATCTTCCAGGGCGTCGCTGTCGCCTCGGGCATAAAGCACCAGGGGCGGATCGAAAATCTCCTCCAGCAGCGGGGGATATCCGGCATACCCGCGCAAAAGCAACCGGCAGCCTTCCCGCAGGCACCACGCGATAATCTCTTCGGCCATCGCGCGATACGCCCGGGACCGGAGCGCTTCGCGCGCCTCGCCGGCGACGCCGAAGGATTCGACCTCCTTTTCATCCGCCGCGAAGAATTCGCAGATGTCGGGATAGGTTTTCCATATGCGGTTCTGGATCAGGCGGCCCACACCGGGAAGCAAGGTCAATTCAATCGCGTCCGCAGCAGCCTTATCGGAGAGGTTCATCGGCGGCCCCGAAACTCAGTGCCCGGGCTGGAGCCCGCGCTCTTACTGTTTCGCGAGCGCGCGGTATATTTCTCGAAATATGGCGGTTCCTGAAAATGTCCTCCTCAGCAGGCCGGGACGTCGCGGCGCGGAATGCGGGAAGGGCATCCGCATCGCATCTTCCGGCTCCCCGGCGCATTCGAGACGGCCGTTCGGGAAGCGGCGTGCCGCCGGAGGTTTTTCGATGATGCGCGGAGCAAAGGGAAAATTTCACGAAAGCTTTTGAAGCGCGCCGGGTCCGGTATTCATGGGCGGCGGCAAACCGGCGCAAAACAAGGCGCGAGCGAGCTCATGCATGCCGAAGCCCTATCTCGGCCGCCATGACTATCGAAGGAAGTTTTGGAGGAAACCGCCTGTCGCCGGGGCGCGTCAGGGCCCCTCGTCGTCCCTATCGAGCTCTATGTTCCAGTAGAGGTAATCGCGCCACGACTCCGGGGCCGTGCGGAAGCCGATGGTGATATGCAGCATCGTCGGGATCCACTCCGGCTCCCTGGGCTGCCGGATCAGTCTCATTCCGGCCTCCTCGGGAGTGCGTCCCCCTTTTTTGTGGTTGCACTCAATACAGCAGGTGACGATGTTGTCCCAGGTCTTTCCGCCGTCCTTCACAACGGGGATGACATGGTCGAAAGTGAGATTTTCCGTGGAGCATTTTCTGCCGCAATACTGGCAGGTATGATGGTCCCGCGCGTAAATGTTGGCCCTGCTGAACTTGACATGCCGGAAACGCTTCCGGATCCTGACGTATTTCAGCAGGCGCAGGACGCTCGGCAGGCGGATGGTGAAGCTGATGCTCCGGATCTCGCGGTCGTATTCGGCCAGAACCTCGACCTTGCCCTGATACAACAAACTGAGCGCCCGTTTCCAGGTCACGATGTTGATCGGTTCATAGGTCGCGTTTAAAACAAGCGTATGTTCCATTCCAACCGTTCTTCGATGAAATCACACAGCGTCAACCGTCTCCGACAGGACCAGAATCCGTTCGCCCGGGGTTTCCGCGATTTCATCGGCGCATAATTCCATAGCGCAAACTGACGTAATTGAAATATAAGGGTATTTTCAAGTCAAGCGCTTTTCAGGCGTTCGCAAAGGCCATGACGGCGTGAAAAGCCCGATTTGACGCAGTTGCCGGGCCTGAGAGATCGGCGTGAAGCGGCATCGGCGAGCGCAAGGGAGGAGGCAATGCCTGTTCAGCCGGGAATCGGGGTGCTGCTGCAATCCCGCAGGAGTCTCCTGCGGGGAGCCCGTATCGGCGCCGTGGTGCATCCCGCGTCGGTGCTCCCGGATCTCAGGCACACGGCGGACGCGCTTGTTGAATCGCGCGATTTTGAGCTTGTATCGCTTTTCGGTCCCCAGCACGGCGCCCGGGGAGAGAAGCAGGACAATATGGTGGAATCGGAATTCTACAGGGATCCGGACACGGGCCTGCCCGTGCACAGCCTCTACGGGGCAACGCGCTGGCCCACGGAGGAGATGCTGAGCGACGTGGATGTCCTGCTGTTTGATCTCCAGGACGCCGGGACACGGGTCTACACCTTTATATACACGATGGCCTATTGCATGGAGGCGTGCGCCCGGCACCGCAAGTCCATGGTTATTCTGGACAGGCCGAATCCGATCAACGGGCGGCAGATCGAAGGGAATCTGCTGCACCCCTCTTTCCAATCGTTCGTCGGCCGCTATCCCATTCCCATGCGGCACGGCATGACGGCGGGAGAGCTGGCTTTGATGTTCAACACGCACTTCGGGATCGGCTGCAGCCTCACCGTAATTGAGATGCAGGGATGGAGACGGGACCACTGGTTCGACCGGACAGGCCTCCCCTGGGTTCAACCTTCCCCCAACCTGCCGACTCTGACGTCCGCCACCGTCTATCCGGGTTCCGTCCTGGTCGAAGGGACATGCCTTTCCGAGGGACGGGGGACGACGCGACCTTTTGAGTTCATCGGCGCCCCCTTTATCGGGAGCCGTCGTTACGCGGAGTACCTCAACGCCCTGGAGCTTCCCGGCGTGCGGTTCCGCCCGGCCCATTTCCAGCCCACGTTTCAGAAGTGGGCCGGCAAGATGTGCGGGGGCGTGCAGATCCACGTGCTGGATCGGGACGCATTCGAACCCTACCTGACGGGGATCGCACTGATTTCAGCCGCCCGGACCCTTTGGCCGGAATCGTTCGAGTGGCGTCAGCCGCCCTATGAATATGAGTTCGTGAAAATGCCGTTCCATATACTGACGGGAGGGAGCGGGATCGCGGACATGATAGAGCGCGGGACACCGATCGATCGCATCAGGGAGTCGTGGCGGGGCGACGTGGACGCCTTCGCGCGTCTCAGGAGCTCTTACCTTCTCTATGAATAGACGCCCGGCGAAGAGAAGGGGCGAGGGCCGGAGACCCTCGCGAACTCCCGGGGATGCCCGATTCCAACGCCCCTTCCCCCCGCGGCGGGACAAATGTGTTAACATGCACACGCTATGATCATCGGGCTGACTGGGAAAAACGGATCGGGGAAAACGGCGGTTTCTGAATATCTCAAGAGCCGCGGTTTCGAATACTATTCTCTTTCGGACGAGATACGCGGGGAAATACGGGGCCGTGGCCTGGAAATCACCCGCGAGATCCTCATCGAGGTGGGCAACGAGCTGCGCAGGGAATTCGGCCCCGGAGTCCTGGCCGAGAGGATTCTGAAGAGGCTTGAAGAGGACCGCAACTACGTCATCGACTCCATCCGCAATCCGCACGAAGTGGAAGTCTTCCGGCGTCGGAAGGATTTCGCCCTGCTGGCCGTGGAGGCCGAGCCGGGCGTCCGCTTTGAACGCAGCCGCAGGAGAGGGAGAGAAGGCGCGGCGCAGACCCTGGACCAGTTCCTTGAAGAAGAAGCCCGCGAGCTGGCAAGCGACGACCCCGCGGGCCAGCAGCTTGAAGCCACCCGCCGGCAGGCGGACCTGGTCGTGGCCAACAACGGAAGCCTGGAGGAACTGCATCGCCGCCTGGACGCCATGCTCCCGTCGCTGATGAGCGGCTTCAGCCGTCCTTCATGGGACGAGTATTTCATGAGCATCGCAAAGGTGGTCGCCATGCGCAGCAACTGCATGAAGCGCAAGGTCGCGGCCATCATCGTGAACGACCGCCGCGTGATTTCAACCGGATACAACGGCACGCCGCGCGGGGCGAAGAACTGCAACGAGGGCGGATGCCCGCGCTGCAACAGTATGGCCGAAAGCGGCACGGCTCTGGAGGAATGCCTCTGCAGCCACGGCGAGGAAAACGCGATAACCCAGGCGGCCTACTACGGAATCCGTCTGAAAGGTTCGACGCTCTACACCACATACGCTCCCTGCCTTCTCTGCACCAAGATGATCATCAACGCGGGCATCGTCGAGGTCGTCTACAACAGGGATTACCCCATGAACGAGAGGGCCCTGGCGCTTCTGCGCGAATGCGGAGTCGCGGTGCGACGGCACAGGGTTTGAGCGGGATCGGTGTCCGGAGACTGCGGCCCCGCGTTGCGCTTCGGGGGTGGGGACCTGATGGGAACGGAGACGGAAATCAAGGTGAAACTCGGCAGCGCGGAGGATTTCCGCCGCCGCCTGAGCCTCATGAAGCCAAGGTTGCTGCACGACAGGCATTTCGAGGACAATCACCTGCTCGATTTCGAGGACGGGAGGCTGAAATCCGGAGGCTGCCTGATCCGGATCCGGCGCGCAGGCGAAAGCTCCTGCCTCACATTCAAGGGGCCCCCGCGGCCGGAAAGCGTCTTCAAAATAAGAGAAGAGCTGGAAACGCGGCTGGAGGACGGGTCCGTGGCCCTGCGCGTGCTCGAACGGCTCGGATTGCGCGTGTGGTTCCGATACCAGAAATATCGGCAGGAGTTTGAAATCGACGGCGTCGTCGTCGCCGTGGACGAGACGCCGGTGGGGGATTACGCCGAGTTCGAAGGACCCGAGGAGCGGATTCGCGCTCTGACCCGCAAGATGGGGATCGAGCCGTCGCAATTCATCAACTCGAGTTATTATTCGCTCTACCTGGAGCACTGCCGGGAACGCGGCGCCGCTCCGGGACACATGGTTTTTTGACCGGGAAACATGGCTTTCCAGACGGGGAAGAGGATCGCATGACGGTGGTTTATGTCGAAAATGTAGGCGCTCATGATGGACAGGACGTCACGCTCCGCGGATGGGTTTACAACAGGCGCAGCAGCGGGAAGCTTCAGTTTATCCTGCTTCGCGACGGGACCGGCGTCATTCAGTGCGTGGCTTTCAGGGGCAACTTCACGGCCGAGCAGTTCGACGCGCTGGACGGGCTGACGCAGGAATCGAGCCTCGAGATTCAAGGGAAGGTCCGCCGGGACGCGCGCGCCCCCGGCGGCTATGAACTGGACGTCAGCGGGTTCCGGATTCTGCAGCTCGCGCAGGATTATCCCATAACGCCCAAGGAACACGGCACCGCCTTTTTGATGGAACACAGGCACCTGTGGCTGAGGAGCTCCCGCCAGCACGCCATCCTCAGGATCCGCCACGAGGTGGTCAAGGCCTGCCGGGACTACCTGGACGGTCTCGGGTTTATTCTCGTGGACACGCCGATTTTCACCCCCAACGCCTGCGAAGGAACGACGACGCTTTTCGAGACGGACTATTTCGATCAGAAGGCGTACCTGACTCAGAGCGGCCAGCTCTACAACGAGGCCACGGCTGCGGCGTTCGGGAAAGTCTATTGCTTCGGCCCGACGTTCCGAGCGGAAAAATCCAAGACGCGCCGCCATCTGATGGAGTTTTGGATGGTGGAACCGGAAGTCGCCTTCGCGGAGCTCGAAGACACGATGCAGCTCGCGGAAGGGCTCGTCTGTTTCATCGTCGAAAGGGTTTTGACGAGGCGGCGCGCGGAGCTCGAGACGCTCGAGCGCGACACGGCGGTCCTGGAAGGCATCTCGCGGCCCTTCCCCCGCATCAGTTACGACGAGGCGGTGCGTATCATTCAGGAGGCGGGTTCGGAGCTTCAATGGGGAGGGGATTTCGGAGGGACGGACGAAACGCTTCTTTCCGAGAGATACACGTCGCCGGTCATGGTGCACCGTTATCCCTCCGCGGTGAAGGCGTTTTACATGCAGCCCGATCCGGAGAGGCCGGAAGTCGCCCTGTGCGTCGACGTGCTCGCGCCCGAGGGCTACGGCGAAATCATCGGCGGCGGGCAGCGCATTCACGATTACGACCTGCTGATGAAGCGCCTCGAGGAGCATCGTCTTCCCATCGAGCCTTTTCAGTGGTACCTGGACCTTCGCAAATACGGAACCGTTCCCCACGCGGGCTTCGGGATGGGCATCGAAAGAGTGGTGGCGTGGCTCTGCAAGCTGGGCCATTTGCGCGAAACGATCGCCTTTCCGCGCACGCTCTACAGGATTTACCCCTGATGGCTTCTTCAGAAAAAACCGGCTTCTCCCGGCGTCCGCAAGCGCTTCGATGGATTTTTTTTGCGGCCCTCGCCGTGGGCGCGGCCCATTGTGTCTACTACTACGCCCAGGGTCTTACGACGGCCCACTACGACGCCAAGGCGCACCTTCTTGTGGCCCGAAGGATCGTGGACTCTGTGGAACCGGGCTATACCCAGATGGGAGTCCACTGGCTGCCGCTGATCCATCTGCTCTACCTGCCCATCGTCCTGTTCGACTCGCAATACCGGTCGGGATTGCTGCCGGGCTTCATTTCAGTCGCCGCGTTCGCGCTGTCGGTCGCTCTCACTTATAAAATTTCCTACAGATTCACGGGTTCCGCGGGCGCTGCCCTGCTCTCGGCCGTCGTCCTGGCGGCCAACCCCAGCCTGCTGTACCTGCAAAGCTGCCCGCTGACGGAGCCTCTTTACATGCTATTGATGCTGCTCGCCCTGGACGGCCTGATCGCGTGGCGCGAGTCCGACCATGCGCGCCTCCCCTGGGCGGCGGCCGCCTGGGCGTCTCTTGGGGCGCTTTGCCGCTACGAGGGCTGGTATTTTCTGGCCGGCGTCCTGCTTCTTCTGGCCAGTGATTGGCGGACGCGGTATCTGCCCCGTCGAACGGCGCTTCGGGCCGGCGCGGTGTATCTGGCCCTTTTCGCGGCGCCTGCGGCCGCGCATTTCGGGTACATCTACCACCGCCTGGGGGACAGTTTCTTCCTGAGGGTCGCGCAGGGAAATCCGGCCCCCTACCTCACCTACAAGCGCCCGTTCCTTTCGGCCCTCTATCATCTCGGGGAACTGTCTCAGATGGCCACCGTCCTCCCTCTGGTTCTGGCAGCCGCAGGCGTTTTGCTGTTTCTGATCGAGCGCGGCGACCGGAACACGCGGGCGCCGATGCTGCTGCTCTGGGTCCCGTCGCTGATCAACATCTCCGCCCTTTACTGGGGTCTGATTTACCGGTTGCGCTATTCGGTCCTGCTTCTTCCGGCGGTCGGCGTCTTCGCCGCCCTGGCGATGCGGCGCGGGCAGGCGGCGAGGCGCTCCCTGCTTCTGGCCTGCATCGCCGCCATGGTTCTGCCCTGGATCTGCTGGCTGAGTGCGAGAATAAATCCAGGCGCGAGACTGGAACCCGGCCCGGGAGCACTGCTGCTGCCCGCCGCGGCGCTGGTGCTCTTTCTGGCCGCGGAGGCCCTGCGGCGTCACGTGCCGGCCGCGATCCTTCTGTGCGCCCTGGGAATGCTGATTCCCGCGCTTGCCAGGGAGAACCGTCCCATGATGGCCGAAACCCTGGAACACGAATTCATGGAACCGGAAAGGAGGGAAGTGCTGCAGTACCTAAAGCGGAACTACGACGGCCGGCAAATCCTGATTGACATGGGCCGGCAGGCGCCCCTGGTCTATGACTCGGGACTTCCGGTCAGGAGTTTCATCTATAATGAAGGAGGAGGGACGCGATGGCACGAGGCCCTCGGAGCTCCTGCGGCGGCCGCGGGCTGGCTCATCGCGGAAGACGGGGACGCCTTATCCGAACGGTTGCGCGAGAGCCCGGATTTGACCGCGGGCTTCCGCCTTGCCGTGCGAACCGGAAGTTTTTCCGTTTACCGGCTGCGCCGCTGATATCACGCGCAGGATTCGGGATGGGGGGTTGGAGACGGGTCGGGCGAACTGAAAGAGCGTCGGCGGGGAGAGGCCCCGCGCCCCGGCCTCTGCGGCAATCCTGAATTTCGAATATCGAATCCACGAAGGGTCGACTTCGGTGAAGAACGAAACGTCCGCCAGGCATTTGCAGAAGAAATTCAATTTTTCCGAGCCCCAGCCCCGGCCGTTTCTGGCCCGCCTTCCGGCCAGGATCGACACGTATGAGGAGGGGGTCGCCCGTTTTTTCCGCTGGAGGACGGGCCTGGACTTCTATCTCGCGATCGATCAGATCGTGGACTTCGTGATAGACACCGGGCGCTTGAAGGTTGTGGACCTGCTCACGGATACGGGCACCTTCGCCCTGAGGCTGGCCGGCCGGAGGGCATTCGCGGGGCGCATCTATTCCTTTGACACCAACATCACCCTGCTGGAGCGCGCCAAGCAGCGGGCGGTCCATCTGAATCTCGGACATTCCATTGAATTCAAGCATTTCGACGAGCCCCGACTGCCGGTGCCGGACGGTTTCGGGGAGCTGGTCGTGTCCATTTTTGAACTGCACCGGCGCCCGGCCGAAGCCTATCTCTCGGAAGCTTTGCGCATCCTCGGCGTCAACGGTCATCTGATTCTTGCGGAGATGCTGGAGCCGAGATCCTTCCGCAATTCCCTCTCCTGGTTTGTGAAAAAAATGCATCTGCGATACGTTCAGAAGAATCCCGCCGAGGCCCGGGCGGTGTATTATGACAGGGACGGGATCATCGATCTGCTTTTCAAAGTCGGATTCCGGCAGGTGATCATTCAGGAGCTGAGCGTCCCGGCACCTCCGCGTTCGGGAGTCTTCAGCCTGATAGCCGCCACGAAGTGAGGAAGGAGCCACCATGAGAAGACAGCCGGGCGTCCTGCTGATGATGTCCCTCCTGCTGCTGCCGGCTCACGGCAATACCGTCAATATCTACCGGATCCGAAAAGTCGGCAAGGCTCCCAACTTTATCGCCCTGAGCCCCGACGGCGCGAAACTATACGCGACCTCCTACGGCACCAATGAACTGCTGGCCGTCGATCTGTCCCAGAAAATCGTGACGCGCAGCCTCCAGGTCGGTTTATCCCCTCTCGGCCTCGCGGTCACCGGGGACGGGAAGACGGCCTTCGTGGCCTGCAAGGATTCCGGGACTGTGGCCGTGGTCGATCTGGAAACGTTCCGGTCCGTCGAGGACATCAAAGTCGGAGGATACCCCAATTCCGTCGCCCTCGACCGGCGGGGCTACCGCGCCTACGTAACCAATTACGGAAGAACCCGCGAGGGGCAGATCCACATCCTTGACGTGCGCGGGCGCGCTCTTCTGGCGACCATGCGGGTCGGGATCTCGCCTTTCGGCGTCGTCGCCTCGCCCAGGGACGAGCTCATTTTTGCCGTCATGGGCGGCAGCAACGAGGTATGGGCGATTGATCCCGAAAGAAGATCCGCCACCCATAAGATCACGGTCGGAGAAGCCCCGGACGGAATCGCGATCACGCCCGATGGCAAGCGTCTTTTTGTCGCCAACAGCCGCAGCCACGATCTGTCGGTGATCGACACGCAGCTCATGAAAGTTCTGGTCACCATCCCGGTCGGGAAGATGCCTTTCGGCGTCGAGGTCAGTCCCGACGGGAAGCGGGTTTTCGTGGTCAACAACGCGTCCCGCAGCGTGTCCATCCTTCCTGCGGATCTCAGCAGCCTGGAATTCAAAACCTTCGCTGTCGACCGCGGCCCCACCGATATCGAGATCGGACCGGACAACCGCACCGTTTACGTGGTCAACGAGCTCTCCAATTCCATCGTCGTCGCGGAAGTGGATTAGCGGCTAGCGGCTAGCGGTTAGCGGGCAGCGGTCAGCGGTCAGAGGGAGGGGAGTTCCGGCAGGATCTGAGGTTATGGAGGGGAAATCTTCTGTCAGCATTATTGACCGGGAATTCATGCTGTTGGGGCTCCCTGGTGGATGCAACGCAGCCTTTATCAAAACATGCAGCATCCAAAATCA
>CAYZTZ010000027.1:0-30842 GCA_964481255.1 uncultured Acidobacteriota bacterium | reverse complement strand
ACATGACCGTTCTGGCGCCGGCGGACGGCAATGAAACGCGCACAATGACGCGGGCTCTGGCGGGCTACAAGGGGCCGGCCTACATGCGCCTCAGCCGGAACGATCTCCCGGATGTCATGCCGCCGGACGGACCCTTCGTCCCCGGCAAGCCTTATCTGATTCGCCAGGGAAGTAATGTCGCGGTTTTCGCCTGCGGCCCGATGGTGACCCTGGCCCTGGAAGCAGCCGAAATTCTGTCGGACGAAGGCGTCTCGCTCCGGGTAGTCAACGTCAGTTCTTTGAAGCCGGCCGATATGTCCGCCCTCGCCGGTCTGTCGGACGGCGTGAAGGGAGTGGTGACGGCGGAGGAGCATTCTCTGATCGGAGGGCTGGCGGAGCTGATACGGGAAGCTCTTTGGGGAAAACCCGTCGCCATGCGATCGGTCGGCATCGGCGACCGTTTCGGCCAGTCCGCGCACAGCTATGAGGATTTGCTTGAGGCTTACGGCCTGACCGCGCGGCACATCGCCGCCGCCGCGCGGCAGGTTGCCCATTAGCGCAGGAGTGACGATCATGCTCTTGTCCGGGAAAGTATCTTTGATTACCGGCGCGGCCCGGGGGATCGGGGCGGAGATCGCCCGCAGGTTCCACGCGGAAGGGGCGGCCGTTTTCCTTGGGGACATCAACAGCGCCCTGGGCGAGAAGACCGCTGGTGAAATGGACGGGGCGGTCTTTCTGACGCTGGATGTCGCCTCGGAGGAGAGCTGGAAGGCAGCGTTCGCCGTGATCCTTGCCGGGACCGGGCGCCTGGATATCCTGGTCAACAACGCCGGCATCAATATCAGGAAAAACATCGAGGAGATGCCTGTGGAGGCGCTCGATGCCATGTTGGCCGTCAACGTCAAGGGTCCTTTCCTCGGCATCAAGCATGCATTGCCCGTCATGAGGGCGGGCGGCGGCGGGGTGATTCTCAACATATCGTCCATCAGCGGGCTGGTGGGTCATAAATACACCAACGAGGCATACACCACGACGAAAGGCGCCTTGACGCTTCTGACAAAGTCCGTCGCCGCGCGCTATGCCAGGGACAACATTCGCTGCGTCTCGATCCATCCGAGCACGGTGGACACGCCGCTGGTCGAAGCCGTGATGAAGGACCCCGAGCGCCGCGCCGAGCGTTTCAACGAAATCCCTCTCGGCAGGCTCGCGACGGTCTCGGATGTGGCGAACGCCTGCGTTTTTCTGGCAAGCGAGCGGGCGGCCTTCATTACCGGGGTCGCCCTTCCCGTGGACGGCGGTCTCACAGCGTATTGAGACGACCGTCACGCGACTCGAGCCCCTATGCCCAGGATCAAGGGACTGCGATGGTGGATGATCGGGCTGATCATGGTCGGCTCGAGCATCAACTATCTGACGCGCAGCACGCTCTCCGTTGCCGCGCCGTCGATTCTCCACGATCTGCAGATTTCCGAGAGGCAATATTCATGGATTGTAGGCGCTTTCCAGGGCGCCATCATGCTCCAGCCCGCCTGCGGCTATATCCTGGATGTGGTCGGCCTCAGGCTGGGGTTCGCCATGTTCGCCGCGGCATGGTCGCTTGTGAACATGGCGCATGGACTGGCCCACAGCTGGCAGGCTCTCGCATGGCTGCGCGGGCTGTTGGGATTCAACGAAGGGTCGGCCAACCCCGCGGGCATGAAGGCGACGGCCGAATGGTTTCCGGCGAGGGAGAGAGGACTGGCGGGCGGCATCTTCAATATCGGCGCCTCCATCGGTTCCATGGCGGCGCCTCCGCTGGTGGTCTGGGCGATTCTCCATTACAGCTGGCAGGCTTCCTTTGTCATCACGGGCGGAATGGGACTGGTCTGGGTCGTCCTCTGGCTCCTGTTTTACCGGTCGCCGGAGAAACATCCCGCCCTCTCCGATAGGGAGCGGGAGCATATCGTCTCGGGACAGGAGCCGTCCCTGCGGAGCGACGGAACGCGTCCTTCCATACCGGGGATACTGCGTCAGCGCAATTTCTGGGGCATCGCAATCCCGCGCTTCCTCGCGGACCCGACCTGGGGGACCCTAAGCTTTTGGCTGCCGTTATATCTGAGCAGCGTCCGTCACATGGACCTGAAACAGATCGCCCTCTACGCCTGGCTGCCGTTCCTCGCGGCGGATCTGGGCTGCGTTTTCGGCGGAATGGTCGGCATGGCGTGCCAGAAGTACGGGAAGCTCAGTCTGGTCAACGCCCGCCGGTGCGCCTTCAGCCTCGGGGCCTTTCTGATGCTTTTCGTCGGCTTCGTCGGGTTTGTGCAGAGCGGGACGGCCGCCGTCGCGCTTCTCAGTCTCGCAGGGTTTGCGCACCAGACGCTTTCGGTCACCGTCATTACCATGGCCTCCGATTTGTTTAAGAAAAACCAGGTGGCGACGGTCGCGGGCATGGCCGGAACGTTCGGCAACGCGGGAGTGCTTGTTTTCTCGCTGGCGATCGGGGCCCTCGTTTCCAGGATCGGCTACACGCCTTTTTTCATATGTCTGGGCGTGCTGGACGTCCTTGGAGCCGTCATCCTGTGGACAGTGGTCCGCGAAGAACGGGCCTCGGTCCGGTGAGGGGCCTTGTCTTGAAATATGTGAGGACGGTTCTCCCTAATTCGCGTGCGGACGGGTCTCCAGACCCGTCCGTCTGTCTGAACAATAGGCCGACGTACGGCTCTGGAGAGCCGTGCTCACACAACCTCTAAAACTCCTTCAAAATTTGGATGCGGCTGTGATGCGCCGCGAAGATCGGGATGCGCCCGTCGGGCTAACCGATCTGGCGGCGCGCTGCGACGGCGGGCACCGTCCAGAGCTCGTGACGCCCCATCTTGACCGCCTTAACAGCGGCCGCCCAATGACGGTTTGCCGCGAGGAGGTCCGTCGCCTCCTGGGCGATGACCGGGACGGAGAAATGGTAACCCTGGGCCAGTTCGCATCCCAGGTCCCGCAGTTTCTCCGCCTGCTCGACTGTCTCGACACCCTCGGCGATCACGCGCAGCCCGAGATTCCGCCCCAGCGAGATGATGGTACGGACCGTTTCGTCATCCTGCATGACGCGGGACACGAACGACGTGTCGATTTTGAGGCAGTCAATCGGGAAACGGCGAAGGTAGCCGATCGATGAATATCCCGTCCCGAAATCGTCCAGCGCGATTTTTATCCCGAGGGATTTCAGCTGGCACAGCAGCTTGACGGTCGATTCGGGATCGGGCATCATGGCGCTTTCCGTCAGTTCCAGGCTCAGACTGCCGGGGGCCAATCGCGTTTCCTCCAGCACGGTGCGGCATTGCCGGACAAGATCGGAATGAAGCAGCTGCCTGGCGGAAAGATTCACGCAGATACAGAGCGGCGGGTCCGTTGGGAAACGCGACTGCCAGATGCGCATCTGGCGGCAGGCGGTCTCGAGCACCCACTGGCCTATTGAAACGATCAGGCCGCTTTCTTCCGCGATGGGCATGAATTCTTTCGGGGGAATCAGGCCGCGCGTCTCGTGCCGCCAGCGTATCAGGGACTCGAAGGCCCATATCTTGCCGGTGTCCAGGCAGACCACGGACTGGTAGTGGACCTCGAATTCCTTCTTTTCCAGGGCGCGGCGAAGCTCGTTGCCGAGCTGCTGGCGCGCGACGGCGTGGGCGCGCATCGTGGAGTCGAACACGACATAGCGCCCCTTGCCCAGAGCCTTTGCGCTGTACATCGCCGTGTCCGCGTCGCGCAGGAGTTCGTCCGGTGTGCGGTAGGACGGATTGTATATCGCGATCCCCATGCTGGCGGTGGGGAAGAGCTCTTGGCCGCCGATGATGAAGGGGATCGAGAGTTCTTTGACGATGCGGTCGGCCACGCGATTTACGTCCTCGACGCTCGAGATGTCTTCCAGCAGCAAGGTGAACTCGTCTCCGCCGAGGCGGGCGATGGTGTGGTTGCTGCCGAACCGGACCACGCTGTCGCTCGCGCGCACCGTGGACTCAAGCCGGCCGGCGATGGCCACCAGGAGCTGATCGCCCACCAGGTGCCCGTGACTGTCGTTGATCAGCTTGAAGCTGTCCAGATCAAGGAAGATCAGGGCCAGCGTCTTGTCCTTGTTGCGCCGGGCCCGTTCGAAGGAGCGGCCGAGACGGTCCATGAAGAGGATGCGGTTGGGCAATCCGGTCAGCACGTCGACGACCTTCCCGCGCGTGATATCCGTCTGCGATCCGGCCATCCGGATCGCCTTGCCCTCGGCGTTGCGGACGGCCAGGGCGCGGCAGAGCATCCACAGGTAGGCGCCGTCCCTGTGGAGCATGCGGAATTCGCCCTCGTAATGGGGTGTTTGTTCCTCGAGGTGGACGGCGATGTCCGCCCGGACGCGGTCGACGTCGTCGGGGTGGATTCTCCGGAACCATTCATCGGGATCGTCCCCGATCTCGTGCTCTTCCCACCCGAGCATCGATTTCCATCGCGGGGAGTAGTAGATCCTGTTCTCGACAAGGTCCCAGTCCCAAAGGCCGTCATTGGTTACAAGGGTCGCGAGGGCGTAACGCTGCTCGCTTTCCTGCAGGGCTTCCTCGGCGCGCCTGCGCGACAGCTGGACCTGAATGCGGGCGAGCAGGACGGGGAAAGGGGCGGGTTTGGCGATAAGGTCGTTCGCGCCGCATTCCAGGGCGCGCGCTCCTTCCTGATCGCCGCCGGGCGGCATGAAGAGAACCGGCAGCTCTTCCGGCGTGTAAACTTTCCGGAGGCCGGCCAGGATGTCCATTCCGTCCATGCCGGGAGTACCGGCGCCGAGGAGCACCAGATCGACGCGTCGCGATCGGATATGGTCCCAGGCGCCCTCGGCATCGCGTGCCGCGGAGACGCTGAATCCGCACGCGGACAGGTGCTCCGCCAGACGGTCGCGGCTCGCCTTGTCGGCGTCCACAATGAGCAAAGCGTCGGAGCCCGGCGTCATGAAGTCGCCTCGCAGTGTGCGCAAGGGCCGAAGCGGCATTGAATTGTCATGGTAGTGATCGCGTGTCCTCTGTTCATCTGTCGCCGCTTCCCTCGTTCCCGGACCGGCGGGTGCTTCCGCAGCGGCCTGCTTGTCATGAAAAGGGGCAAGGCGGGCTAAAACCTCAACAACCAGTCATGCCGCGCGGCGTTACAAAATTGCCTTTGGCGGCACGAAGGACTTTTCGGCTTTGAAAGCCTTATTATTTATGTGTTTTGCGGGGACGGGATGTGATCTATGACACGATTCTGAAATAAAAAACATCGCAATGGAGCTTATAGATGGGATTTGTGCGGGCGGCCCGACCGGTCCTCATACGATGTTTGTGTGAGCACGGCTCTCCAGAGCCGTGCGATGGGCTAAGACAGACGGACGGGTCTGGAGAGGCTGTCTCAAAACTCGCATGCCCGATCATTGGGCCGCCGAAATAGCTGATTCTATTAAAGCGACCTTTCTAATTTCCCAGTTATGAGACAGCCTCTGGAGACCCGTCCGCACACGGATTAGTTTCCCCCTTTTGTTTGTGTGAGCACGGCTCTCAAGATTCGTGCTCACGAGAGGTATGGGTGAATTCCGGCGCATTATTCCCAGCCGGACTTTGCTCCGTAGGGGAGCGTAAAGCCGGTGGCTTCGATGTCGTAAATCCTGCCCTTCTTGATCTTGAAAAAGTGTATAGCCGGCAGGTTGAAAGCCCCCTGGAAAGCCGCCATGGTGAACTCCCCGGACGGAGTCTTGATCTTCATCGTCTTAAGCTTGCTGTCGTGGTAAAACATCGAAAAGCCCACCGCCAGGCCTTTCTGTTCGTCCGCGACAAGCAAACGGCGGTTTTTGATGTCCGTGATATAGGCGAAGGTCCCGGTGCTGATCTGTCCTTCGCAGGTCCGGCCCGCGGGTCCCATCGCCTCGAAAGCCTTCATCATCTTTTCCATTTCAGGATTAACCTTTGGCGGCGTCTTGGCCTCCGGTTTCGCCTTCGGTTCCGTCGGCTTGCCTCCGGCGGTGACCATGCCGTTCTCGTGGCGCTCGCATTCGGGCGCGAAGGGGGCCAACGTGCCGTCTTCTCCCGTGAGAGCGTCGTAGTAGGAAAGCCCGATGTCGATCAATTGTTCGCGCGGCGTTCTCTCCGACGGGGGCACGTCTTCAACCAGGCCGGGACGCGGTTTCTGAAGGTTGGGAAGGGAATTCGCCAGGTTTTCGCGGATCACGTGGTGTTCAGCCTCGGCGATCCTGCCGCGCTGCAGACGCAGGCGCACCCCCACCAGGATGTCCCGGTCGGCGCTTTCCTTCATCATCACAAGGCAGGCGACCTGTTGCGCGACGGGATCGGCTGCGTATATCTGGAACTCCGTCGGCCCTCCGGACGCCGTGACCCAAAGCCCGTCGCCCACCGGGATATTCGCCGCGTTCTCCACGAATTTGACTTCATGGGCGAAAGGGACCGCGGACGGATCATGTTTGACAAGCGCCGCCAGGTAATTTTTCATGAGCGTGACCAGACATTCCCTGTCGCAGCGTGGCGTCGCCTGGTACGGGCCCGCCGCCGCGGATAAGGCCATGAATGCCGTCACCACCGATGCGATGATCAGGTTTCTCTTTGTCATACCGTATGCTCCTGTGTAACCGGGTTTAGATCGCGTCATTTCAAATATCCCATTTATAAAGCGACCCGCGCCTGCAGGTTGTCAAGCGAAATTGCGGCCGCCTCGAAACAGTTTCGGCCTTCAGCAAAAACGCAGCTCTCCAAAGCACTCGGGGACGTGAAAGTTCGGCTGAGGGGTGTGCGTGGCGCACCACGCCGAGTAGAAGCGGTCGGGTTCCTTCCCTTCGATGCGAAAAAGATTCAGACGCCAAGTTTCCCCGGGATCGAATCCCGGCGCCAGGCAATCCATCGGAATAGCCAGCTCGGCGGTCCATACCGGGGCGGCGGACTCCACGGCGACTCTGCGGTGGAGATCACAGAATAAGATGGATCTTCGGCCGGGGGATATATCCAGATCCAAAAAATCCCCGTTCGGGCTGATTTCAAATTCCTTGTAGCGCCGCGGGTCCTCCCGACCGGGCCGGATGAAGATTTCCGCGACATCCTTTAACCAGAGTCGGTCCCTCCGCCGCCCGGCGCCTTCATAAGTGTGAATATCCCGATAGCGGCATTGGAATCGCACGAACAGGGCCTCGCCGGTCCAGAGCAGCCGCACCTGCGTTTCCCTGTCGGGATCGGGGTGCTCGCCCCGCCAATCCGCGCAAAAGGCGACGGGCGAAGCGGCCGCCCACGCGGACGGTTCCGGAAGGCCTTCATCGTCCAGGGGGGAAAGGACGCGCCGTGCCGCGACCCGGTCGCGGCTGGATTCCTGAAGAAAATGTGGGCTCATATCCCGATCGTGATCGAATCATGGATTCAAGATGAAGGATACCGGCGGCGGCCGGATTCATCCCGGACCCCGCATTCAGGGCGCGGCACGGGAGCCCCGGAACCTTTATCTCCAGGGATCCACTGCGACGCTGTTCACATACTTCAGGTTGCCGGCCTGAAAGACCGGGTGCGTTTCCCCGCCCGTCACCACGATCACGATGTCGTCGGCGCCGGCAAATCGGGGGATGCGGGCCGTCGCCGGCAGCTTGAACCAGGACGCGTAGGGTTCGATCCCTTTTTTTGCGCGCGGAGCGTCGAATTCATCCACAAAGGTGCTCGCGCGGTAATCGGCGACCGTGATCTGCGTGTTTCTGTACAGCCACTGGCTCACCTTGTCCTTGGTGTCGTAGCCCTGCGCCTTGAGGCTCTTGGCGACCAGTGGGTCGCAGACAATAAGAGCCCCGAAGTGTCCGGTGAATGTCTGCAAAATGCTGCTGAACTGACGGACGAAGGACGGGTTGGTGCGTTCGGCCGCGCGCCTGGCCCCCTGGCCGGCGTGAATCCCCAGTCCTGAAAAAATGCTGACGACGCTTTCTCCGGCCTTGAATCCTTTCTGCACGCTGAGGGGAACCCAGGGGCTCTGGCTTTCATTTTCGGCGATCACGATGTTGATGTAATTCAGACTGTTTCCCTGGGATCCTGTATAGGTCTGTCCCACGACACCCGCGTTGCCGAGATTCCGGGACATCAGGCTCCACGCTCTTCCGATCGCGCCGTTCGCTTGGTTGAAAGGCCCCATGGCGCCTATCTCGAAATTCATGCCGATTTCCTCGCGAACGGGCCCGTTCACGACGACGGCCCGCACAAGCGAGTGCGGGGAATCATCGAGAGACGAGACGCCGGAAGCGGCGATCGCCAGGATCACCGGCAGGTGTTCCGGCTTCGCCCCGGCCATAACGGCGTTGACGGCGACTTTTTCCACCGTGAATTCCCAGGGTTCAAAGGATCCTGCAGCCATTTTGCCCACGACTTCTTCCGGACGTCGGCTGGTGCCCTTGAGCATGTCGCTGACCTTCTGTTCGGTCGGGAGGACGATTGGAAGGTAGTCCGTCCATCCATTGGCCGCAAACAGGCGCTCGAGTCTGTCAGGCGTCTGCGGGCCGACCAGCCGCGGCGGGGCCTGGGTTTCCACAAAGCCGGTCTTTTGGTCTTCGTCGGTCAACGGTTTGGTCAGGGCGTCCACAATTTCCTGAATGACCTGCCTGCCGGTGGCCGGGTCCTTTCCGACGACATAAGCCTTATGCTGTTCCGCGGTTTTCCCATAGACGGGATGAGGCACAAAAACCAGGCGCGCGTTGGGCATTCCCTTCTTCCGGGCGTTGGCCTTCGCGGTCTCCACGAATCGGTTGGTTACCATACCTACCGCGGGTTTGCCGAGTTTCTCCAGGTCCACGCAAATGCCGGCGACCGCCGGCGCGCATGTGTTTCAATGGCCCACGGCTACCACGACCGCATCGGCCTTATCTTTGATCTCGGCCCATAGTTTCGCGTCTTCCTGATTATAGGATCCGGCCTTTTCGCGGAATACGAGATTGGCCCCGGGAATATTCTCCGTGAACCAATTCATGACCGCTCTCAGAAGACTGGCTCCTCCTTCGTATTTGATATCCACGAAATAGACGGTTCTGCCGTCCAGGCCGGACGGTCGAGGCGCCATGGGGACCAGAGGGATCGGCGGAGGGTTGCCCCGCGGATTCAATACCGTGATCTTGGTCTCCTGCGCCCGAGGTGCGGGAAGAAACGCGAAAATAAAAAGCAGGATCAAGCAATAGGGGAATGTCTTTTTCATGCCGTACCTCTTTGTGGAAACACGCCGGGATGCTTTGACGGTCCGCGAATACCGGCGTTTCCTTATCCTGATGCCGCGCGGTGGGCGTCGACGGCCTTGCGTATGGCGCGAATGTGCTCGGGTCCCGTGCCGCAGCAGCCTCCGATGATCTGGACCCCGAGCTTCAAAAACTCTACCGTCTTCTCCGCGAAAAACTCCGGCGTTTCCGGGTAAACCAGTCCCGACTCCGCCGCGACGGGCAGGCCGGCGTTGCTTTGAATGGCTACCGGGAGTCTGGAGACCCGGCGGAATTCCCGGGCGATCCCGACCATGACTTCCGCGCCGTTCCCGCAGTTGGAGCCGATGATGTCTGCGCCGGCCTTTTCCATCTCGGACGCGGCGGTTTCAATCGAGGACCCCATCAGCGTGAAGAATCCCTGGGGCGTTTTCCCGAACGTCATGGTGGCCATGACGGGCACTTTGGAATCCAGCGACCGCGCGGCCCGGATCGCGAGCGCTGTCTCGGCGACGTCCATCATGGTTTCAATGCAGATCATGTCGGCGCCCGCCTCCAGAAGGGCGCGGATCTGGTCCCAGAAGCTGGAAAAGACCTCTTCCGGCTCCGTGTCTCCGCCCGGCTTGAGCATGCGCGCCGTCGGGCCCACGGAGGCCGAAACATAAGCCCTGTCTCCGACCGCCCTGCGGACGGCCCTCACCGCGCTGCGGTTGATTTCCTCGGCGTCCTTGTCCATGGAGAACTGCTTCAGCCGCAGGGACGAGGCGCCGAAACTGTTGGTGGTGACGATTTCCGCGCCGGCGTCGAGGTACTGCGCTGCGATCTCCTCCAGGACCGAGGGCCGGGTGAGATTAAAGATTTCGGGCGGGTCGCCGTGCTTCAGACCGCGCTTCATGAGCTGGGTGCCGACGGCGCCGTCCCCCACAATCACATCGCCCCTCCGCAAACGCTCCAGGATATCTTCCATAAAAGCCTTTCCGCGCCGGCGGGCCTTCTCGCCCGCGGCCTTGTCCCATCACCGGATGCTAATTCGTATTCTCCAGTACCGTCAGCCTTTGCACGCACTTGTGCTCTTTGCACTCCTTGCAGAAGGGGAAATTGGGCCGGAACCTGTGGATCTCCATGTCTCCGACCACCAGGAAGCCGGAGATGGACTTGATCGGCTGCATGACATAACGCGCGTTGAGAGAAACGCCGATTTCCTGCGGCCGGAGAGCCTCAAACAATTTGGCCTGTCCGGAAATATGCCAGCCGCAATGTCCGGGGCTGTAATACTGCGCCTTCAGGTTTTTGGAGCGGCGCAGCTCCTCCGGCAAGAGTTCCATAAAGCGCCTCGCCATCAAAGCCCCGAGCTTCTCGGCCCCGCAGCCGTTGACCGCGTCCAGCATGAAACCCAGCGCCGCGTTGCCCTGCTTGAAGAGATCGACGTTTTTGACGATCAAGGGGTTTCCCAGGGTCGCGGCGAAGAGCGCGAGACCGTCCGCCCGGGGTACGATCTTTTCGACCGGCCCGCCGGGCGTGTTGAGTCCCTGCCCGTCATATATTTCCTGAAAACCTGCGACGGGCCATTCTTCGAACACTCCGCGGGGCTCGGCCAGTTCATGGAAAAGCGCGAGCGCCGAATCCAGAAGGGAGCGAATCTTCTCGGGCAGATTCGGGCGGCCCGCCATCCCCTGGCTTTCAAGCACCTGGATCGGGCTCGGCGCCACGTCGCCCGGAACAAAATGAAACACTTTACGCATGGTACCGGCTCATCGGCATATCCCGGGAATTTTGCCTTGAAAGGATCCGTTATGGCAATTCCATTTTTCCGTTATAGCTGCACCGACGCCGTGAGTTTTGCGATTCTGAGCCGGCGCAAAATCAATAAGGAGTTCTGCTTTGAACGGCGTTTCGCCATAGCCGGATTCATCCGTATCCTCTGACGGCAGACGCCTGTCGCCTTTTCCCGGACAGGCTCCGGTGGGCGACATTGTCGCATTCGGGCAGCCGGCGATCTTTGATTCGGGCCGGCTGAAGTTCCCGATGCCGATGTGCTTGACGAAAACCGCCCAAGCTGTAAAAGTACTGGTTTCCGTGCCTTCGCCGCCCCGGTTTGACTTCGTGGCGGCATGGCCCGTATGCGGAGAGACGGATGGCTTTTACGCCGCTTGAACGAGTGCGCAATATCGGCATCATCGCCCACATCGACGCGGGCAAGACGACGGTCACCGAGCGTTTTCTATTCTATTCGGGGAGGACCCATAAAATCGGGGAGGTCCATGACGGCGAAGCGGTCATGGATTTTCGGGCCGATGAACGCGAGAGAGGGATCACCATCTCCGCCGCGGCGACTACTTTTCTCTGGGCGAACCACCAGATCAATCTGATCGACACTCCGGGCCATGTCGATTTCACCGCCGAGGTCGAAAGGAGCCTGCGCGTCCTGGACGGGGCGGTGGTCGTTTTTTCGGGGGTCGAGGGCGTGGAGCCGCAAAGTGAAACCGTCTGGCGGCAGGCAGACCGGTACCAGGTCCCGCGCCTGGCTTTCATCAATAAACTGGACCGCGCCGGGGCCGACCATGAGAGGGTTCTGCATCAGATCCGGTCCAGGCTGGGAGCGCGTGCTGCGCTGGTCAACCTGCCCTACGGCAGCGAAAGCGGCTTGGAGGGGATTGTCGATCTTATGGATCAAAAGCTGATCCTTTTCAATCCGGCGACGCACGGGCGCGAGCTCGAGGTCCGCGAGATCCCGGACGATTTCAAAGGCAACGCTCTGCAGGCCCGCGAGCGCCTTATCGAGAGCGCGGCCGATTGTGTGGACTGGCTCGCGGACCTCTATCTCGCCGATGGATCTATTGAGGCCGCCGATCTCCGTCGCGCCGTCCGAGAGGCGACTCTGGGCGGCAAGCTGATTCCGGTTTTGTGCGGCGCCGCGCTCCGGGACCTCGGCATTCAACCCGTCCTGGACGCTGTTTGTCATTATCTGCCGTCCCCTCTGGACCGGCCTCCCGCAAGGGGCGTCAACCCCGAGACGGGCGAGCCGACCGAGAGGCCGCTGTCTCCGGGCGCGCCTTTTTCGGCACTCGTTTTCAAGGTGGTGGCGGCTTCCAGCACGGACTTTCTCTGGTTGCGCGTCTATTCGGGTTCCCTGACCACCGAGGAGCGCTGCTATCATCCCAGAACCAGGACCCGGATCCGGCTCCGGCGCATTCTCCGTTTGCACGCCGACCGGACGGAGCCGGTCGAAGAAGCCCGCTGCGGCGATATTGTCGCCGTTCACGGGCTGAAGGATGTCGCGACAGGGGACACGCTGTGCGATCCCCAGAACCCGATCACATTTGAACCGATCCAGTTCCCGCAAACAGTCGTTTCCATGACCGTCGAAACACAAACTTCCGCGGAGCGGGACCGGTTGTTCGAGATCGTTGCCCGTCTTCTGCGCGAGGACCCGACGCTGAAAATGTCCACGGACGAGGAAACCGGCCAGATGATCCTGTCGGGCATGGGCGAGCTTCACCTGGAGGTAACCCGCAACAGGATGCAGCGCGAGTTCAATGTGGAGGCCTTTTTCGGCCGTCCCCGCGTCTCCTACCGCGAAACCGTCCATTCGCGCGGCGTCGGCAAAGGAGAATTCGAAAAGCGCATCGGCGACGTGCTGGTCAGCGGGCGCGCGGCGGTGGAAGTCCTGCCCCGCCCGAGAACTCCGGGGGACCACAGCCTGCCTCCCGTCGAAGTGGACGTCTCGCGCGTATCCCGCCATCTGTCCGCCCCCCTTCAGAGGGAAGCGGAGGAGATACTGCTGCGGGGCTGCGATTCGGGCGGGTCGCACGGGTACCCCGTGGTCGACATCACGGTGCGTATCCTTGAATTCCGCCATAACGACCCGCCGGACCCTTCGGTCCCGCTGATGGGAACGCTCACCCTGGCCTTGAGGGAGGCGATCTCCGAGGCCCGGACGATCGTGCTCGAACCCGTCATGCGGATTGAAGTCCGCGTTCCGGAGGACTGCATGGGCGCCGTAATGCGAGACCTGGGTTCCCGACGGGCGGAAATCCATGATACCGAACTGCTGGGCGGGACCGGCGTCGTCCGCGGGCTGGTGCCTCTGGCGGAAATGTTCGGATATTCCACGCAGATTCGGTCCCTCACGCAGGGGCGCGGCAGCTTCTCCATGGAACCTTTCGATTACCAGCCCGCCAGGTCCTGGGTTTAACAAAAAGGCGCAGTTCATACGCGAAACCGGAGGCCGGCTCTTTCCCGCACCCTTCAATCCGACACTTCGCGCAGGGGGGATGGAATTGGAGGACCCTATGGGCTTTCAGAACAAACCGCAAAGACCATCAAAAGAAACAGACTCTTTGCAATCTTGGCGGTCTTCGTGGTTTCAGGAGAGTCTCATGAAACGGTTTGGGGATGCGGCCCGGGCCGGCGCGTGAATTTCCAGGCCAGCCTACTCGAAAAAGCTTTTCTTGCGGAGGAGACGAAACAGGTTGCTGTAGTCATCGGTGAAAATAAAAGCGGGGGCGTCATCGGGCGCCCAGGGGCTCGCAGCAAAGCGAACTTCCTTGTTCTCCAGGAATCGCCGGTTGGATGTCAGCAGAATCCACCGGGAGGCGTCCGTTCCCAGCAGTCGGTTTTCCTCATCCATCACCTGGATCGCTTCCACTCCCCTCGCCGCATCTTCGCTCGCGAGGCTGCGAATCACGGGGCCCAGGTTGAAATAGCGGTTGCTGACGTGCATCGCGAGAATGCCGTCCTCCTTCAGGTGATAGCGGTATATCCGGTGGCATTCGCGCGTCAGCAGGTGGACCGGAATTGCGTCGCTGCTGAAGGCGTCCACCGCGAGCACGTCGAATTCCCCGGCCCGCCCCAGGGTCCATTCCCGTTCCATGGAAATGCGGGCGTCTCCCAGAACCACGTCCACATCTGCGGCGGTGTCCCTGCGATAGCTGAAATGCTCCTCGGACAGCCGGACGACGTCCGGATCTACTTCGTAAAAGCGCAGGTAATCTCCTTCCTCCCCGTAGGCGGCCAGCGTTCCGGTCCCGAGGCCGACCACTCCGATGCGCAAATGGCGCCGCCCGGGTTCAAGGCGCCGCGGGTGGAAGCGTATGGCGATTCCCACGCCGCTCGTCGGTCCGAAATAGGACGTCGGCCAATAGCGCCTGTCTTCCGCCGTGAATTGGAAACCATGCTCGATGCGCCCGTGCATGAGGACCGTGCGGCGCTCCGACGGATCCCTTCCTTTATCGATCGTTACTTTTAAGACCCCGAAAAAATTGCGCTTCGTCGCAACGGCGTCCTTCAGGGTATCGCGGGCCTGGCAGATAAGGGCGATGCTCAGAGTCGAAAACGACAGGTAAAGGAGGGACCATGCCCAGAAGGGGCGTCCGCCGCGCATGGCTCCGTTCGGGTCCCGGAAGAGAACAAGCATGAAAAGCAGTGCCGTCCCCGCCAATCCCAGATGCAATTCCCAGTAACCTTGGAACGTGTACGGCGCGATCCAATTCACGAAAGCGCCGCCCAGGGCTCCGCCGGCCGCAACCATCAGATAAAAGGAGGTCAGATGACGGGGCGCGGGTTTCAAGCGCGCCAGCTCGCCGTGACACACCATACAGCAGGCAAAAAGGGTGAGGCCGTAGGAGGCGATCTGAGCCGGCACGCCGATGTAAATGCCCCGGTGAAGCACGAAGCAGGTCTGCGCCAAGGCCGCGGCGAGGGCGGCGCCGAATACCCTCCTGGAATACCAGCGGTCCCTGTGGAAACATATCATGAATGAGAGGAGGTATAGCCCCATCGGGAAAAGCCACAGCAGCGGGATGACGGCCACATCCAGGCAAAGCTGGTTGGTGACGGCCAAAAGCAGCGTCGAGCTCAAAGCCGCCATGCTCAGCCACAGGACGCGTTCCCAGAACGACGGCGGCGGCTCCCCGTCCACGGCGTCTCTTTCGGCGGGAAGGGCCGGAGATTCTCTTGTGAGGGCCGGGATTTTCCGCATCCTCATGGCGCAAACGGCGCCAAGGGCCCCAAATAAGATATAGAGAAGCGACCAGAGCCTCGTCTGCAGATTCAAGCCCAGGCATGGCTCTATCCAGAACGGGTATGCGACGACGGCGATCAGCGAACCGAAATTGGAGACTGTATACAGGCGGTAGGGCGAGGAGCCGGGCCGGGAGCGGCTGAACCAGGACTGGAGGAGGGGACTGCTCGACGCCAATAGAAAATAGCAAGCGCCGACGCTGACGAGCAGGAGCTTCAGGATATGCCATGCAGGATTAGAACCGTTTTCTGGAACCCAGGATCGGGAGGGCGCGATGGGCAGGGTGGCCGACGTCAGGATCAGCAGCGCCAGAGTCAGCGCCGACTGCAGGCGCGGCGTCAGCCTACGGACGATGAAATGAGCGTAACCGTAGCCGATCAGAAGCGCGACTTGGAAGAACAGCAGGCAGGTGGTCCAGACTCCCGGGCTGCCGCCGAACCACGGCAGGATGTGTCGGGCGACGATCGGCTGGACCAGAAACAGGAGGAAGGCGCCGAGAAAGAGGGTTAGTGCGTAAAGTGTCATGCGAAAATAGCGGCCAGCGGTTAGCGGCCAGCGGTTAGAGATCGGGCTGTTGGAGATCTTTCAGCAAACGATTGCAACCTGAATAAATGCGTCCCTTGCCGTTTCCCGCTAACCGCTGACCGCTAACCGCTTTTCTTCCCGCCTCTGGGCGGAGGCGGCGTGCCTTTGTACAACGGGGGGACCGTCTCCATGCTTTCGACCAGACCCAGGTTCTGCCAATGCTGGTTTCGCAGGTTCACGTCGTAACCGTCCGTTTCCGTCTGGTCCGGGACCTCGGCGACGAGCCGGATCGCCTTCATCGGGCATGATTCCACGCAGGCCTGCTTCCCGAAAGGACCGCCCTTTTCGTTCCAATAGGGCGTGTCCAGGCAAAGGTCGCACTTCATGGACTTCTTTTTGGAAGGATTCCAGACGGTGCGGTTCGGCTGATGGGGGCAAGACTGAATGCAGGTCTTACAGCCGATGCATTTTCCCGGATCGATTCGCCGCACGTTGCCGTTCGCGCCGTCCACAAACGCGGCGCCCGTGGGGCAATTCTGGACGCAGAGGGGCGTGACGCACTGCCGGCATACGGCCATCCGGATGTCGTCGGGGAATCGGGCGAATGAATTCTGCGCGATCTGAATGCGGGCCAGAGACAGGTTCTCTTTGCCCTCATGCACGAGTGAGCAGCTGAGCATGCAGGTGACGCAGCCGGCGCATTTCCGGCTGTCATAGACGAGATAGCCCTGGGATGGGGCGTAAGACGCCTTCGCCTGCGGGGGCGCCGCCGCGTGAGCCAAAGAGTCCGCGACGAGCACCGCGCCGCCGCCCATCAGAAAATCCCGTCTCGTAAAATCTTTGATCCGGTTCTTTCCGGCCTTGTCTTTTGCTCTTCCGGTCACGGGCGCCCCCTTTGGATTTGCAGAAGCATAAGCCTTTTAAGCTCCGCCGTATCGCCATGCATATTACACCCGGGGCACCGCGGCAAGGCAGAGAATTCTTTAGCGGGTCCGTCAGGCGGGCGCACGGGAAATATGGGAAACAAGCACTCCGCCTGCACGGAGGATGGTTTAAGGAAGCCGCCGGGATGGGGGCGGCGGCCCAACGGGGCGCGTTAAACACCAATATTGGCCGCGCCCTTTGCGGCCGACCCTGGGAATGGATTCGAGCGATTCGATCCACCCTGAAAGGATTGAGTCCGGGTGCGACCGTTCAGGGTTGAAGTAGAACTTATCCTTCACCCGGAGGTGAGCGGCATGGAGCGCCGCTCAACCATGCGCTTTGTGATGAAGCCCCATTCGGTGCTTTCCGGAAATGCAGCGCACGCCGGAACAGCGGGGACTTTTCGATTCGCGTCGCCGGAGGCGGCGGTTCGACATAATGCAATTAGGAGCCGTTGCGGTTTTTCGCCAAGCGGCGGAGGCCCTTGCCGGGTTCCGCAAATGCCTATGCCTGGGCTTTGAATGCGAGGCGCTTTGAGGCTCCGACCACTTTGGTCAGGAGGTGCTTCATCATGGGGCTGTCGGCGGTGAAGCGGGCGCCGCGTCCGTACATGAGGGCCAGCAGGTATTTTCCCGCTGTGTCCACAAAATCGACTTCGGTCAAATCAACGACCAGCCTTTTCCTGCCGTCCAGCGTTCTCCAGAACTCCTCCAGCTCCAGCACCCACGCGTCCTTGAGTTTTCCTTCAAGCTTCAGGCGGCGAGTCGAATTTTCCTCCGTAGATGTTATCCTGAGCATCATGTGCCTCCGCGGATAAACTCAAAGAAGCAAGAATTGATCCAATTTTTTATTTATTAATAATCAGTCGTTTAAAAGATTATCTGACCCGATCGCCGAAGTGAGGATGCCGATATATCGGCGCCTGCCGATCTTTCAGCCGTCCTTTTCCTGGATGGAATGGGGATTTCAGGAATTGATCGAGGATAAAGGCCCGCGGCTTTTTAGTATCCCGAGCTTCTTCATGCGGGACTGCAGGGTCGAGCGCTTCATCCCGAGGCGGGCCGCTGCGCCGTGAGGGCCGCCGATGACCCAATCGGTCGCCCGCAGAGCGTCCAGGATATGGCGGCGTTCGGCCTGGGCGAGTGTCTGACCCGGTGAAGCGGCCGTCTCGGAGGGAAGAGACATTTCGCCGAGCGGGACCTGCAGGACGTCTCCCGGGGTAAGGATGACGGCCCGCTCGATGAGGTTCTGAAGCTCCCTGATATTCCCCGGCCACGGGTATTGGATCAGCTTATCCATCACCTGCGACGGGATGGTGCGGATCTTCTTTCCCATCCGCCGCGCCATCTGCTGCGCGAAGTAGCGGACCAGCAGGGGTATGTCCTCGCGACGCTCACGCAGGGGCGGCATCAGGATCGGAAAGACGTTGAGGCGGTAGAACAAGTCGGTTCGAAAGGCGCCGAGGCGCACCATTTCCTGAAGGTTCCGATTGGTGGCGGCTATCAACCGGACGTTGACGCGGATCGTGCGCGTGCTCCCCAGCCGCTCGAACTCCTGTTCCTGCAGAACCCGCAGCAGTTTGGGTTGAATCTCGAGCGGGATGTCGCCGATTTCGTCCAGAAAGAGAGTGCCGCCATCCGCCAGTTCGAATCGTCCGACGCGCTGGGAGATCGCGCCCGTAAAGGCGCCCTTTTCGTGCCCGAACATCTCGCTCTCAAGCAGCCCTGTCGGAATGGCGGCGCAGTTGAGCTTGACGAAGGTGCTGTGGCGCCGGGCGCTGAGGTTGTGAATGGCGCGCGCGATCTGTTCCTTCCCGGTCCCTGTCTCGCCGCAGATCAGCACCGTCGAATCCGAGGGGGCGACGAGATTCACCTGCTTGAGAACGTTTTGGAGGCCCCGGCTCTCGCCGATGATCTCTTCGAAGAAATAGTTGCTGCGGATTTCGTCGGTGAGGTAAAGGTTCTCTTTTTCCAGCCTCTGGTTCAGTTCCTCAATGCGCTGGTAGGCGAGGGCGTTGTCCAGAGCGATCGCGAAGTGCGCCGCCACCTGCATGAGGAACCCGAAATCGGATTCGACGAACGCGTCCTCCCGCCGGCTGCACAAATTGATGGTGCCGATCTCCCGGCGCCGGGAAACAAGAGGGATGGCGCAAAACGCGATCAATCCCTCCCGCAGCAGGTTTTCCGCCCAGGGCAGGCGGATCTGTTCGAGCTCCGCGCGTCGCCAGAGAACCGGCCCCTTTTCGGCAAGGGCCTGCCCCGCCGGGGTCCCTTCGCGGGGGAGCAGCTCGTTTTCACGGAAAACGCCCGGGCCCGACGGAAAGTCGAGAGACAGGCGGCGGAACATGCCGGTTTCCTCATCAATGAGGGTGAGGCTCGCGAAATCGAGCTCCAGGATCTTCCGCAGGCATTCGGAAATGACGGAAAAGAGCTTCTTGATATTCAGTTCCGAAACGACCGCGTCGCTTATTTCCAGCAGGAGCCGGAAACGGTCTCTTTCGTTTGAAAGCTCCTTCTGCAATCTCTCCGCCGCCCTGTTGTCCAGCACGCTCTCCAGGGCCACTGCGGCCAGGCGGGCGGCCAGGCGCATAAATTCGATGTCCGCTGCGGAATAAGCATCCCTCGCCGATGAGGCGATGTGCAGGCCGCCGAGACGCTTGCGCGCCGTGAAGAGGGGAAACACACAATAGCTCCGGATCCCATGGCGCCGCGACATTTCGCGAATGATCGGGAAGCGTTCCTCTTTTTCGATATCCGGAACATAGTACGGTTGCTTCGTCTCGAGCAGATCCGCGGTGGGCGTTTCTTCGGCGCTGAAGGTTCGTCCGACAAGCGGTTCGAGGGAACTTCCGCTTTCCGCCAGAAACAGCGTCATGGTCCTTTGTTCCGGGTCGTGCAGGGAAATGCCGATCCCGTCGAAACGGATAATCCGGCCCAGACTGCCCTTCAGGGCTTGAAAGAAATCTTCGAATCGGCGATGGGCGGCGATGGACTCGGAGATTTCAAGCAGCGCCCGGTATTGCTCGGAAACGCTATCCATAAAGGCCTACTATACAGTAAATTGATGCTTTAAATCTAATGCCGGGCCTGGTGAAATACAAGGCGCCGCCCGGGTGTCATGGCAGAGGGATATGAGGGAAGCCCGATCCATGGCGCAATATCCGGCTGCCACGGACATCATCGATTTCGAGCACCCGGAGATCCGGGCATACGCCGGGAAGATAGCGGGGAATTCCAGGGGTCCCCGGGAATGCGCCGCTTGGCTCTATGACGTGGTGCGGGACGGAATCCGCGGCGGTCGGTTCGACTCTGGGAAGAATATCGGCATGGGATGTGCGGCGGGCACTGGGATTCCGGCCCGAAGCCGGAGCCCTTCGCCGCGAGCAGCGACGTTTCGATCGGCAGACGAGGCCGACCAGAATCGACGGATCAAATATCGACGAATATTGAAAAAGGATATGCAGCCACCGGAGGTGAAACAATGATCAATGCAAACAGCCCAAGGCATGTCGGCCGGCGCAGCTTTATCAAAGGAGCGGCTGCCGTAATTCCGGCCGCGGCGGCGGCTGATCTCGCGAACGCCCGGCCCCAGACTTCCGCGAAGATTTCCGACAAGTGGGATAAGGAGGCGGATGTTGTGATTCTCGGCACAGGATTCGCGGGCCTGTCCGCCGCGATCACCGCGGCGGACGCCGGCGCCAAGGCGCTCGTCCTGGAAAAAATGCCCCGACAATACGAAGGGGGCAACAGCCGCGTGTCCGGGAACATGTGGTGGACACCAACGAATCTTCCGGACGCCCTGCAGTACATCGAGGCGCTCTGCCGCGGTCTCACGGACCGGGAAAGCATTCAAGCCCTCGCCGGGGAGATGCTGAAACTGAATGACTGGCTTGAAAAACTGGGGATTCAGCATACGCCGCTTGGGATGTTCCAGCCGGAGCACCCTGAGCTCCCTGGATCGGGATGCGTCCGCACGTGGAGCAATAACGGGTCGGGCGAGGGGAGACTCTGGATCCCGATCCGCGAGCAGGCGGAGAGGCGCGGCATCGAGATTCTCTATGAAACGCCGGGCAGGGAGCTGATTCAGTCGCCGGCGACGGGCGATGTCCTGGGCGTCCTCGCGGATAGCGGCGGCAAGCCGGTCCGCGTTAAAGCCCGGCGCGGGGTTGTCCTGGCCTGCGGCGGCTTCGAGTTCGACTTTGAACTGCAGAAGCAGTTCCTGCCGGGCTGGCCGACCTATGGGCGGGGGACTCCGGGCAACACGGGCGACGGAATACGCATGGCCCAGAAGGCGGGCGCCGCGCTCTGGCACATGAACAATTCCCTCGCCGGAATCGGCTGCCTGATGGTGCCGGAATTTGAACCCGTCATGATACCGGTCGGATTCATGGGAGGGGCGTTCCTCTATGTCGACAAGAAGGGGCGGCGGTTCATGAATGAGCTGAGGGACAATCGGCACGGCTTCGGGCATAAGGAACACCTGTTGTTTTTCGACGGCATCCTCGGGGATTTCACGCGGATCCCGTGCTTCGCCATCTTCGACGAAAGCACGCGCGCCAGAGGTCCGCTTGTCGGCGGGACATCGTGGAAGTTCGGCTGGTTCAGCTGGTTCGGCGGCTACGTGCCGAGCCGCGACAACACCAGAGAAATTGAAAAGGGGTGGATCCTGAAAGGGGAGACGATCGCCGATCTCGCCGGGAAACTGGATCTGAGGGCGGCCGATCTGGAAGAGACCGTTGCCGGATACAATCAACATTGCAAAAACAAAGTCGACCCGGATTACGGACGGCCTCCGCGAAGTCTGGCGCCGCTTGAAAAGCCTCCGTACTACGCGGTCAAACTCTATCCCGCGACATTCAACACCCAGGGCGGGCCCAGGCGAAACGGCCTGTGCCAGGTGGTCGATCCGTTCAACCGGCCGATCCCCAGGTTGTTCAGCGCCGGCGAACTGGGATCCTTTTGGGGCTGGATGTACAACGGCGGAGGCAACAACGCCGAGGCTCTCTGCACGGGCCGGATAGCCGGAAGAAATGCCCTTGTCGCCAAACCCTGGACAACCGCATAGCGCCGGGCCGGCCCGACCAGGCGCTTCCGTTCCTATGCGCTGATCCGGCAGGGACTTCACGCCGCACCATCAGCGCTTTGGATTATGCCTGGGTGCGCCGGGGCTATATCAGCCGAAGACACGGGAACGCTATTTCGGGTGCCCGATGGGATGGTCCCGCGAAGGAAATTGCGTATCCTTGAATTTAAGCAGGCTTTGGGCCTTGTCCTTATCGGTGGAGGCGCGCAGCGTTGCGGCCATGCCTGCCGCGGCGCAGAAAATGGAAATATTTTGCGACACGATGCCTGTATCGATGACGGCCCATTCCCGCTTGAGTCCGGGCGTCCCTTGGAGGAATCCTGGAACGTCCGAAGCGCGATGCTCTGTGTTTTAATATTGACGGCGGCCTGTGCTCTAAATGATTCTTGCGGGGCTTCCCAACGGGTTCGGCGAGGCGGATGGAGTCGAACAGTGGCGATTGCTTTCAAAAACTTGGGGCTGATCCTGTGTCTGGCGATGATGTTTTCGTCCCATATCTTTTCGGCCGAGAAGGAAATAGAAATCGGCACAATCATGTCCGACTTTGTCTGGCGGGGCATCCGACTCGGCGAGGGACCGGTTTACCAGTCCTCACTCACGGTGCGTTCCCGCGGCTTTTCCTTCAACATATGGGGAAATTTCGATCTGCATTCGGCCGGGTTCAGTGAAATAGACGGGACCGTTTCCTATGCTCGGGAATTCAAAAGGTTCGATCTTGAAGCCGGGCTGATCCATTACGGGGTCATCGACGGGCAGGACAGCGATGAGCTGTACGCCGGCGTCACGGCGCGCTGGTTTCTTCAGCCTTCTCTGAGAGTATTTTTCGACGTCAACGCGGGAAGGGGCGCCTTTATCCAGGCATCGGCCGGGCGAAGCGTTGCTCTGTTCCCGAGGGTTTCAATGGATCTGATTGCGTCCGTAGGGATGGTTCTGGATAATCGCTTTATGGGCCTGCCGGACTCGGGAAGGGAGTTTATGGGCCCGCATAATGCCGAAATACTGGCTGTTTTCCCCATCAGCCTCGGCAAGGGATGGGAGGTAAAATTACAGGTTGGAGCAAGCACGCCGCTCAGCCGCGAGTCCCGCCAGGCGATTATCAACAGCGGCGCATGTCAGGCGAGCCGGTTCTGCAATGGAACCATCACCTATGGCGGCGCCGGCGTCGCGTATGCGTTTTAGTGCGGCATTTTATGCTCCAGTATGTGGGCCCGGGCCTGGAGAGGCTGTCTCAAGACTCGCATGCCCGATCCTTTGGCGGCCGTAAATAAAGGATTCTATTAAAGCGATCTTTTGAATTTCCTGGTTATGAGACAGCTTCAGGAGACCCGTGCGATCGGGGCCGGCAAGATCAGCCGGCGGCTCTCGGAGCCGTCGGCACATCCTCCTGTGCTTAAGCAATGATCTATCTTGATTACGCGGCGACTTCGTGGCCCAAGCCTAAACAGGTGCTGAGGGCCATGACCGGTTTTCTGGAGAGCAGCGGGGGCAATCCCGGACGCTCGGGACATCGACTCTCGATTCAAGCCGCCCGGATCATCTACGAGACCCGGGAAGCGGTGGCCGGCCTGTTCAACGCGCCGGATCCGCTGAATGTCATCTTTACCATGAACGCCACGCATGCGATCAACATTGCCCTCTGCGGGCTCTTGCGGGCTGGGGACCACGTCGTGACGAGCGGGGTCGAACACAACTCCGTCATGCGCCCGCTGCGCGCGCTCGAGAAAAGAGGCGTGCATCTGACAGTCGTTCCGTGCGCGGCGGACGGATCCCTGGACCCTTCGCTGGTCGGAGGCGCCCTGCGGCCCGCGACGCGGCTTGTCGTCGTCAATCACGCGAGCAACGTCGTCGGAACTCTGCAGCCCATAGGGGAAATAGCCGAAACGGTCCGCCGTGCCGGGGCTCTGCTGCTTGTGGACGCGGCCCAAACGGCGGGCGCGGTCCCGATAGACATCCAGGCCATGGGGATCGACATGCTGGCGTTCACGGGCCACAAGGCGCTGCTGGGTCCGCCGGGCCCAGGCGGCCTCGGGGGGGGGAAGCGCGTTCGCTCCGATGACATCGAGCCGCTGACGCGCGGCGGCACCGGCAGCCGTTCCGAATACGAGATCCAGCCCGAGGATCTGCCGGACAAGTTTGAAAGCGGCACAATGAACGGCGTAGGAATCGCGGGCCTGGGCGCCGGAGTGCGTTGGGTTATGGACCGCGGGATTGAGACGATCCGGAAAAATGAATTGGAGTTGACGCGCGTGCTGATGGAAGGCCTGCAGGACATGCCCGGCGCAACCGTTTACGGGGTTCAGGATCCCTCGCGTCGCATCGCCGTGGTCTCCATGACCGTCCCGGGGCGCCGCGTCTCGGATATCGGGTTGCGGCTGGATGAGGATTATGGAATCCTGTGCCGCGTGGGGTTGCACTGCGCGCCGGCGGCGCATCGGACTATCGGGACCTTTCCCGAGGGAACCGTGCGCCTTGCGCCCGGCGTGTCGACAACCATGGGGGAAATTCATCGGACCCTCGATGCCCTGAAGCGCATTCTGGGGAAGGGGCGTCCATAGAGAAGGCGGATGATGGCGGCGGGTCCATCGATCAGGGATTACGGGGTCGTCCTATTTCATACGGCGTCGATGGTGATGCGCGCGGAAAAGGCTCTGGTGAGGAACGGCTTAAGGGTCAAGATGATTCCCACGCCCCGCGAATTTTCAAGCGACTGCGGGACGGCGCTCCGCTTCGAATGGAGCGAGGCGGCGAGGGTTCGGGAACTTCTTGAGCAAGCCGGAGTCGAGATCGCGTCGGTGCACCCGATGCAGTGAGCAGATGGGGGACAGTCACCGGTGTCCCCATGCTCAATGGGGACACCGGTGACTGTCCCCCATTCCTCCATGCAGTGGGACGCTTTTCATATTGACTCCAAGTCCGAGGAAGTCGTGCTGAGGACGCTTCCAAGGTTACCCGATAAGCGTTCGATGTGAAGCTGGACAACAGCTAAGGGAGGTGCTGGTTCAGGGAGTCCATCCGCACGGCTTTTGCTGCCGCTCTGGTGGATATCCATAGGCGGCAGCTGTTTCAGTTCGGTTAAGGCCGCTACTGAGATTATCCCTACGCCGGATTTATTTCCGAGGCATCCCCCTTATCCAGGCGAACCGAATAAAAACCGAAAGGTCTATCGACTTTTTTTGTGACTATTGGAGCATGAGTGAACCCTGCTTTGCAGATGACGAAGCAAGGGGCATTAATAACATGTATTTCCTGTTCCTCGCCGAGCGCTATCTCGATTTCCGCCCCCAAATGGCTGGGCCTTTTATCATCAAGGCCCACAAAAGCCAGGACCTGATCGCTGACGTGTTTATGGGGTTTCGCTCCCCAATCACCTGTTGCACTATAGAATCCGAAAGCAAAATTGACATTGAAATTCTCTAGATCCTTGCCCATGTGCCAGGAGAGCGCGTCCGCATTGCCGGGTCCCGTCTTTTCTTTTATGTCTCTCCGGAAAACCATTTTCTTGAAGTAGTGGTCGTACTTGTTGCCCCATGTTGTTTCCAGCACGCTCCTCTTGGGCAATTCTACCGTATCGTGTGCGCCTTCCAGGCTGCATACGATGAACGCAAAAGCGTTTTCGTTCTTTAAGGTCCACTGTGGAAGATGAACGAAGTTTTTGGGGTAACAGCAGATAGTCGGAACACGAAATATATGTCTTTCATATTCCATCCCCACATCAAACTCGCACTCCGCTCCCAGGTATTCCGGACGGCTGGCATCCAGACCCACAAAGATCAGGCATTCATCGCCCGACGGATGATAGTGCCCCCCCGGCTCCCAGGGCTGCCAGAGTCCGACCTGGCTATAGTGGCCCCACGAGAGATTGACATTTATTCCTTCCAGGGCATTACCCCTTGGCCATGCAAGGGCATCCGCATTTGCCGGCATATTGGGATGGTTATAATTCGGCTTCTCCGGCAATGCGAGTTTCTTGATCAGGTGCCCGTATTTTGAACCGTCCGGAACATACGGCAAAACGCCTCCGACTGCACCGCCGGCCAACGCTTTTGATTTGGGTGTTTGGCCAACAGCGGCAACCGAGCCCATTATGCTCATAGCCGCTGCGCCAAGGGACGCATTCCTGAAGAACTCTCTCCGCGTTGCGCCTGGTTTCTCTTTGTTCATGCTAATCATGGATGTTTATACCTCCTTCTTTGTAGTCGATCGAGTATATCATTTTCTGTCTGTTGCCTCTGTAAGAATTTTGATACCGTTCAGGATGAGCATAGGTCTGAGATCCACCAACAGTCGCTGAAGACTTATGGATCACCGTGTTGATATTTTGCTTCTGGATTGTATAGCGCTCTTGCCTAAAATTATTTTAGGAAAAAATACTTTTGGAGAAAATGTTCTGAATGAATTCTTATCAAGGAATGATATGTGCAAGTCGATCCCCTTTGGGGTTCAATATGGATTTGTCAAAAAAATAATTCCCCAAAGGAGGTTCGACCATGCAGAGGTTTTGTAGCATCTTCTCCCAAATATTACAACTATTCCCGCCTTTCGAGTTCGAATCAGCAGTCCGAAAGGGCCAGGTCGGCCATGCGGCGAAAGGATTCGCATGCTGAGAGCCATTCGTGGCCCTATTCTCCTGCCAACTTGGCCGGGCGCATACCTTACGTGAAATCTGCTGTGGTTCGGCAAGTTGCAAGGGCAAATTGTAACATCCCGGAGTTGACGAACCTCCCGGACGCTCCACTTTGGCTTACGCCAATGAACATCGCCCATAGCATCCCCAAAGTTCCGCTTTTTATCAGTTGTTTGAGACTCACTTTGACGGTTCCCTGCGGTCTCACGAAGAGCGCTTTGAATCGGGATCCGGCCTTTTGAGCGCCGTGGTCGTTCGTTCGGTCGAAGACTTCCTGTTGCGTGGACGCCTTGAAAGGGGCTTCGCGCGCCTACGATGCACCCAATGTCGCAAGGAGCATCGATAAGGGGACAGTCACCGGTGTCCCCATGCTCAATGGGGACACCGGTGACTGTCCCCCAATAGGTCATATCCTGCCGAGGGCTTTCAGCACCTTGTCCGGGGTGATCGGGTATTCGAGAATCCATCGGCCGATCGCGTTGTAAACGGCGGAGGCCGTGATCCCCGACATGGCCGCCCCGATGTTTTCGGCGATCCCGTAAGCTCCGAAGGCCGCGTACCCCAGGTGACTTTCATTGATCAGGCATTTCACCGGAGGATAATCGTTCATCGTCCCGATGTGATACTGGATCAGGTCGAAATTGAGCGCCACGCCGGTGCGCGGGCACCATATGTGCTCCTCCGTCCCGCTTCGGCCGAGACCCATGACGGCGCCTCCGTACTGCTGCGCCTCGGCGCCCCGCGGATTAAAGAGATGTCCGACGTCGTTGACGCAGACGATGTTGGTCACCTCGACGAAGCCGGTCTCGGTGTCCACCTCGACTTCGATGAAATGCGCCTGGCGGCCCATGACGTACAGCGTGGGGTCGGGTTTGCCGTCCATGGTCAGGCCTTCCACCGTACCGACGACCGGATGCGCGATCGCGGGGTCCACGTCCCAGAAGATGTCGGCCACTTCCCGCACCGTCTTCCGGTTCCGGGGGTTCGCCTTTTCGAAGATCACGCTGTCGCGGATGTCCAGGTCTTCAGGCTTCAGGCTCGGGAAAGCGGGCGGCTGCGCCGTCCTGAAAAAGTGGCTCGTGTTGTAGGCCGGCGTCGGCCGCACGGCGTACTCCAGCAGCTTTTGCTTCAGTTCCCGCGCCGCCATCACGAGCTGGGTGTTGATGTAGGCGGTCGAAAAGGATCCTCCCGGCTGCCACATGTAGAAGGTGCTGTTGTCCGAGCGCCGTTCGTGGACGACCGTATCCTCGTATTTCAGCCCGATCTCGGAGGCCACGACGTGGCGCGCGCCCGATTCGGTGTCGACGCCGAGGTCGCTGCGGACGCCCACGATCGCCGCGATGCCGTTGCGCAGCATCAGGCAGGCGTACGTCATCGCCGGCGCGGGAGCCTGGTGGGTCCATTCGTGAATCTGCATGAAACCCATCCCGTGCATCCTCCCGTTGGAGAGTCTCCGCGTCCCCGGCGCATGCCATTTCCTGTCCCAGTCGATCGCGGCCTTCCCCTTGTCGAGGACCTCCTTCAGGCTCCATCGCTGCGGGAAGCCGTTCTCCTTCTGGTAGCGGGTGACCCAATCCCAGTCGTGCCCGCGGCAGCCGTCGTTCTTCAGAGCGACCTCGGTCGGGTCCAGTCCGAACTCGGCGGCGACCTTGTCGAACATCACGTTGTGCGGGACGCAGCAATGGGCGCCGTGGCGGATGCAGATCAAATGTCCTTTGTTGACCAGCCCCCACTCCTGGGTGCCGAGGATGTTCGGTATCCCGGTCCCCTCGTAGGTCTTTTCAACCGCGGGGTTCCTCCCCCCCACCATGTGCCAGTGGTAGGCGGTGATGGTCCCGTCCTTTTTGGCGCCCACCTTGCAGGTATACGTCCCCGCGTCGTCGCCGAGAACGTAATGGTTGCTTTCGTCGTAGAGGAGTTTTACAGGCCGCCCCTCGGCCCTGCGCGCCAGAATGACGGCGAGCCGGATGAAACAGCAGGAATAGGCCAGCCATGAAAATCCCCCGAAATACGATCCCTGGTACGGCATGGTGACGGTGATCTTCGACCATTCAGCGAGCGGCGGCACGGGCTTTTCCCTCGCCTCCGAAGGGAACACCAGGACCACTGCGGGATGTCCTGATGGTGGACCCAGAGGTCGAGGAAATCGCCGCGCCATTGGGCGACGCAGACCGCCGGCTCCACGCCCGCCGCGGAATTCATCTCCCGCGTGATTTTGTACTCGAGGACGGCGTCCGCCTCGGCGAACCCCTTGTCCACATCCCCGATTTCCACTTCTTCCGCCAGAACCGTATTGGGCTCCCTGGCCTTGGCGCTGGTGCGGAGGACTTCGGCCATGATCTTGGGCGCGTCCGGCTTCACCGATTCTTCCATGTCCAGGATGAACGGCCGTTCCTCCCACTGGATCTTCATCAGCCGCAGCGCCCGGTCGCAGACCTCTTCGCTGTCGGACACGACCGCGACCCCCATGGGATGCTGGTAGAAATCGCTGACGCCGGGGAGCGTCAGGATGTTGTAGTTGCCCGACATTTCATACCATGCGCCCGTGCCGCTGTCGTACCGGATGTCGGGGTCGTTGTATCGGAGGATGTCGCGCACGCCCGGAAGAGCCTCGGCGGCGCTCGAGTCGATGCTCACGATCCTGGCGTGCGCATAAGGCGACGTCAGGATCTTGGCGTAAAGCATGCCGGGCAGAGAGACGTCCCGGGTATAAACGGCTTTGCCGCTCACCCTCTCGTGCGCGTCCTGCCGCGAAATCGCGCGCTGCGTCTCGTGATAGTTTTCCGGGATCTTCCATGTCCAGGGTCGGTAGTCCATAGGAATGTCCTTAATAGGTCCCGAAAAGAATAGCCCCCTGTTGGAGGAGTATTTCCTGCAGTTCGGTGACGTCGCCTTCAAGCTGACGCGGAGTGATTCCGCGGCGCGCGCACACGGCGGCGGCCGCTCCGGCGGCCTGCCCGGTCACCATGGTGATCTGCAGGAACCGCGCGTAGGAATCCCGGTCCGTGGAAATCGCCTTGCCGGCCACCAGGAGGTTCTCGATCTTCCTGGGGACGAGGCACCGATACGGTATGTCGTAGGATCCGCCGTCCCTGGGATACACGATGCCTTCGTAGCTGATGGTCTCGCCGGTGGCCACGTGCTTGGCTCCGGAGGGGAAAGAGCTTTTCCCGATGACATCCTTGAATTTCCTGGCTTCCGCGACGTCGGATTTCCGGAGGACATAGTCGCCGATGACGCGCCGGCTCTCCCGTATCCTCAGCTCCAGGCACATTCTTGTGAGGTAGGCGTTCTCGAAGCCGGGCATGTACTTCTTGATGAATTTCAGGGCCATGAGGACCTGTTTCCTGCACTCGATCTCGCAGCGCGTCAGGTCGCGGACATTCGTCGGATCGGCGTTGCCGACCTGGGACGCATGCTGGAAAAGAGCCTGGATCACGCCGTTTTCCCTCGGCATGATGAAAAAGCCCACGCCGCTGTACGGGTGCCATTCGCCCGCGGCCAGTGCGGCGTCCCTCAGGGAGTAATAGCCCATGAAATTGCTGATTTCCCGTACGTCCTGGACCTGACGGATCCGCTGCACGATCTGTTCCCTGGTCCAGCCGAGATAAGGGTGCGTCATGGGATTGAATTCATATTCGGCGTTGTCTTTCACATACTGCAGCACCTTGTCCCAGTTGACGCCGTCGACCGCGAAGGATACGGTGTGCGGCTCGAGATCTTCAGTGGGCGCCTGTTCATAGGGGGCTCCGGCGCGGGCGGCCATGTGGGCTTCGCCCGTGCAGTCGATAACGACCTTGCCCAGGACGGCCTGCCTGCCGGAGGCGTTCTCGACAATGACGCCCCGGACCGCTTCGCCTTCCTTAAGGACGTCCACGGCGAGGGAATGAAGCAGCAGATTCACGCCGCATTCCCCCATCATCTCGAAGATCAGAAGTCCCCAATAATCCGGGTCCACGAGAGAGAAACTGTATCCTATGCGGAAATCGGGCGTGGTATGCGGCAGGGCGCGGCCCTCCTTGAGGAGCCGGCTGTGGGTTTCCTCCAGGATTCCGCCGATGATCTGCTCCCGGCGCGGGTTGAACATGTAGGCGTAGGCGAAGCCGGGGGGGCCCGACACGTTCATCTGTCCGCCGAGCGTTCCGAGCCGCTCGATCAGGATTGTGTTTGCGCCCGCTCTGGATGCGGCGATGGCGGCCGCCACCCCCGAAGTCCCGCCGCCGGCGACCACCACGTCATAGGAACCGTATATCTCCATCGAAAAACCCTCCCCGGGTGAATGTCCCGTTCCGCATGCCGAAATCCCGACGTCTTCATGAAAATGGCGTCCCGAAGCGTGCGGTCTCCGGCGGCTGCCCCGCAGTTTATCCCAGGAAGAAATTCGCGATCAAGGGCGCTCTCGATCTTCTTCCGTCCCGGTGCGCCCCGCAATGCATTCGGTCCGATTCCACTGCGATTCAGACAGTGGGGAGGGCCCGCCACCCGCTAAGTCCGCAATCGCTGCA
>CAYZTZ010000026.1:0-32133 GCA_964481255.1 uncultured Acidobacteriota bacterium | reverse complement strand
CTCCTGCGGCGCGAAGCCTGTCAGGATCGCGCCCTGAGTGCCGGTATTCATGATTATGATGACATCTGCTCTCGGGCTCTCACGAGAATAGATAAGAAATCCTGTCTCGGTTGGTATAGCTTGAGCTAAGCAAAACCTGCATGCCCTTGAGCCCTTCGGGCGCCGAGCTCGGCGCATACGTCATCGTAATTATGAACACCGGTAATAAGAGAAGTCGGCGCTCGGGGCTTTACCGTCGGATTATCTGGTGTAATATGAGAGTCGCTATGGAGATACTGGAATATAACGAGGGGGCGGCCGCCCTCTTCAGGAAAATCGGCGAAGGCGACCGCTCCGCATTGATCGCGCTTTACGATCGAACGCACCGGCTTGTGTTCGGCATCGTCGGCAGGATCCTTGGCGACAAGACGACCGCGGAGGAGACCCTGCTGGACGTGTACACCCATGTGTGGACGCATCCGGGGTCCTACGATCCCAAGACCCTTGCGCCGATGGAATGGCTGATGACCGTCGCCCGCACGCGGGCTGTCGCGCGGCTGTATTGGAACAGGCAGGAACGCAAGAGACGGACTCCGCCCGCCGGTGACGGCAACACTGCGATGACGGTCGCCCCCGAACATCAACGGATCGCGCGCTCCGCCGTCGCCTCGCTTGTACCGGCGCAGAGGGAGATCCTTGAATCGGCCTACTACTCCGGTCTGAGCGCCGCGGAAATCGCCGCCCAGATCGGGAAGCCGATCGGGGCCGTCCGGACGCATGCAAGGATCGCCCTGAATAAGCTGGACGCCTTGTTCCGTCCGTTCTCCAAACCGGAAGAAAGCCGCGATGAGGGAAAAAACCCATGAAGCATGAAAGAGCAACGGAGGATCTGCGCGAAATCGCGGCTCTTTACGCGCTCGGGGCCCTGACCCAACAGGAGGCGCGCAGTTTCGAGATGCATATGCGCGAGGAATGCCCCGTATGCGAGGCCGAGTTCCTGCAGTTTCAGCGCGTCATAGCGGGTATAGGGTTCGCCGCCGAGGAAGCCGAAGCTCCGGACTATCTGCGGGACCTGCTCCTGGCCCGGATCGAGAGGGAGAAGCAGCCTTCAGCTCCCGCAGGCGCGGCCCCTCAGGCCGTGGGGACGGAGCCGCAGGCCCCAAGGCCGTTACCCCCGCCCCCGTCGCGCCTGTTCCAGTTTCAACAGCCTCAGCCGCGCCCGAGATTCCAGGCCTTTTTTCTCGCCGCGATGGCGACGGCCCTGTGTCTGGCCGCGCTTATCGCATGGCGTTCCGCGCGGGAGTCGGAAAATCAATTGCGCAAGACCCTCTCCTCCGCCTTGGCGGAAGCGGAGAACCTTCGGATCCTGCTCGATGTCCAACAGGAAAAAACCGGACAACTGGAGCAGATCCTGACCATGGCAGGCAGGCCGGGCGTGCGCCTCGCCCGTCTTGCGGGACAAGGGGCGGCGCCCGAAGCTTCCGCAGCCATTCTCTGGGATTCCCAGCAAATGCGGTGCCTGGTCTTCGGCCATTTCCCTCCCGAACCCGAAGGGAAGGTTTACCAGGTCTGGTATCTGACGCCAGCGGCGAAGATCCCCGGCGGAATTCTCAAGAGGAACCCGACCGGCCGCGTTTTTGCCGCGACCCCGATTGCGCCCAATGCCGCGGGCGCGACCGCAGTCGCCGTCACCGCGGAGGCGGGAAGCGGCTCTCAAACCCCGACGATGCCCTATTACGCCGCGGGACGCATCGAGTGAGAAGGGACAAGGATCTCGACCGCGGCCCGCCCGCGCGGATGCGGCTCAATCCTTTTCCTTCTTTAAATGCCAATCAAAGCTCGATATCCTTTTGCATTTACATCAGGAGGCTTCCGCATGCCCGTTTACGATCCCCGTGCCATCGAGGCGAAGTGGCAGGATTATTGGGAACGGAACAAGACTTTCCGCTCCCATGAGGACAGTTCGAAGCCGAAGCTCTACGTTCTCGACATGTTCCCCTACCCGTCCGGCGAGGGGCTGCATGTGGGTCATCCCGAAGGCTACACGGCCACGGACATGTACTGCCGGTACAAGCGCATGAAGGGGTATAACGTCCTGCACCCCTGGGGCTACGACGCGTTCGGGCTCCCCGCGGAGCAATACGCCATCGAGACGGGGACGCATCCGCGAATCACCACGGAACGTAACATCGCCAATATAAGGCGCCAGATCCGACGGCTGGGATTCAGCTACGATTGGGACCGCGAGTTCGCCACAACCGATCCTGAATATATGCGCTGGACGCAATGGATTTTCCTGCTGCTTTTCGACACCTGGTATGACCGGGATTATCCCTGGACGGATCCTTCAGGCCGAAGGCGCGTGGGCAAGGGGCGCCCCATCGCAGAGCTGCCAATCCCCCCGGACGTCCGGGCGCAGGGTGAAGAAGCGGTGCGCCGCTTCCAGGACTGCCGCCGTCTCGCGTACCAGGCAGAATCGCCCGTGAACTGGTGCCCGGCGCTTGGAACCGTGCTCGCCGACGAGGAAGTCATCAACGGCCGTTCCGAGAGGGGCGACCATCCCGTCCAGCGGATTCCCCTGCGCCAGTGGATGCTGAGGATCACGGACTACGCCGACAGGCTTCTGGAGGACCTGGATACGCTCGAGTGGCCCGAGTCGATCAAAGAGATGCAAAAAAACTGGATCGGGCGGAGCGAGGGGGCGGAGGTGGATTTTTTCATCGGCGACGCAAAGGCTTTCCACGAATGGATGGAATCCCGAGTGAAATCCGGCTTCCCTGAATCCCCGGAACCCGACTGCCTGCGGATCTACACGACAAGGCCCGACACGTTATTCGGAGCCACCTATATGGTGCTTGCCCCGGAGCATCCCTGGGTGGAGAAGCTGACGACCCCGGAACGGCGCCGGGAAGTCGAGGAGTACCGGCAGCGCGCCGCTTCGATCAGCGAGGAGGACCGGATCGCCGGACGGGGCGAAAAAAGCGGAGTTTTCACCGGAGGCTCCGCCGTCAATCCCGTCACGGGAGAACGCATCCCTATCTGGATCGCCGACTATGTACTGATCAGCTACGGCACGGGGGCCATCATGGCCGTGCCGGGCCATGATCAGAGAGACCTGGAATTCGCGCAGAGGTTCCATCTCCCCGTGCGCGCCGTGGTCCTGCCTCCGGAGCAGTGGCTGGGACGGATGCGTATGCGACAGGAGGTCCGAGAACAGGGCGCCGGCGGGGAGTCGGATCGGCTTTCCGTGAAACCGCTGACGGCAGAGACTTACGCCGAATGCATCGCGGAGCTTCCGGAGGCTTTCGTCGAAGACGGCTTGGGGATGCAGTCCTCCAACGCGGAAGTGTCTTTGAACGGACTGCCGACGCCGAAAGCGAAGGAAACGATCATCGAATGGCTTATCCGCCGGGGCATTGGGCGAGCGGCCATCAAGTACAAATTGCGCGACTGGCTGTTCAGCCGGCAGCGTTACTGGGGCGAACCCATACCCATCCTTCACGAGCTCGGCCCCGACGGCCGTTTGACCGGCCTGACCCGGGCCGTGCCCGCCGAGGAGCTGCCGGTCCTGTTGCCAGAACTCGAGGATTTCAAGCCCACCGGCCGCCCTGCCGGCCCATTGGAGAAGGCTTCCGAATGGATCCGGGTGCGCCGGGACGGTAAGGAATATCTGCGCGAGACGAACACCATGCCGCAGTGGGCCGGCTCCTGCTGGTACTACCTGCGATTTTGCGACCCCCGGAACGCGGGAAGGCCCTGGGACGCTGAAAAGGAAAGATATTGGATGCCGGTGGATCTCTACGTCGGAGGGGCCGAACACGCGGTGCTGCATCTTCTCTATTCGCGCTTCTGGCATAAGGTGCTGTTCGACCGCGGCTGCGTCTCCACGATGGAACCGTTTCAGAGACTGATCAACCAGGGGATGATTCTGTCGGTCACCTACAGGACGTCCGACGGCCGGATCGTGCCCTACGCCAGGATCCGGTTTGAGGACGGCCGGGCCCTCGACGCCGACACCGGGGAGGAGCTCTCGGGAGAGACCGAGAAGATGTCCAAATCGCGGGGGAACGTCATCCCCGTCGATGTGCCGCTCGAGCGTTACGGCGCGGACACCACACGGCTCTATGAAATGTTCATGGGTCCCCTGGAAACCACCAAGCCCTGGAGCATGCAGGGCGTCGAAGGCGTCAGCCGCTTCCTGAACCGAGCCTGGCGCATGATCATCGACGAATCCGCCGACTCGATGCGGCTCCATCCCAGGGTCGCTCCCGCCGGTGTCCCCGCCGGCGAAGAGCAGCTGCGCGTGCTGCACAAGACCGTCCATTCGGTGACGCAGGATATGGAGAGCCTGAGCTTCAACACGGCGATCAGCCGGCTGATGGAGTTCGTCAACTTCTTTACCGGCCAGGAGGTCCGCCCCCTCCTCTGCATGGAGAGCTTCGTTCTTCTGCTTTCCCCCATGGCCCCCCACATCGCGGAAGAGCTCTGGCAGGCCCTCGGGCATGCCGAATCCCTGGCCGGGGAGAGCTGGCCTGTTTTCGACCCCGAGAGGGTGCGGGAAAATATGGTGGAGATTCCGGTCCAGATCAACGGCCGGATCCGGGGGCGCATCACGGTTCCCGCCGGGGCCGCGGGAAAGGACGTGGAGCTGGCCGCTCTTGCGGACGCCAGGATCCAGAAGCACCTGGAAGGGCGGACGATCCGGAAGGCGATCGTCGTCCCTGGCAAACTGGTCAATATCGTGGTTTCATAGGGAATAGGATATGAGGCCGTGTGCCGCGAACGGCATGCCGACCGCCCGGGGCCGCGCCGCGCGCCGGTTGCACGACGAGGGAGCGCCGAATGATGCCCGAGCCTGAGAGGATCCCCCGCTACACCCCGCTGCTGGACCTGCGTCAAACGGAGCGCGCTATTCGCATCATCAAGGAGTATTTCCAGGTCCACCTGGCCGAGAGCCTGAATCTCCAGAGGGTCAGCGCGCCGCTCTTTGTAATGAGCGGGACCGGAATCAACGACGACCTCAACGGCATCGAAAGGCCCATTTCCTTCGCCGTAAAAGCTCTCAACGGCTCGCGCGCCGAAATCGTGCAGTCCCTGGCCAAATGGAAACGCATGGCGCTGGCCGATTACGGCTTCAGGCCCGGCGAGGGATTGTACACCGACATGAACGCGATCCGCCCCGACGAGGTGTTGGACGAAATCCACTCCATTTACGTCGACCAGTGGGATTGGGAAAGGATCATGAGGGACGGCGAGAGGAATCTGGATTTCCTGCGCCGCGTCGTCGAGGAGATTTACGGCGTCATCCGGAGAACCGAGATGCACGTGAGCGAACGCTTCCCCAGGATCCGACCTTTTTTGCCGCCCCGAATCGAGTTCGTCCACAGCGAAGAGCTGGAGCGCCGCTGGCCGGAGCTGGACCCCCGCGAGCGCGAGGACCGAATCGCCCGGGAGGCCGGCGCGGTCTTTATCATCGGCATCGGCGCACCCCTTGCGAACGGGAAGCCCCACGACGGGCGGGCCCCGGACTACGACGACTGGTCCACGCCGACCGAAAAGGGCGCAGGGCTGAACGGGGACATCTTTGTCTGGAATCCTGTCCTGAACAGGTCGTTCGAGCTGTCGTCCATGGGCATCCGGGTCGGTCCGGAGGCGTTGAAGAGGCAGCTCGAGATGACCGGGTTCAATGAAAGAGCCGATCTCCTTTTCCACAGGCGGCTCCTGGGAGGCGAGCTGCCTCAGACGATCGGCGGCGGCATCGGCCAGTCGCGCCTCTGCATGCTGTTTTTACAGAAGCGGCATATCGGCGAGGTGCAATGCAGCGTGTGGCCGCAGGAGATGCGGGATAAGCTCCGCGAAGCCGATATTATTCTGCTATAAGGGGGACAGCCACCCGTGTCCCCCTTTTTTGATTGACATTGCCAAAGGGGGCTTGATAGGCTTTATCAGCATTTTCCGCAAGAAATTGCGGAGAAATGCAGGGTGGACCGATATGGCAACCGCAACGACGGCTGTGGGTTTCCTCTTGAAGGATATTGTTCTGCCCGTCATCGTAGGACTCGTACTTATCATCCATTCAATCATCCTTACCGGCAGACCACGGTTCGGGTGATGGCAGCAGGGCTGGGTATTCCAGGGCCGCCACCCGAACCGGGCGACGGCCCTTTTTATTTTAGGAAGCGTCTTATCAAGAACGGGAGGCGATATCATGAATGACGCCGCATCACAGGAATCCGGTTATCAGGGCACGCGGACACTGTCCATTCTGGTCGAGAACCGCTTCGGGGTCCTTTCCCGGATCGCCGGGCTTTTCAGCGCGCGGGGCTACAACATTGAGAGCCTGACCGTAGCGGGCAGCTCGGAGCCCGGCCTATCGAGAATCACCATGGTGGTGCGCTGCGAGCGGCTGCTGGCGCAGCAGATCCTGAGGCAGGTTGAAAAGCTTCCCGATACGGTCGAGGCCGTCGACTTGACCGACGCCAATTGCGTCGAGCGCGAACTGATATTGGTCCGGGTCCAGGCGCCGGAGGGGAAAAGGACGACGCTTTTGACCGAGGCGGAGATTTTCCGCGCCCGCGTCGTGACGGCGACCCCTGAGAATTACGTGTTCGAAGTAACCGGAGATTCCGGCAAAGTGGAGGCTTTCCTGGATGTAGTCCGGCCCTACGGCATCGACGAGATGGTGCGGACCGGAAAGGTCGCCCTGCACCGCAACCTGTCGGCCAGAATCAACGGCGGCGAAGCGGCTCTACCCGCGGCCAAGTAATCGGGAACGTGGAGGAAAGAAGACAATGAACGCACAACTCAACGACAGACGCCATCCGCTGGCCGGAAAGCGCATGAAGGGCGCGGAAATGATCATCGAAGTCCTCGCGCAGGAAGGAGTCGACACCATTTTCGGCTACACCGGGGGGGCGATCCTTCCCACCTACGATGCGATCTTCCGCTATAACGCCGAACGGGAATCGCGCCGGAACGAACAGATCCAGCTGATCGTGCCCGCCAACGAGCAGGGCGCGGGCTTTATGGCGGCCGGTTACGCCAGGGCGAGCGGCAAGGTCGGAGTCTTTATCGTCACATCCGGACCTGGCGCCACCAACAGCGTCACGCCCATCCGCGATTCCATGGCGGACTCCGTGCCCGTGGTCCTGATCTGCGGCCAGGTGGCGCGCAGCGCCATAGGTACGGACGCCTTTCAGGAAGCGCCGGTTTTCAACCTGATGAGCTCCTGCTCCAAACAAGTCTTTCTCGTGGAGGACCCCGAGGCCCTGGAGAGCACGGTGCGCACGGCGTTCGAGATCGCGCGAAGCGGCCGCCCCGGGCCCGTGGTGGTCGATGTCCCCAAGGATGTACAGAACTGGGAGGGCGTTTTCCAGGGCGAGGGCCTGCTCCATTTCCGCGGCTACGAGAACCGCATGAAAATGCTGTCTCAGGCAAGGATCTCCGAGCAGGACTGCGCCGATTTCTTTGATCTCCTGCAGAAAAGCGAGCGCCCGCTTATATGCGCCGGCGGCGGAATCATCAGCGGCAACGCGGCGGATGAACTGCGGCAATTCGTCCGCATGTTTCAGATTCCCGTCGTGACAACGCTGATGGGCATCGGCTCCGTGGATACGACGGACAGACTTTCCATGCACATGCTCGGCATGCACGGGATGGCCTACGCGAACTACGCCGTTATGGACTGCGATTTCCTGATCGTCGTCGGGGCGCGTTTCGACGACCGGGTCGCCGGCAAGGTGCAGGAGTTCGCGCCCAATGCCCGCTTTCTCGCCCACATCGACATCGATGCCGCCGAAATCGGCAAGGTCAAGTCCGTGACCTGGTCCCACGTGGGTCCCGCGCGGGAAGCCCTGGTCGACCTCATGCGGGGCAGCAAGGGCTTCAAGAAGGATTTCTCCAAATGGCTGGTCCATGTCGACAATCTCAAAAGGGAGCATGTCCGCAACTACGACCGCGACTCCGAGGCTATTCAGCCCCCTCAGGTGATCGAATGCCTAAACGAGATCACCCGGGGCGAAGCCATCGTCTGCACGGGCGTCGGTCAGCACCAGATGTGGGCCGCCCAATATCTTGATTTCAAATACCCGCGCTCCTTGTTGACTTCGGGCTCGATGGGCACCATGGGATTCGGCCTCCCGGCCTCGATCGGCGCCCAGGCGGCCTTCCCGGACCGTCTCGTCATCGACGTGGACGGAGACGGCAGCATGCGCATGAACCTCGGCGAGCTTGAAACCACGACGACCTACAACCTGCCGATAAAAATCCTGCTGCTCAACAACCGGGGAGACGGCATGGTGCGCCAATGGCAGAAACTCTACTTCGGCAACCGCTTCTCCGGATCTGACAAGTCCTTGCGACAGAAGGACTTCGTAAAAACAGCCGAGGCGGACGGCTTCCGCTTCGCCGCACGGCTTACCGATAAGGCCCTGTTGAAGGATACGCTGAGGAAGTTTGTCGAATTCGACGGTCCCGCTTTTCTGGAAGTCATGATCGACCCGGACGCATGCGTCTACCCGATGGTCGGACCCGGCCTGGGATACAAGGAAATGGTCACCGGAGACTTCATCGCGGGCCGCATCCCCGCGGAAGATATTTCGGACAATGGAACCAAGTCCACGAATTCTTTTTGATGCGGATCCGCCGAGTGTTTTTGGGCAGGTTAAAACGAGCGAAGATTGACACGGAGCGATCCTGCGGAAGCGGTTCCGGGAGCTAATCAAGGGGCTTCGCCCTTTGAAATCTCCGTGCGCCGGATCGGGCGATGGGACTGCGGACATTATCTTGCGCGCGGGGATTTGAGAAGCCGGGAGCCGGAATGAATCCAACCTGATTGCATTCAAAAAGGGAACAGAATTCCCGTTGCGCTTTCAATAACGGTCCAAACAGCATTGCAGGGAGGCTATACTCAATGGCAGAAGTAACATTCCGATCGAATCCCATCCATACGGCCGGCTCCCTTCCGAGCATCGGCTCGACCGCTCCGGATTTCACCGTCACAGGGACGGATCTATCCCCGGTTTCCCTGAGCGATTTCCGCGGCAAAAAGGTGGTTTTAAATATCTTTCCAAGCCTGGACACCCCCGTCTGCGCCGCCTCTGTGAGGCGATTCAACGCCGAGGCGACCAGGCTCCCAAACACAGTGGTGCTCTGCATCTCCAGGGATCTTCCTTTTGCCCAGAAGCGCTTCTGCACCGCGGAAGGATTGGACAATGTGATCCTGGGTTCGGAATATCAGGATACCCGCTTCGGGGACGCCTACGGGGTGCGCATTCAGGATGGTCCGCTCCGGGGGCTGTTCTCGAGGGCTGTCGTGGTTATAGACGAAAACGGCAAAATCCTTTACACAGAACAGGTGCCTGAGATCACCCTGGAGCCCGATTACAGCAGGGCGTTGAAGGCGGTCGCCGGCGGCGCGGCGGCAGTTTAGGACGTCTGCGGCGCGGGCCTTAGACCGCCCTGTGCATGCCCGGCCCGCCGGCAGGTGTTGAAAAATGCGCAGTAAACAATCGCGTTCCCTTGCCGATAGAATAGTCATGAGACCTGGGCGTCATGAGTACAGGGAGCTTTGCGCCGATCTTGTAAAAGTTCAGTGGCAGGCTCCATCCGGGCCCGTTCGAAGCGAATGGGCGATTCTGGAAGACATATCTCCCTCGGGCGCGTGCCTTGCAAGCGAAGAGCCGATCCCGCCCGAAACCATCGTGGAACTCCAATTCACCAGCGACCGCTGCCAGGCCCGTGTTATGTACTGCAAACTGGACAGGATCAATTACCTGCTGGGCGTTCAGTTCGAAAAAGGCTATCGTTGGTCCCGCAGAAAATACAAGCCGCAGCATCTGCTTCAGTTCCGGTTGGCCAAAGTCCGGAAGGACCGTTGACGATTCGGCCCGCAACTTTCAGGAAAGAAGAGACTTGTCCGAGCCGCGACAAACTGCTAGTCTCAGTATTCCGGCGGTCAACGCTCGGACTTACGGCAGTAGTGGAAAGATCTATCACAATAACCATGAATTACACGGAGGCTGTGAAAAGGCTTTCCCCATTCCTGCAATTTGCGGTTCCTTTTAATCCCGGGGCAATTTGCACCTTGCCGAGGTCTGCAGCTTTTTCGGACGCGGTCTCAGGCTGCGCCCTATGTGCCGGGATGGTTCCTGTGAATACCGGCCTGTGAAAGCCGGTGATTGGGAGGAATATAAAAAGTCCATGCTCCGCAAGTTATGCCAAACGGCTCTTCTGGTTCTTTTCCCTCTACCGGGGTCTCCGGCCGTCCATGAAACTTCCGGACAATTGCTTGGCGGCTCGCCTAATTCTCCGATAAGGATTGAAGTCTTCTCCGATTTCGAGTGCACCGCCTGCCGCGAATTCTATCTCAGGACGATCCGGCCGCTGCTGCAGGAATACTCCAGCAGGGACAAAGTCTGCGTCATCTATCACGAGTATCCCTTGTCCTATCACAGATACGCCCGCCAGGCGGCACTCTATTCAGAGGCCGCGGCCCGTCTCGGCCGGCAGCAGCTGCTTGCGGTCCGGGATTCCATCTATACGGACCAGGCGCAATGGTCCCAGGATGGAAGTCTGGAGGCGACGGTCGCCAAGGCTTTGTCGCAGGAGGATTTTCAGAAGCTGAAAGACATTATGCGGGATGCGAGTTTGAACGAGGCGATCGCCAAGGGACTGGAACTGGGCAACAAAATGGAAATCAAGGCCACGCCCACCATGTTCATTTACTACACGGGTAAACAGCAAAGGGTTGAAGGTTTAGTGACATATCTTGTGATGAAGCAATTCATCGATTCCATCATCAAATGAACAGAATCCTGAATGTCCTGCATTGGCTGACCCGCATTATTCTCGGAGGGATTTTCATATATACGGGGTACATCAAGGTCAAGGCCCCCCTGCAGTTCGCCGTTGTACTGACGGCATATCAGCTCCTGCCCGAGAACCTCATCTGGCCGATCGCGAAGTATTTTCCATGGATTGAGATCGCCCTGGGCGTCGCCCTGTTGATCGGATGGAAGATACGCTTCTTTTCCCTGGGCGCCGTCGGGCTATTGGCCTTCTTCACGGCGCTTCTCTCCGTAACGTATTGGCGCGGCATCAACGCCAATTGCGGCTGCTTCAGCTTCGACGACCCGATCTCGCCGAAGACCATTTTGCGGGACAGTCTTCTTTTGGTGCCGGCGATCTTTCTTGCGGTCGAATCATACGCGCGGGAGCGAAGAAAGGCACGCTCCGCTCTCGTATCCCCGCATCCGGCGAGCGAAACTTAAGGCCCTGCGGCCGCTAAAGGCGGCTGCCGTTCTTTGAGGCTCAGTCTTCTTTGGCCGGGCTCCCGGTCCCTTTCGGCTCCTCCCCGTGAACCTTCACGGCGCGCTCGACCTCGATGGAGCACTCCTTCAGCAATGCCACGAGAGCGCCGATAGCCGCAAGGACCGGGGCAGCCAGAGCGCCTACCACGCCGGCCGTCAGGGGAAACTCCGCCACGACATGTTCGCCCTGCTTGATGACAATTCGGCGGACGTTCCCCTCATGGATAATCTGTTTTGCCTTTTCCAGCAGTTCATTCCCCTGAAGCTTGAGCGTCTCCCACAGGGTTCGTTCCTGCATGACGGATTCCCCCAAATGACGGAATGAGGATCCCGCTTCGGTCCGGAACCGCGGCGGGCTACTTCACGCGGCGCCGGGCCGGGGCCTTTTTCGAGGCCCTGCGCTTCAAAGGCTCCCAGCGGCGCCGAATGTTCTCCCGACCCATTTCCCGAAGTCTTCGCACGCCCTTGGACAGGCCCAGGCGGTGGCCCTTGAAGACGACGGACGACACCTTGCGTCCGAGTATCGCGGCTATCTCAGCGTTGCTATGGGTGCGATAGAGCCGCTTCAAGAGGGCGACCTCTTCCTTCGTCCACCGGGGCCGGACCCGGATTTTTTTCGATTTTCTGGTTCGTCTGGTTCGCGGCAATTTTGGGCTCCTTTAATCTAAAATACGCCAATTCCTAAAGTAGGAATTTGCTTCTTATAGAATAATCCTTTTGCTCTCGGAATGCAATGCCCACTTGCGGACGTCCGCGGCCCCGACGGCCGGGCTCGTGTTTGGGGACGGCTCTCCGCAGGCCGCCTCACAACCTGGGGATTCAAAAGACCGCTTGAGCGGGATCCGTCATTCGCGGCCGCCAAAGGAGCAGGCACGCCGATTCTGAGACAGCCTCAATGGAGCGGTTCGGGATACACCGGATTGCCTGCAGTCCGGGTTTCTGATACCGTGGGCCGCATGAGGCGAACGCGGCGCCGGCGGAAGGGACCGGCGGGGGGACTGGCGGAAAGGCTCCTGAAGTGGTACCGCAGAAACGGAAGGATCCTTCCGTGGCGCAGCCGTCCGACACCCTACAGAATCTGGATCTCGGAAATCATGCTGCAGCAGACCCAGGTTGCGACGGTAATCCCCTACTACGAGCGCTTCCTGGCGCGGTTCCCGGACCTCCGCTCGCTTGCCGCGGCTTCCGAACAGGAGGTCCTGGCTCTCTGGTCCGGCCTGGGCTACTACGGTCGCGCGCGAAATATCCTCAGGGCGGCGAGAGAACTCGCCGCGGGAGACGGGGTTTTCCCGCGCGATTTCGAAAAGATTCTCGCTCTACCGGGAATAGGACGGTATACCGCCGGGGCCATCTGCTCGATCGCCTACAATGAGCCCCGGCCGGCTGTGGACGGCAATATCCGGCGCGTCATCGCGCGTCTCGAAGGAAAGCGGGGGGCCGCCGCGGAAAGCTTTTTTTATCGATGGATGAAGGCGTGGACGCCGCCCGGCAGGGCTTCGTCCTTCCTTCAGGCTATGATGGATTTCGGGGCGACGGTCTGTCTCCCCAATAAACCGGACTGCCCCCGATGCGCCGCCGCCGATTTCTGTAAGGCAAAAAGTCTTGGAATCCAGGACCGTGTCCCCCCGCCTCGCAGGAAAAGACCTCCCAGGCACTATCGGCTGGCGATCCTGATCATAGAGCGGAAGGGCCGCATTCTTCTGAGGGCTCTGGACGGAGACTGCTTTATTCCCGGCCGTTGGGGGCTTCCTTTTGAAATCCAGGCCGGTCCAGCCAAACCGGAGGATTACGCGGCGCGCCTTTGCCTGAGAATACTTGGGCGGCGCGCCACGCCCGAATTCCAGGGCCGCGTCCGCCACAGCATCGCAGACCGCATCCTTGCGGCCGATGTATTCAAGTGCGATTGGGGAACCGATTCCTTCCGCCTGCCCGACAACCGGAGGTTCCGCTGGGCGCCACTGCGTTCCCTCGATGCGGCGCTCACGTCATCGCTCTTTCGCAAGGCTCTTCGAACCGCCGGGCTGGCACGCCCGTATGCGCAGGCTTGAGGATCCTCCCGAAGGTCAATGCCGGAAGGCGTTCCCGCCGGCCCGTTATTGCGGAGGCGGAGGAGGCGGGGGCGATTCGGGGCCGCGCGGACCTCTTCCTCTCCTTTTTTGCCACTCCTCCAAAAACGCCTCGAATTTTCTGCGCTGCTCCTCATTCAGGACTTCGGAGAACTCCCGGTTGGTTTCGTTGCGAATCGCCTCGACTTTCGGCATCTGCTCCTTCTGGAGCTCCATCAGTTTTCGGCGCGATTCCTCCATGATTTCCCTGAAGCGGCGTTCCTGTTCCGGAGTCAGACCGAGGAGATCGGACATTCTCTGGCGCCCCTGATCCCGGGGTTGACGGATATCTCTCGCTATCGGCAGGGATGCCTCTGGATATCTCCTGGACCAGAGGTAGCTCCCCAATATCCCGGATAGGCAACCCAGGAGAAAGACGGCGATAAGGACGATAAGCGCACGCGGACGATCCTTCACTGTGGATTCCCCTCCTGTTGGAGCCAAAGCACAAACTCGCTCTCGTTGCCCGTTTGGGCCAGGCTCGTACTCAGACTGACCGCATCCGCCTGGTTCATCAGGGTCTCATACTCGGAAAGGAGCGTCCTCTGCCGGCCGGTGGGTGCGAACCATACAAAAGAAAAGACAACAATAAGCAGGGCAAGGGCGGCGAGCGCCTGGCTCGGGCGCAGCCAGGACACGAGGAGAGCGTCCCAGGATTTGCCCTGCTGAAATGCCTGCCGCGCGACGCGTTCGGCAAGGTCCGCGGGCTGCGGCTCATCCTGCTTGAGGATAAAGACGACGTTATCAAGAAGGGACATTTTGACCCGGCAGTCCTCGCAGCGAGCCAGGTGCGACTCAAAAAAGCCTCGCTCGGCCGACGTCAATTCCCCGTCCCGATACCTATCGAAGAGACTGCAGGCGTTCATGCGTCCCATTTTCGCTCCTTTCTTTTTTGGCCTGAAAGGTAGGCGCGAAACTTTTTCTGCAGCTCCGAGCGGGCCCGCGACACGCGGACCCGCGCCGCCACCTCGGAAGTCCCGAGGATTTTTGCCACTTCGCCGTAGGGCCGCTCCTCCACTTCCCTTAGAACAAAGGCCGCCCGGTATTTCGGGTTCAGGCCTTCCAACAGAGCCTTCGCCACTCGGGCATAACCCGCATCGGCATTCGAACCCCGCGAGTCCGATCGGCCGTCCTGCGAAAAATCCCTCAACAGCCTTTCCTGATCGTATTCCTTAAGTTCGGACCAGAGCTGCACCCTTCGGTTTCTCCTTCTTCGAAGCTGGTCGATGCAATAGTTCGTGGCGATCCGCAGAATCCAAGGCCCGAACGGGTATTGGGGATCGAATTTGCGCAGAGCGGTAAAGGCCCGCAGAAAAATCTCCTGAACCGCATCTTCGTTTTCCGAGGAGTTGCCGAGAGTCCGGTGAACGGTCCCCCAAACCGCGGCCTGATACCGTCGCACAAGCTCGGCAAAAGCCCATTCATCCCCTTGGAGCGTGCCTTCGATCAGAACGGAATCCGCCGAATCTGTCATGCACATTATAGATTACGAAAAATCGAAAAGTTGTTACAAAAAACAACCGGATCACGGGAAACCCAGGCGTCCCCCCCGGGGACGGCTCATCCACGAGATCCCCTATTCTTTGCGCATGAAGGCGATAATGGAATGGACCGGGGTTAGATCCGGGACAAGCAGGTCCGGACGGTGCAGAGCGAGTTCGTTCAGGCCGTATCCTCCGCTGGCCACGGCGATAACGGAGGCTCCCGCCGCCCGACCATGTTGAATGTCGAGAGGAGTGTCGCCGATCACGAAAGCGCCTTCAACCGGCTCAGGCGCCACGGCTAGAGCGCCCCGTTGGATGCCGATCCGCGTCAATTCCGTCCGGTCCTCCGAATCGGAACCGTAGCCGCCGAAACGAAAGTAGCGGTCCAAACCCGCCGCACCGAGCTTTATGCGAGACCCTTTCTCCAGGTTCCCCGTGACAAGGCCGAGAGCGAAATCCGGTTGAGCCGAAAGCCCGTCCAAAAGGTCCAGGACACCGGGTAGAATCCTTATCCGGCCGCGGTCCCGGGCTCGGGACATTTCATCCTCAAGGAAACCTAGATAGGACGAGAGCAGCGCATCTTGAAGGTCGGGGCTCCAGCGATCCGTCATGTCGAAATGAGCCAGAATCTCCTTCAGGATGCCAGGGTCCGTCTTTCCGTCAGGCCGGATGATACCTTCGGTCCCATCCACGTTCAGGACGGCGCGCAGCGCCCGATAAAGGGCTCGCATCCCGGCCCCCCCGCTCAGTATAAGGGTCCCGTCCACGTCAAACAGTACAAGTCGCATCATAAAATCCTTAAGTTGCGCCGCAGCCCGATGGATGCCGCAGCCGGACCTATCGGGACAGGACCTTCGCCGATTTCACCACGATCGTCTCGAGCGGTATGTTTCGGAACGGGCCTTTGGTCCCCGTCCGTACCCTGGATATGGCGTCCACGACGTCCATTCCCCCGATGACTTTCCCGAAAACGGCGTATCCGTAGCCTCCCCCGGAAGGATCCAGGTGGGAGTTGTCTTTGAGGTTGATGAAGAACTGGGACGTGGCGCTGTTCGGGTCTTCGTAGCGGGCCATGGCCAGAGTCCCCCGAAGGTTCTTGAGCCCGTTTCGGGACTCGTTTTTGATCGGCGCTCTTGTCGGCTTTCCCGCCAGAGCCTCCGTGTACCCGCCGAGCCCGATGACGAAGTCCACCCGATGAACGATGGTGCCGTTGTAAAACCCGGACCGGACATATTCGAGAAAATTCTTCGTCGTGACGGGCGCCCTGGCCGCGAACAACTCCACCGTTATGGTCCCCATGGTCGTCTCAAGCGCGACGGCCGGATTGGTTCCGGACTTGGTTCCCTGCCCCGGGGCCGCGGCCGGCGAAACAAGCGCCGCAGCCGCCAGGACCAAAATGACGATAGCGCGCGATCTCATTCCATTCATCGAAGCTCCCCCTTTGGGCGTAAGGACTATTGTATCCGCATTTCGGGCCTAAACGACAGAGCCTTCACCATGCATCCGCATACGGTCCAGGCCCCCCAAAAGCCCTGTTGCGGATAGCCGTCCATGCGCCGAGGCACAAGGAACGTGTTTGATCGCAAAATGCGCGCAAGGCGCAGTTGCTCTTATTCCCTCGACAATCTCCGCTGGAGGATTAATCCCGAACGCGTGCATCCCGCGCTCCGGGACGGACGCGGACAGTCCGGGCGGGTCAGTAATGCAGGTGAAGGTGGTTTTTTACGATGCGGCGCACGCCCGGCCCTATATCCTCCCAGCGCGCCGACCCGTGCTTTTTCAGCACGATCATCGTCTTGTCGATAGTGATTTCCTCGACCCCCGGGATGGCGAACAATTCCCTCACCAGACCGTCGTCCGTGGGAGGTATTTCAAGGCTGCTCCGATACTGAAGAGTGGTTTCCGAGAGTTTCGTGTCCAGGTAGAACAGACCCACGTCCCCCGCCCCCAGGGCTTCCGAGACGACCCCCGACGCCGGGCCGCCCGACGACTCTTCGCCTCTGGTCCCGTAAAAGCGGAAAACAAAGGCGACGACGATGCCGAGCGCGACGATAAGGGTCAGGAAAAACAGAAGGTTGGTGATTTCATAGCTTTTCAGGCTTCCCCTGCCGGCCCCTGTTCTTGTCAAATCCCTCTCCACTGCGGTCTACGCCGCGTGCCTACTCGTAACGGAGGCATTCAATCGGATCTAGATTGGATGCCTGCACCGCGGGGTAAATCCCGAAAATCAGGCCGATGATGGTGCTTACCCCGAAGGAAAGCCCGATGGATTCGGGGGTGATAATGGTGCTCCAGCCAGAGAACATGGCGACCGCCCTGGAGATCCCGTATCCGAGCCCCACGCCGATAAGCCCGCCGCCGAGGCTGATCGCGATCGCCTCCGCCATGAACTGCATGCGGATGTCCATTTTTTTCGCCCCGATAGCCCGGCGCAGGCCGATTTCGTTGGTCCGCTCGAGCACCGAAGCCAGCATGATGTTCATGATGCCGATGCCGCCGACCAGCAGCGAGATGCCGGCGATGGCGCCCATCACGATATTGAAGATGCCCTGGGTTTTCTGGTTCTGCTCGAGCAGCTTTTCGGGGACGATGATGGAATAATCGTCGACATAGCGGTGCATCACCGACATCAGATTGTTGATGGTCGAAGCCTGCTCCTTGATGACGGCACCCTCGGCGATCTGCACCACGATTTCGTTCAGTTCATTCTCCACGTCCTCCGTGTCGAATTTCTTGATCGCGGTGGTGATGGGTATATAAATGTCGTTATTGGGATTCTGCACCTTGACGCCTTCGAACTCCTGCTTTTCCACCACCGCGTCCGCGAGGACCCCGATCACGGTGAACCAGATATCGTTGATCTTGATCTGCTGGCCCAGAACGTCGCCGAATCCGAACAGCTTCTGCTTGGAGACGATTCCCAGCACGCATACCTGGGCGTTGGCTTCCTCGTCGGCGGCCAGGAAGAAGGACCCTTGCAGCATCTTCAGGTTCTGAATGACGGGATACGTGCTGCTGACGCCCAGCACGCGGCTGTCGCTGCGCGCCTTTTCGGAATTGACCTGGTATGTCTTCACCACCCTGGAAGCTGAAATCAGCGGTTTCGGCTTCAGGATCGTCTCGAGAGCCTCGACGTCGCGCAGGCTCAGGCCGAGAGATTCCGTGCGGATCTGTCTCAGCTCCTCCTCCTTGAACTCCTTGGCCTGAATGATGATGTTCCGAATCCCGAAATTCTCGATGATGCGCAGGCTTTCCTGTTCCGCGCCGGCGCCGATCGACAGCATCGCGATAACGGCCCCGACTCCGAAAATCATCCCCAGCATCGTGAGGAACGACCGCAGCTTGTGCCTCCCCAGGTTTGTGAGGGCACCGATCATTGTTTCCGCTGTTATCATAGTCCGTCTGGCCTCTGGTTGGGAGAATGACCGCCGGGGCGCAAACCTCTTGCCCCAATCATCGCAGCAACGCGATGCTTTTTTCCCCGGAACCGTCCGGATCCGCAAACCGGCCCGCGGAACCGCATATTATTTCAAGAAAGGCGCGCCGAGGGCTCAGCGCCTTCCTCCGCCTCCGCGCATCATCATCATGCCGCCCGGTGGAGGCATGCCCCCGGGACCGCGTCCCTGCTGCGCACTGCCCTTGCTGAAGTCCGGGAGATACAGCTTGCGCGTCTCGAAGGGATTGCTGAGGGCGATCAGCTCGCCCTCCTTGACCCCGTCCAGGATGACGGCCTCTCCATGCGAGCTGAGCCCGGTCTGCACGGGCCGTGCCACGAACCGGTCTCCCTGCTTCACATAAACCACGCTGTCCTTTTCTCTCTCGCGATAGGTGACGGCGCCGGACGGCACCACGAAGCAGGACTCATAGTTCTGCAGTACGACGTCGCCGCGAAGATTCATCCCCGGCCGAATGCGCTTGAGATCCTTCCCTGCGTCCGAGATATCCACGTCGCAGGTGAAGTAGCGCAGGACCGAGTTGCGTTCCAGAGCCGCCGCCACCGACGAAACCGAGCGTATGATCCCGGTGTATCTCTTCTCGGGGATGGCGTCCAGCTGAATGAGGACCGTCTGGCCCTTGGCGAGGCTCCCCCCATCGCGCTCAAGGACATAGATACGCGCCTGAAGCACATCGAGGTTGATCACCTCCACAATGACCTGGCCGGGGTAGGACTGGTTTCCGACCTGCGGGTCCTCCCTTCGGTCCCTGTGGTATAAAACGAGCCCGCTGACCGGGGCGCGCAGTTCGAGCGAATTCAGCGTTTCCTTAAGAAGAGTTATTTCCGACTGAGCCTTGTTGCGCTCAATGGCGAGGATCTGCTGATCGGACCGGGCGATGCGCTGCTGGGTCTTTCCCTTGCTTTTGAGGAACTCCATCCGTTCCTTGGCGTAGTGCGCGTCCGCCTGCGCCGTGATAATGTCCCATTTGGAAAAGATCGATTCATCCTGCGGCATCACGGTCATGGCGTACTGGTATTCCAGCTCTGCATCCGTTCGATCCATGCTCAGCACCTTCTCCTCGGTGCTGTGGCTCCACGTCTTGATCTTGGTGTTCTCCTGGTTCGCATCGAGGGTGTTCTGCTGTTTCTCAAGGTTCAGCTTCGCGTCGGTGCTGTCGAAGCGGATCACGGGCGCGCCCGCTTCGACGAAAGCGCCTTCCGGGATGAGCCACGCGATCGTCAGGGTTCCCGAGCGGGTGCTGGGTGTCGGGACCGGGGTGGTCTCGAGACCGACGATCTCCCCGATGGCCGGAACGGTCAGCGAAAAAGGCTGACGCGTCAGCTTCGCCACCGGGGTCGGTTCGTCCTCGCCCGCAGCCAGGACCTTGGATATCCGCGTTGAAAGGGAGCCCCTGTAGTGAAAAATCGCCGCGCCGACGACGAGCAGAAGCGCCAGGCCGACGATCCGTCCCAGGTTCCTCTTCAACGAACCGGACGGAGGAACAAGTTTTTCGTCATCATATCGCATATGCACCTCTAGACTCTAGGCTTGGCCCTGATTTTTTCACTGGCGTCAAGACCCTGCTCCACGACGGCCGTCAACCCGTCGTTGGTCTTCAGCTGGATGGGGCGCAGCTCGAAGGCTTTCGCTTCCGGTTTCCATACCTGAACGAACGATTTGCCGTCCTTTTCCAGAATGCTGGAGAGCGGGATCACGACGACCTGCTTATACTGGCCTACCTTGATCTGCGCCTTGAGATTCATGCCGGGCCGCAGCTGCTTCCGGTCCTCGTCGTCGATCTCCACGTAGACGTCGTTCACCTTCTGCGGACGGTCAAAAGAGGCCTGCTTCAGAATGGTGCCGATGCTGATGACCTTGCCGCCGAACGTCTTGCCCCGCACCGCGTCGACGGAGATGTTGGCCTCCTGCCCCAGTTGGACCTTTCCGGAATCAATCTCGTCAACCTGGACCCGCGCCCGAATGCTGGATAGATCCGGGATCTCCATCACCGATTCCATGAAAAAGACGTTGCTGCCTACCTCTTTGGCTTCGTTGTTCCAATCGCGCTTGTAGATGACGACCCCGGAGACGGGAGCGCGGACGGTGAAGGAATCCAGGGCGTCCATGAGGTCGTCCATGCGCCGCCGGTAATGGGCTTCATTGCTGCGCGAAATCTGCAGATCCAGCTGATCGCTCTCCGTCTGGTACGCCACCTTCTTTTCGAGAAAGTCCACGTTGGTCTTGGCGGCATCTCGCTGGATGCGCGTTTCCTCAACCTCGATGCCGCTCACGAGATCCACCTGGGAGTTCATTTTGACTTCGAGCTTCTGCAGGTTGGTTTTGGCCTGCTCGAGAGACAGCTTCAGATTCTTGAGGTTGATCTCGGAATTGGACCGTTTGGTCTGGCGTTCCTCCTGAACGCGTTGGAAGTTGGCCGTTTCGTCCCGCAGACGCGACGTAATGTCGGTGGTGTCGAACTCCATCAGGAAATCTCCCTCGGACACCACCGTTCCTTCCTCGACCATGCGCATCAGCTTGAACCGCCTCTCGCGCAGGCCCCCCGGCGGACCGATGCTGACGCTGCGCGTCGCCTCAAGAACACCCGTTGCGCTCACAATCAACGGAAAATCGACGCGCTGGGCGGTGATCAAGTCCTTGTCGCTCACGGCCGCGGCGACATTCCTGGAGCGGAAGACCCAGAAAGAACCCGCGGCGACGATCGCCACCAGAATCAGCAGCCAAAGCCATTTTCGGGATGTCATCGTTTCACCTCCGGGAGGTGCTGCAGGGGAAGCAGGGGATCACCCACCGACAGTCCGGATGCGATCTGCACCAGCCGATCCCCGACCGCGCCCACCTGGACATTCTGGATGCCGGCCGTTTTGGGATTGGCCCCTTTCAGGACAAAATACCCGCCCTGGGAATCCCTGCCAAGGTATTCGCGGGGGACGGCGACGGCCTCTTTCGCCAGAACGATCGGGATCTTGATGCGCGCGGTCATTCCGGGCTTCATGACCTCCGTGTCGACCCTGTCGAGACGCACCACCGCCTGGAAGAGCTTTTTCTCGGACGCGAATCCCTTCCGGCTGGCGACGCTGCTCAGCGAAACGATTCTACCGTCCACCTTGAAACCGGGCAGCGCGTCGAGGGTCACGACGCAGCGGGCATCGCGCAGAACGGAACCGTATTCGGTGTCATACACGTAGCCGATCACCTGCATGCTGGACAGATCCGGAAGGCTGGCGACCTCCATCCCCTGAAAAAGGCTGTCGCCGACCTGGACTTTGCGGTTGCTGGCCCAGTTGTCTCCGTAAATTAAAATGCCGTCCTGAGGAGCGTCGATTTTCAGGAGCGCCATATCGCTTTCGATCTTTTTCAGATTGATTTCAGCCTGCGACCGGTTGATCTCGACCAGCTGTATCTGCGAGGCGTAGCTTTTTTCGAAATTGGCCAGTTTCTCCCTGGCTTTTTGAAGAGCCAATTGCGCCTTGTTCAGGTTCAGCTGATACTGCTGGTACGTATTGCCGGGCAACAGTTCCTTGCTGATCCTGCCGTATAGCTCCGCGACCTTCAGATCCGCCTCCGCCTGGGCCACGGAGTTGAGAAGATCGCAGCGCTCCGCCTCCAAATCCGCCTTTTTCTTCAGGATGCTGAGCTTCGCCTCGTCGAGGGTCCGCTCGGCCTCCGACTTGGAGTTCATCAGGCTGGAATCGTCGAATTCGACGATACGCTCCCCTTGTTTCACTATCTTCCCCTCGGGCGCCAGGAAGGAGATTGTGTTCGAGAAGCTGCTCCGTATATTGGGCACATTAATCACGATGGATCGTTCCGCGCGCAATTCCCCCGTAAGAAGCAGCTCTCTCAAAATCTGTCCGGTGGATACCGTGTAGGGCCCCCTCGGAGCGGGCGCCGATTCTTCGGAAGCTACCGAAGCAGCCTTGGGACTCTTGGCGCCTGTTATGGCGGGACTCTGGGCCGACGCGGCTTGGTACAACAAACCGGCGGCGAGCAGAAAAGCGCCGGTGAGGAGCGCCGCCGGGAACTTGACTCTCGAGCATTTCCTGGTGTTCATCGCCTTGGCCTCAACCATGACTATCCGGTGAACGGACCGCCCATGCGGTCCGAAGGCGGCCCCGCGGGCCTTTCCGGCTTCTGGTCTTTCACCCATGCCGCCCACTCCTGTTCTATCTTGCTGAAATCGGACCCGAGGACGTCCGGCCTGCCGATATATTCCCTGCTTTCTTTGCCGTTCAGCGTTTCCTTGATGAGTTCCCTGACCTTTTCGAGGCCGACCTTTTCAAGCATGAACGCGAAAAAAGTGCTTGATTGGCTGTCGAAAAGCATCTGGTCCTGTTCGTCCTTGGACAGGGTCCGCTGCTGTCCTCCGCGCTGGTTGTTGCCGCCCCCGAAGCCGCCGCTTCCCCTTCCTGAGCCCATCCCGGCGGGAGGGAACCCCTGGCCGCCGCCCGCCATCGGACCTCCGTTCATCCCGCCCATGCCGCCCATGCCACCCATTCCACCCATTCCTCCCATGCCGCTGTTCGGCGCGCCCGATCGCGACATAAATCCTCCGCCTCCCGAGCCGGCGCCTGTATTCATGGCGGAAGCGACGAAAGGCCGCGACATGGAAATAATGTCTTCTATCGGGAAGGTCTGATCCATGTTTTGCTGGAGGAACGAGACGTTCTGACCCGAGCCGCTCACATAAGCGGCGATACCGATATCCAGCCAATCCGGCAGCGGGCTTTTCCCCACGTCGTTGATGCGCGAGGATCGGTATTGCAGGTTCTTGGCCAGCGCGGACTGCAAAACGGCATAGGCCATCTGCTGAACCGTCGAGTTCACCATCTGCTTCTCGAAATCTGCGGCCATTGCCGTTGACCGGCTCTTAAGGCGCTCCAGGATCTCAGCCGGGATCTCGTCGCCCAGCTGGGATTTGATACGCTCCATCATTTCCTGCGTTCTCACATCCGCCGTCGTCGCCGTCAGGATCCAGCCGTAACCCATTTTCAGGACCTGGGGCTCGTAGATGGAATCCTTTTGCGCGAGCGTCGAGGCGATGAATATCGCGCCCCTGGGAAGGTTTCCGCCAAGCAGGGATCTGAGCTTCTGCATGGCCTCCGATGCAGGTTTCTCAAAAGGGGCGATCACGGCGCGATTGGACGCGAAGAAATCGATGCCTGAAGACGGCTGTTCGAATTTTATGAAATTCTTATATCGGCCGCTTTGCCTGACATCCGAGGGTTCTGCTCCGAGCACCGCCGCGAAAATCAAAACTGCCATGATAGGTCGAACCATATCAGACTACCCTGTATCCTGTGGAAAAGCTTCCTGTTTCTGCCGTTTCCAATAAGGCCCTGTCCCCGCAGCCCACGGCTTGGCTCTCCCCAAAAACCATGTCCGCGTACGTGTTTAATTACGTTGCTCCGATACGGCTTGTTACATGGGAAGCAAGCCGCTCCCAAGGTATGCCCTCCGCCGTGTCAATGGGAGTAAAATCGAAAGCGGATAAAATCCGAAGAATTGCAGCCGGGCCCATCGATCCCTTGGCTGCATCCATAGGGCAGGCCGGCACGCAAAAATATCTTCCTCCAGCTCTTCATTCTATTGGATCCGGCCGGATCATGCAAGAGCCGGTCCGAAACATGCCGGCGAGGCGTTCCTCCTTCGGACGCCGCGAAAGACGCATTCCTCATTGCGGGCGGCCTACGGCATCCGCATGGAAAGCCGAATCCTGAAGTCGCGCCGATCCGTCATGAAAAATAAAGCGGTTGCAGGCGAAATCACGATGCCCCACTATTAATTCGAGGCGATCAAGAGGTCTGCTATGAATCCGAACGCGCTGCCCCGGTCTCTTCTCCTTGTGCTGATTATTTTATTCGCATCCCTGGCGGCCGGGGGAAAGGGCCCCTGGAAGGATATGTATCTTGAAGTCGGGGACATTAAAATCCATTACCTTGAGGCCGGAACGGGCGACCGGACGCTGGTCTTCCTGCCCGGATGGACCCTGAACGCCGAAATCTGGAGGGAACAGATCCCCTATTTCTCCGTCAGAGGGTTCCGCGTCCTGGCCCTGGACCCGAGGAGCCATGGGCAGACCACCAAGACGGAAACAGGGAACACCTGTCACCAACAGGCCGCCGATCTGCATGCTTTCCTCCGTAGCCTGAAGATCTCCCGTTCGTGTCTCGTGGGATGGGGATCCGGAGCCGCCGTCCTGCTCGAGTACATCTCCAGTCCCGAAACCTACAAACCCGAAAAAATCATTCTTGTGGACGGCTATCCCGCAGGCATCCGAACGGAGGAGCGCCCGGGCGCGCAGGCCTTACGCCAGGCCCGGACCCTCTTGCTGGGCCTTCAGGATGACCGCGCCAAGGCGACCGACCGGTTCGTGCGCGGCCTTTTCAAGACACGGCAGCCGGAGTACCTGTACAAACAGCTGACCGATAGCTGCCTCAAAACTCCCATCGGCGCCGCGGCCTCCCTCTATTTCGACCTGTTCACCGGAGACAGAAAGCCGGCGCTGGCGCGCGTGGAAGTCCCGACTCTCATTGTGACGTCCCCGGAGAACCGCGCGATCGGAGAGTTCATGCAATCCGTCATCGCGCGATCCAGTCTGGAAGTTATCGATGAGGCGGGGGCGGCCATGTTCCTGGAAAGGCCGCAGGCATTCAACCAGATTCTCGAAGCTTTTTTGGGCGAACAGTAAAATACGCTCCGGCAACGCAGGACGCTTTGCGTTCGCCGGCCCCTCGTTCCGCGGGAAAGTCCCGGGATCGCCTAAGCCGATCGGCGCTTTACGGTTCCCTTGGCGGTCAAGTAGAAGGGCAGTTCAATGACCTCCTCCACCCTCTTCCTGTAACCCTTCACCGGCCACTCCCTTTCGCAAAAATGGTCCAGAATCCGTCCGCGCACCCTGGGTCGCGACTCGGCCTCCAGAAAAACCTGAAGCAGTTTCTCCCTTATCGTCTCGTCCCCGTTGCGGGCCAGATAATCGATCGCGGCGATGCAGACGTCGTCGTCCTCGTCCTGCAGGAAACAAACCACAGTCTCACAAACCTGGGGGAAGGCCTCATCGGCCAAATGCCCGATCAGGACGGCCTTGGCCTCCGGCCATCTCGTATAGCCGGTTGAAAGGCTGTTCAGGATCCCGACCAGGGACCGATGGAACTCCTCCGATGGAAGAATGCGGCTCAGCGCCTGGACCGGGAATGTCACGTCCGGCTCTGTGCGCAGATAGGCCAGGATCGGCTCGACCGCGACCCGTCCCATGTCCGCCAGAAGTTTCACCGCGTATTGTTTCTCATCCAGGTCCATGCTGGCCTGGGGCGTCTGCACCGTAAAACGCCGCAGGAGCGCGCCCGCGGACTCCGGCGTGCGCCATGAGGCGAGCCTCTCCATGGCCGCCACGCGCGTCGCGGCCTCGCCGTGAATCTGGGTAATCTGTTTGATGGCTCTCTGGATCTGCCGCTCGGATGGGCCGGACTGAGTCGAAAATATCTTTCTCAGAAACTGCATAGGCATTTCCGCAAGCTTGTTGCCGTGCCGCTTCAGCCTGTTTAGGCTTTCTCCTGCACTCCCAGAGCTTCCCTCCGCAGCCGGTTCAGCGCGCCGCTATTTTACAACAAGTCGCTGCTGCGCAAGCCGGCATTACGTTTTATAATGGCGACGCCATGGAAGAACGCGACCTGTTCAACGAGAAGGACGAAACGGTGCCCGCCCTCATTTATTGCCCAAAATGCCGGATGACGATGGAGTATCCCATCCGTTGGCGCCGCCGGACGAAGAAACCATCACTTCCCCCGGGCGCCGGGGCCCAGGACAAGGCAAAATTCGCCAAAGCCCGCAACTATCGCATCCGGCTGGACGACAAACTCCGCTGCAAAAACCCGCGTTGCGGTAAAACCATTGAAATCACTACTCTGCAGACGGTGGTTTTCGATTGACGGGCGTCCGGCCTGCGGAATACTCGTGCACGAAGTCCGCCAGGGCCTTGACGGAATCCTCGGGTGTTGAAGGCAAAACACCGTGCCCCAGATTGAAAATGTGACCCGGGCGCCCCGCGGCGTCATCCAGGATTTCCGCCGCCTTCTCATATAAAACCGGACGGGGGGCCGTAAGCGCGACGGGGTCCAGGTTTCCCTGAATTCCGGTCCCCGGGCCGAAGCATTGCCAGGCGTCATGGAGGCTTATGCGCCAGTCCACGCCGATGACGTCGCCGCCGGCCTCGGACATCAGACGCAGCAGGCCCGCCGTGCCTGTTCCGAAATGAATGCAGGGGATATTCTCGCGGCTCAATTCCGAAAATATGGTCCGCATGTGGGGCAGAACATAGCTGCGATAATCCGACGGGCTCAGGCACCCGATCCACGAATCGAACAACTGAACCGCCTGCGCTCCCGCCCGAACCTGAGCCTTCAGGTAGGCCAGAACCGTGTCGCGAAGTTTTGCCAGGAGAAGGTGCCAGGTTCGCGGCTCCCGATACATCAGATCCTTCGTCAATCTGTAATCGGATGACGCCCCGCCTTCAACGGCATAGCCTGCCAGCGTGAAAGGAGCGCCCGCGAATCCCAGAAGGGGGACCTTCCCGTCGAGTTCCGAACGCGCCGACCTCAGGCTCTGCAAAACGAAGCCCAGGTCAGCCTCAGGTTCCGGGATTCTCAACTTTTCAACGTCGGCCGCGCTCCGCAGCGGGCGGCGTATGACGGGCTTTCCATCCTGCGCAAACTCGAACCCGATACCCATTCCTTCCAGCGGCAGCAGAATGTCGGAGAATATTATGGCGGCATCAAGCGGGAAGGCCAGGACCGGCTGAAGGGTGACCTCCACGGCTATCCCGGGATTCTTGAACATTTCCATCAGGCTGTATTTTCGCCGTATGGCTTGATATTGCTTCATATACCGGCCGGCCTGACGCATCAGCCATATGGGGGTGCAATCGGCGGCCTCGCCGCGACAGGCTTTCAGAAATCTATCCTTACGGCTCATGGGTCACTTCTTCCCCGATGGAACAGCTATGATATAACCCAATGCGTTTTGCCGTCCGGCAAAATTTTTGCCGGGACGGCCGAAATCCTGTCTGCGGATGTTCTCAACCCGTCTGCGCCTTGCGCCCTGCTCATGACGGCAACCTGCTCGATATCCAGATCCGCGTATATCGGCAGATGGTCGGACGCCCGATCGGGGCCGGCGTTCAATCCCTTCGCGCAGGCCGGGTTCACCGAAAACACCCCCGTCGCGGCGTCGCGCTTGCGGCCCTGGCTTAGGGCTTGAACACCCCTGGCCGCTATCCAATCCAGCTTCAAACGCAGTTGTCCCTGGAAAGGCTGCAATCTTTTTTGGACCCAGCCCGCCCAGGGCGGCGGCAGAAGGGACTTTTCTTCCAGGGAATCCATTTCGGCGCAAGCCGTCTCCTCATGGGAGTTGAACTCTTTCCAGGAAAAGCCGCGATCCCGCAACACCCGGAATAGAGGTTCAGGGCCCTCATCCGGATGGAGCAGCCTCTTGCGGGTTCTTTCCGCCGGAGAACACAGGATGCGGAGAATGGATTGGAACATGCGCCAGGACGTCCCCCTCCGGAAGGTGTTTGTGTTCCAATCGCCTCCCAGGACATGGGCCTCGAATGCCGACCCCGGAAGATTTTCCATGATATGCCGCATCTCGAGGGCCCTGCAAAGCGGCGTATTGCGAAGCTCCAGGTGCGTCGATCCCACCCAGATAAACGATCCGTCCAACCGGATTCGAACCCACAGGCAGTTGCGCCTGCCATAGCGCCTTTCCCCGGACTCATAGGGTTCGTATGTCGCCGGGAGCGTTACAACACGAGCCTCCGTCATAGGATAGCGGCTCAGGACGGCGTTCCCCTGAAGGCTTTCCTGGTTCTCCCCTTCGAGAAAGCGTTCTTCGTCGATTCCTTTAGTCAGTTCGACGTGGGCGGGAGCAAAGGCCATGTGCATTCCAAGGGCGTCCGCCAGATCCAGAGCTACATGGCGGTTGTGCGAGCGAATCATGCCGCAGTCCGCTTCGTTGAGGATGAGGATGTCGGCCCATTTCAGGATATCGTCCTCCCTCAGCCGATCGAGAATAGCGTCGAAGTGTTTGCCCTTTTCGATATTCCACTGCGCGATTCTCAAAAAGGAACGCAGACGGGGCTTCGCTTCCGGGCGGGCACGCAGCTGAGGGGTTTTCAGAAGCGACTCAATCCGTTCTCCGTAATCCGCGTAAAAACCGGATCGACGCAGCTCCTCCACCGTTTTGAATCCGCCCAGATTTTTAATAAGAGACGCCGACAGCTTCATGGTCGTCATCGAGACAATCGGGGCCGGAGAAACAACCGCGCACGCGAGGCCGGCGATCAGGGCCGCCCGATATGGGCGAGGGCCTTTTGGAAACGCTCGATCATTCCGCGCAGTTCCCTCAGGGACTCCAACAGGCCGGGCTGGCGAAGATCCTCCAGTTCAACCGTATGCTGTTCCGGATAGATGAAGCGATGGACGCGCCCCGCCACGTCCCGGGCGGCTTCGGAAATACGCTCGGCGCTTTCGACCGGGGTCCCGGCGGCCACGGCGCCGTCCGGGTTATCGGCACGACGGCTTGCGGCATCGGACGGCGGCAGCGCCTGTTTCACGTTTTGCTCAAGCTTTTCGAGACATTTTTTAAGATTTGCGGCATGCGCCCTGCAGACCGCGCCCGCCCGCGACCGCACTTCCGCCGCCGCGGAATCGTCCCAGGCGGTCCGTGTCAGCGGCGGAAGCTCCTCCGCGTAACGCTCCATTTTCTTATTCCAGTCGAGCGTTTGCTCCGCGAAGAAGTGCAGACGACGCTTGATCAACCAGTCCCCGGCGAAGGGGTCTTCCTCCTGGATATCCTCCGAATCGAGCTTTATCCTGGATCGCGCCCACGGATCCCCGAGATAGGACCGAAGGGCATAGTTCTCCCACAGGCTGGGAGGCGGCTCGCCCTCGTCCTTTTCTTTTTCCTTTTTCGGAACCGGACGGGTTTCTTCCAGCTCGATACGATAGGCGCGGCGCAGGGGTTCAACCAATCGCAGAAACTTCTGATAACGCCCCTCGTCCTCGATATAGCTCCGCACGGCCATTCCGCCCTCATCGAACGTGAACCGGGCCCGGACTCCCCGGCACAGTTCGGCCTCATGAAAACGCAGCCAGACTCTCACCAGCGGAAGAGGCGTGTCATGTGCCGGCATGTTCTCGGAGCAGGCGGCGGTCCGCGTCCAGCTTGGAGCCGCGGCCGACAGCATAAGAAGGCACCCAAAAGTTTTTGCAAAGCAGCGCATTGTCGGAATCCCGAACGCCGCGGCACCGGGGCGGCGCCCCGTCCGAGCGCAGGCCCATCCGGCATGGGCGCCGAACCCTCGGTTTGATGCCCGGACCTCTCCAGAAACAGTAGCCTGTCACCGCTTTTTTGTATACCCTTAATTGCGGAGGAAAGCATGGAAGATCGACGGATGATTTTACAGCAGATTCCCGTGGGCCCGATGATGAATTTCGCTTACCTGATCGGATGCCCGGAAACCCTCGAGGCGGCGGCGGTGGATCCCGCGTTTGACGCGGCGGTCCTTATAAGGGCGGCGAGGGAGTCCGATCTCAACATTCGCCACGTCCTTTTGACCCACGGTCATCCGGATCACATGAACGCGCTTGAGCCGCTCCTTGACGCCACGGACGCGACGGTCTACATCCATGCCGACGAGGTGGACTACATGCTGGAAGCCGCGCGCAGCTTCGGCGTGTCCACCGAATTCATAGGACATCGGTCGAACAGTTTTCAAAGGGTCTCCGACGGGGACATCATCCGGGTGGGGAAGCTCCGCGTTCAGTGCCTGCACACGCCGGGACACAGCCCCGGCTCCCAGTGCTTTCTGGTCGAGGGCTGCCTTTTTTCCGGGGACACGCTCTTTGTCGACGCCTGCGGCCGCGTCGACCTTCCGGGCGGAGAACCGGAAAAAATGTGGTGGAGTTTGAACCAGAAACTGCGCGCTCTCGACGACAGCACGATCGTGTATCCCGGCCACGATTATGGAGGCAGGCCCGTCTCCACGATCGGCGAACAAAAAAGAACCAATCCTTACATGAACTACGATTCCGTGCGCATGTTCCTGCGCGATATGAGTTTTTAGCTTCGCGGCCTCTGCAGTCAAACCGTCGCGGGAAGTCCCATGGCGAGGCATCTCAAATTCAATCCGGGGGACCGCCGGATGACGCGGGATGAATATATCTATATATATTAAGGACGAGCTGATAAAGTGAGGCGTTGAATCCCGTGCGCTCTTAATAGGCCCTGGCGAAATAGGCCTTTTTGTCCGCCGGCCGCCCGCAATAGACGCACGCGCCCGTCCTTTCGGGCTGATCCAGAGGGATGTTGCGCAGGGTGGCTTTGGTTTCGTCCTTGATGCTCCTTTCGCAGTCCGCGCTTCCGCACCAGAACGAATAGGCGAAACCCTTTTCCACGGCCGCCTTGAAATCCGCGTAGTCCTTCGGATCCGCCGTATTGTCCTTGCGGAAACTCAGGGCGCGCTCGTAGAGCGCTTCCTGAATCGATTCCAGCATGCCGGATACGGCGGCCGACAGGCCCGTTTGCGGGATGGACGACTTGCCTTCCCTCCCCGGCTTATCCCGGCGCGCGAGCACCGCCGTCGCGCCGGCCACATCCTTGGGGCCGATTTCGACTCTCAGGGGGACGCCCCGCATTTCCCAATCGTTGAATTTAAAGCCCGGGCTCACGCCTTCACGCTCGTCCAGCACCACGCGGAACCCCGCGGCCAGCAGCTGCGCGCGCATTTCCCTCGCCGATTCCATGACCCGCAGCTTTTCCTCTTCGCTCTTAAAGATGGGGACTATCACGACCTGATAGGGGGCCAGGCGCGGCGGCAGGATCAGGCCCTGGTCGTCCCCGTGCACCATGATGATGGCCCCGATGAACCGCGTGGACAGGCCCCAGGAGGTTGTCCAGCAGTATTGAAGCTCCCCGTTCCTGTCCAGATAGCGGATCTCGAAGGCCTTCGCGAAATTCTGGCCGAGGTTATGCGACGTTCCGGCCTGCAGGGCCTTCCCGTCCCCCATCATCGCTTCAATCGAATAGGTCTGATCCGCGCCGGCGAATCTCTCGGATTCGGATTTAAGTCCCGGGATGACGGGGATGGCGGCTTCGCGGACGGCGAAATCCTCATAGACCCCCAGCATCTGCCGGGTTTCAAACTCCGCCTCCTCGAGCGTAGCGTGGGCCGTGTGGCCCTCCTGCCAATAGAATTCCAGGGTTCGCAGGAAGAGCTTGGTCCGCAACTCCCAGCGCACGACGCTGTTCCACTGATTGATCAGCACCGGCAGGTCCCTGTAGGACTGGATCCATTTGGCATAGGCGTGACCGATGATGGTTTCCGAAGTCGGGCGGATGATCAGGGGCTCCTCAAGCTCCTCCCCTCCGCCGTGCGTGACGACGGCCAGCTCCGGCGAAAAGCCCGCCACGTGGTGCCTTTCCTTCTCGATAAAACTGCGCGGAATGAGCAGGGGGAACGCCGCGTTCACATGCCCCGTGGCCTTGAACCGGCGGTCGAGGGCCTGCTGGATGTTTTCCCACAGCGCCCACCCGTAGGGCCGCACGATCATGCAGCCCCGCACCGGCGCGTAATCGGCCAGCTCGGCGCGAAGCACCAGCTCGTTGTACCATTCGGAAAAGTCTTCTGAGCGCGAGGGAAGCTTGAGTCCGGTCATATCCTTAGCGGCTCCTCCCGAGTTTATTCCAGAGTCTGAAAAGCCTATAGAAGCCCCCGTTCGATGTCAACGGCCCTGTTCGATTCGGG
>CAYZTZ010000025.1:0-32801 GCA_964481255.1 uncultured Acidobacteriota bacterium | reverse complement strand
GAAGGAGCCTTTTGTCTTTAGCAAAATGGATCCGGTATTCGGGAGGTCATTGAGGGGAAAGCAGGAACATCAAAGCTACCGCGAAGCGGTTTAGTTCAATGCGTTTTTTAGGAATATACCGGATAGGTCATGCCGTCTTCGAAGGTAAAAAAGAGCAGATCCAAACCCGGCGGGAAACATGCCGGGGTCAAGGCGTGGAAAATCGTCCTGTTTCTGGCGCTTGTCCCGGCAATAGCGGCCGCCGTCTTCCTGATACGCTGCTACTACGTGTTCAACGCGGCCATCGAAGAGAAAATGCAGCGGCGGGAACTTCTGGCCGAGACCACGATTTATGCGGCGCCGACGGTTCTGACGCCGGGAAGGCGCATGAGCTGTTCCGACCTGGCGGCCAGAATCCGGCGGCTCGGGTATGAGGATGATAGACAGGACCCGGATATCTGCCATTACCGGCTCCTGGGGACCAACCGTCTCCTGATCCATAACGGCTCTTCCGTGCCCGACGCGCCGAACCGTTCGGCGGATATCGTCTGCGCCGGCGACACGATCCGTTCCATGACCGACCCGGCGACGAGGGCCTGGATCCGGGAGTTTCCGCTGAAGCCCGAGCTTCTCAGCAACGCGATCGACACGAATCGCGAAAAACGCCGTCCCGTATCCTATGGGGAAATCCCCGACATCCTGGTAAAGGCCGTGCTCGCGGCCGAAGACAGACGATTTTTCAGCCACGGCGGCATCGACCCCATCCGCATTCTCAAGGCGCTTTTCATCGGGATACGCGAAGGAGAAGTGACCCAGGGCGCAAGCACCCTGACCCAGCAGTTCGTCAAGAATTATTTTCTCACGCCGGAACGCACGTGGAAGCGCAAGTTCTCCGACGCATTCATGTCCATCCTGCTGGAGAGGCGTCTTTCGAAAGAGGAAATATTCGAGCTGTACAGCAACGAGGTCTACCTGGGCCAGATGGGCTCTTTCAGCATCATAGGCTTCGGCAAGGCCGCCGACGTCTTTTTCAACAAGAGCATCCGCGATCTGACGCTGGACGAGGCGGCGGTCCTGGCGGGAATGATCACCGCCCCGAACCGCAACACGCCTCTGCGCTACCGGGAACGGGCGCTCGCGCGGCGCAACCTCGTTCTGGATCTCATGGCCGAATACGGGATGATCTCTCCCGGCGAGCGGGACGAAGCCAGAGCCAGACCGCTCAAGGTGGAACCGGCCTCCATTCTGAATTACCTGGACGCGCCCTATTTCGTGGACTACGTCCAGGAGAGGCTGGCCGCCGTTTTGGGAGACGCCAAACTCGCGCGTTCCAGGCTTCAGGTCCATACCACCCTGGACCTGGACCTTCAGCAGGCCGCTTTCGAATCGATGCAAAAAGGCCTGGCGGAACTGGACGCCTACTTTTCCAAGCGGAACCCGCCGGTGCCTTCGGGCACCCTTCAGGCGAGCCTGATCGCGGTGGACCCCAAAAACGGCCATATTCTGGCCATGATCGGCGGAAGGAATTACGGGGCCAGCCAGTTCAACCGCATCACCCAATCCAAGCGCCAGCCGGGAAGCATTTTCAAGCCGCTTGTTTACGCCGCCGCCCTGGAAACCGCCTACAACAGCTCCACGCCTTTGACGGCCGCCTCGATCCTGCTCGACCAGCCGACCGAATTCACATTTGAAGACCTCGAATACGCGCCGAAGAATTACGGCGAAGAGTATATGGGACAGGTGACCCTGCGCCAGGCCATCACCCAATCCCTGAATATCGCCACAATCAAGCTCGCCGAAAAGGTCGGATACGGCAAGATCGTCGAACTGGCCCGGAGGCTCGGGCTGAATGAGCAGATCAAGGCCTACCCCGCTGTGGCTATCGGCAGTTTCGAAATAACCCCTCTGGAAATGGTGCGGGCCTACACGGCTTTCGCCAACGAGGGGCTGCTGTCCGATCTGACCCCGATCGCCAAAATCAACGACAGCGCCGGCAACCCTGTTTATATATCGCAGCCGAAAACCCGGCAGGTGCTGACGCCTCAGGTCGCATTTCTTGTCACTTCCCTGCTCGAGTCGGTCGTAAACAGTGGAACGGGCGCCGGCGTCCGTTCCCGCGGCTTCACTCTTCCCGCTGCGGGCAAAACGGGCACGTCGCATGACGGCTGGTTCGCGGGCTACACGCCGGATCTGCTTTGCATCGTGTGGGTCGGGTTCGATGACAACAGGGAGCTGAACCGGTCCGGCTCCCAGGCGGCGCTCCCCATCTGGACGGAGTTCATGAAAAGGGCCGTTTCCCTCAGGCCTCTCAAGGGCGAGAGCTTCAAGGTTCCCGAGGATATTGTCCAGGTTGAAATCGACCCCTCCACCGGATTGCTCGCCACCGAGCGCTGCGTGCAGAGGCAGATGGAGTACTATATCAAAGGCACGGAGCCGACCATCTACTGCTACGGCAACAATTATGAGCAGGCGTCCGGCTCCGGGAAGTTCCGCAGTATTTATTCAACCCCTTCTAAAGATGCCGGATCCGGGGCCGATAACAACAGAGAGCCTCGCAACTGAATTCCGCCCGTCTCAGAAAGGCGCGATCCCCGGACGGACGGTTGTCGGAGGGATAAGATTGCATGAAAACCGGCGACCCATCGACTCCGCAACCCGAATCTCCTTTCGCCGATCCGGTGCCTGAGGATGCCGCCGGGGACTCCTTCCGCGAGTCGCTCCAGTTCGTCATTTACGACTGGATCCAGACCGAAATCCCTTCATGGAAACCCGAGCGCGACCCTCGCTACAGGCATTCTTCCCAGGCTATGATCGCCGCAATCCCGGGAAACGGCGCATCCCCGGCCGGGATGGTCTATTTCAAAAACGTTTTTGATCCCTGGTGGACGGACAAGGATTTGTCCAGGCTCGGCGCGGCCGCCTACCCGTGGATACTCATGATACTGAGCCCCTGCGAACGCTTTTACGAATTCGAGGCCAGGCTCCGGGAAATCGCGCACAAGCTCGAGACGCTGACCATCTGGCGCCCGGATTCACCCTCGAGGACGGAACTCGAAAGACTCCACAGGGTTGTTTCCCCGGTTTCCCCCAATGATGAAGGCTGGACAGCTGAAAGAAGGGAGACCGCCCGTCAGATCCTCACCAATCTTTACGTCAGGCGCGGCCAGCTGATAGGGGTCTCGGGCCGGAAAACCGTTTCCGAGGAGATCGGGAGCGGCGGCATCGCCCCCTGTCTTTGCGCGCTCCTGGCCGCCACCGCCGGCGTGGGCGCCGTCGGCGGCCCCGGCGCGGATGCCGAACGGAGGGGGACGGGTGAAGCGAACCGGGCCATGCGATGGGCCTCGCTGCTCGCGTCCCGCCCCGAACTGAGGGACCAAGACGCAGAGGACGCCCGGGACCGTTTGATTGAGTGGTGGATGAACTCCGTCGAGGTGCTGTCGAGAAAGCTCCAGGATCTTCCGGAAGCCTTTCGTACCACGCGTTTCTGGAATGAAGTCAAATTCGCCGAGGGTCACGCCTCGGCCCTGCAACCGGTTTTCTACAATCTGAGGGGCGGAGCAAGCTCGTTTCAGGAATCGGTGGATCTAATAGGCCGCCATTTTTCATGGGACCAGGGGCGTCTTCTCAAGTGGAAACATTCCCTGGAGAACCTCGGAGGCCTCGCCCTCTGGCTACCGGCATTCCTGAGCGCCCAGGAGTATCTGCGCTCGGCTTTCCCGCTGGGGCAGGAGAGTGTCGACCGGCTCCGCGAGTCCCTTCTCCAACGCGTCGAGGACCCGCTCTCGTTCCTTGAGGCCGCAGCCCGCAATGAATTTGACGAGAGGTTTCTGCAATTCAAGAAAAGCTACATGGACCTCTATTACGCCCTGCATGAGGACGCCCTCCACCCCGTCGCCGCGCTGCGAAAGGACAAAGCAGGCGTCGACGCCGTTTCAATGCGGAATCTCGATCTGCTCTCCCGCCTGCGATACACGGATCAAAGCTATTTAAACAGTATTAAAATGCTGGATAAGAGGACGCAAAACGATCCGTGCACGCTGCCGCTGCGGGACATTCTGGAGCGCTGCCCGCGGTGCTTCTGCAACTTCAACCCTTCAGCCGGGCGGCCGATGACGGGGTCCGCGCACCGCATCAATGGGATCCTAGCGGAGGGGATCGACTATTTCCGCAACGTGCTGCGCGCGAGCCGGAGCATGATCCTCGAGGATCTCAAGAGCCGGCCTGCGGACGATGAGACTCTGAAGCAGATCCACGCGCTCCTGGGCGACGGCGCTATGATCCCCTTGCGGCCGCGGAGCATCCGCCGGCTCAACAGCTTCATCCTGAGGCATCCCGGGGAATTCCTCGCCGCGGAGCGCGGCGTCCGCAGGACCGGCGCCAACTCTCTCTAAAAGCCGCGGATCGGCACGGATTACAATGACTTGACGGATTCGGCGCAGCTGTCAGGCGCGGCGGTAAAAGGCGGCGATGGCGTCGACGACGTAGCGCCTCTGCGCATCCGAGAGCTCAGGGTAAACAGGCAAAGCCAGCACTTCATTCGACGCGGCGTGCGATCGCGGCAGGTCTCCGGCGGAGTAGCCGAGTCCCTGGAAGCACTCCTGTTCGTGCAGCGAAACCGGATAATAGATCTCCGTGCCGATCCCGGCGGCTTTCAGCGATGCCTGCAGGGCGTCCCGGTCCTTGCAGCGGATGACGTACTGGTGAAAAATGTGAGACCGGTCCGGCAGGACGACGGGGGGCTTGACGAAGGAAAGCAGGCCCGCGGCCTTCAAATCCTCCCCATAGAGGGAAGCGTTCCTGGCGCGCGCCTCGGACCACGCCCCGAGATGCGGGAGTTTCACGCGCAGGATGGCCGCCTGGAGCTCGTCCAGCCGGCTGTTGAACCCGACAATCGAGTGGAAGTACCTGGGTTCCATTCCGTGTGTCCTCAGCAGACGGACCCGCTGGGCCAGCTGAGGATTGGAAGTGACGACCATGCCCCCGTCCCCGGCGCCCCCGAGGTTCTTGGAAGGGAAAAAACTGAAGCAGCCGAGATCGCCCATGGCCCCCGCGCTTTTCCCCTTGTAGGTCGCGCCGATCGCCTGGCACGCATCCTCGACGACGGGAAGGCTGAAACGCTTCGCGATGTCCAGGATCGGATCCATATCCGCGCACTGGCCATAGAGATGCACGGGCAGGATCGCCTTGACGACGGTGCCGGACTCCTTATGGACAAGCTTTTTCGAGGCGGGATCGAAGGAACACTCCTGCATCAGGAGAGAAGAAAGGCGCTCCGGATCCATATTGAACCCGGCTTCCTCGATGTCCACGAACAAGGGGCGCGCCCCGAGGTTGACGATAACGCCCGCCGTCGCGAAAAAAGTAAAAGGCACGGTCGCCACCGAATCCCCGGGGCCCACGCCGAGAGCTTTCAGGGAAAGCAGCAGGGCATCCGTACCCGAGGCGACTCCCACGGCGAAGGGGACTCCGCAGAAACCGGCGATCTCCTTTTCGAAGGCAGCAACATGGGCGCCGAGTATGAAGCGCTGGCTGGACAGCACGTCGTTGACGGCCTCCTGGACCCTGTCCTTGATCGCCGCGTACTGAGCCTGCAGATCCAACAGCGGCACGTTCATGCGTCACCTCCAGGGTGGGGATTCTACCACGGCGGGTTTCGCTCCTCAGGATGATTCTGCGAGGCCACGGAGGGCCGACGCGCGCAACGCCGGGACCACGAATTCCGCGGACCCGGGGCATTCAGAGATTTCCCAGTTTGGATTTGAAAAACTCGATCGTGCGGCCGAGCCCCTCCTCTAAAGGGACTCTCGGGCTCCAGCCAAGCAGCCGTGAAGCGCGCGCGATGTCGGGACGGCGGACTCGAGGATCGTCTTCCGGAAGCGGCTGAAAGACAATCCTGCTGGTCGAGCCGCTGAGCTGCAGGATCTTTTCCGCGATCTCGAGAACAGTCAGTTCGTGAGGGTTGCCGATATTGACCGGGAGGTGGATGTCGTCCGATTCCGGCGCCAGCAAAAGCTTGACCAGGCCGTCCACCTGGTCATCCACGTAGCAGAAACTGCGGGTCTGATCGCCTTTGCCGTAGACCGTCAAGGGTTCTCTTTTGAGAGCCTGCACGATGAAGTTCGAGACGACCCGGCCGTCGTGAGGACGCATCCTGGGACCGTAGGTATTGAAGATCCGCGCGATCCGCGTGTCCACGCCGTGGTAACGGTGGTAGGCCATCGCCAGCGCTTCGGCGAATCTCTTGGCCTCGTCGTAAACCCCTCGCAAGCCGATCGGGTTCACGTTGCCCCAATAGGTTTCCGGCTGCGGATTCACGAGAGGGTCTCCGTAGGTTTCCGAGGTGCTCGCCAAAAGAAAGCGTGCTTTATGCTGTTTGGCCAGACCGATCGTCTTGTGAGTCCCGAGCGCTCCCACCTTGAGCGTCTGGATGGGCATTTCGAGGTAGTCGCGCGGGCTGGCGGGGGACGCGAAATGCAGGACGGCGTCCACCGGTCGGCCGATGAATATATATTCCGTGACGTCGTGCTTGTAGAAGCGGAAACTCTCGCGGCCCAGCAGGTGCGAGATGTTATCCACGCTCCCTGTCGACAGGTTGTCCAGGCAGATCACCTCATGGCCCAGCCCCAGCAGGAAATCGCACAAATGGCTTCCCAGGAATCCTGCACCTCCGGTGATAACGACACGCATAGTCCGTCTCCCGCCGCCGGCGCTGCCGGCATTCCCTCATCGCATTAAACCTCAGGGTGTCGAGGAATGAGCATCGAGTTTCATACCCGACCCCTGCGGTCGGATGTCCGACGTTCTGCATTCGATATTTCGCGCTCCCGGCTCCCGTCCCGGCACGGGGAAAAGGCGCAGTCCTGAATTGGTCGTCCTGAATTGGTCGAACGGATGCCGCCTCCCCTGCAGAGCCGTGGATCTCCCAACGGATCAGGGTATCAGCGGCTTGACCGGGCCCAGCGTCTCAAGCGCGGGCCGCAGGACGGCGGCGGGGCCGCGCGCCAGAATCAGTTCCGCCCCGGGGAAAAGCCAGCTGTTGGACGCCCTCCGGATTTCCTCCGCGTCGCACCTCAGGACCATTGCGGGAAAGTTCGCCGCATAATTGCTCCCGAGGTAGTAGAGCTCTGCCTCGAGCAGTATCCGGCAAAGCCCCTCGTTGGTCCCGAGATCGCGGCGGAATTCCTCGATGAAGCGGTTTTGCACAAGGCTCAGCTCCTCCGGGGAAACCAGGTCACGTTTCATCTCCGCTGCCGCGCTTTGAATGCTCCGTATCTGCTCTACGGCCTGTTCGGCCGCGGCCTGTCCCTGAATGTAAAAAGGGCCGGCGAGGCGACGCCCCTCGCTGGCGACAGTCAAGAGCGACGTCGGCAGGAGCTTCGTCAAACGCTCCTGCAGGATGGCGGAGGCCATCAGGGCGGGTAGATAAACCGGTTCCTCGCGGCGCGGGAAGAGGTTCCCCATAATAAACTGAGCGGCGGGGGAAGCCGGATCGTCCTCCAGAAGGATTCTTCTCTCCGTGAGCTTGAGCGGAGGCTTGAAGCTGAAAGGAGTCTCGTCGTTTCGAACCCAGACGCCCCAGATGCGCGTGGCTCTCTGAAGAACAAGCTGCGCGGGGACATTTCCCACAATGAGCAAAAATGCCTGGTTGGGGGAAAAATACTTCCTGTAAAAAGCCCGGACGTCTCCCGGAGTAATCGCCGCCAGGCTTTTCCATGTTCCCTGAATGGGCCTGCCGTAGGTGGTCCCGCCGAACAGCTCCTTCTCGAACTGGGCATGAATGCGCCGGCGAGGGTCGGCGGGCTTCTCAAGGTCCTGCAGGATCTCCTTCCTGACGGCTTCAAGATCCGACTCCTTGAACTGCGCCTCGCACACGATCTGGTACAGAAGCAGCAACGACCTCTCAAACGCGGCGCTCGGCGCCTGCATCAGAAACCGGTAGCTGTCCCAGTCGCAACGGATATCGATCGTCGCCCCGAGATACTCCAGCTCGTCCTGAATGCCCTTGGCCGTCATATCGGCCGTGGCCGTCATGAACAGCCTGGAGAGCAGATGCGCCACTCCCTCTTTCCCCGAAGGATCGAACGCGGCGCCGTAGCGCAAGACGAGCCCGATGGTCATCCTCTCGTCCGGCTGGGGCGCGGCCGCCACCGCGATCTGAAGGTCGTTTAAAAGGCGCTTGGAGCTCATTTCCGTCAGGGGCATCGGCTTCTGAGCCGATGCCGGAGCGCACAAGAGGATCACAGGAATGAGGCAGAAAGGAAGATTTCGGGCGCAGCGCATCATAATTTTATATCCCTAAATAAACCAGGCTCTATATTAGCCTTACAGCCCCAAAGACTCAACGCCCGTCGAAGAATCGCGTCGGGGCCGAAAAAGGCCCGTTGGCGCGGTCCGCAGCCTTGGACCCGATCCTTCAAACCCGGGACAGGCCGCGCCCCCTATTCTTGGGCCGCGTTCCCGCGACATTTGATATAATTCTATTTTCAAGACATGCGCGAAGCCCGCGGCAACGGCGAAGGCGGAGGTTCAAACTATGCTGGAATTCACTTCGGAGCCGCAAAAAAGCTCGAATGCAACCACCATCCTGATCGCGCTCGCGGTATTGATTCTTCTGCTGGGCGCCGTTTTCTTTTATGCCCGGCATCAGGGCGCCGCGACCCCCGCCGCCGGTTCCACCCCCGTGACGGTCCCGGGCTTGCTTCGCCCCGGGAACACGGATTTTGAGTATTACAAGACGAGGATCCGGATCGAAAACGTCAAGGCGACACTGGGTGTAAGCTTCAATAACGCCCGTATCGCCATGATCTCCGGGACGATCGTCAACGACGGGGACCGCAAACTGGAGGCCCTGGAGATGCATATCGTCCTGTACGACGTCTGGGGCAAAGTGTCCAAGGAGCGCACCGCCTTCGCGCTCCGGCCCGGGGCCGGCTTCAGCAGCAGACCGATGGAGCCCCTTGAAAGGAGACCCTTTTCGATAGGCGTCGAATCGGTGGAGTATTACTGGGATCCCAAGCAGATCACCTACGAAATAACCGGCCTGAAGTACAAATAGCCGAAGCGAAGCATCCGACAGCAAAGACCCGCCGGCCATCAACCGAAATCGCAGAGACCTCAAAGACCCCCATGAAAGAGAAAGGACATTTGCGGTCCCGGCGGTCTTTGTGGCGGAAGCGGCCGCCGCAGATCAGCGAATCGGCACAAACAGCATGCAGGCCGGCGATGGGACTTTCAGAACCGTGCCGGTAAAGGACAGCCTGCCCGTTTTCCGGTCGACGCGGAACAGGACCACTTCTCCGGAATCCTGATTGGCGGCGAAGAGATAACCGCCCGTCGGATCGAGGGCGAAATACCTCGGAGTTTTGCCTCGCGTCGGCACGTAATCGACGGTCTTCAGGGTCCCCTTGCGCTCATCAATTGAAAACACGGCGATGCTGTCATGCCCGCGGTTGGACACGTATGCGAACCGGCCGTCCGGGTGAACCTGTATTTCGGCGGCGAGGTTCGCCCCGGCAAAGCCCTCGGGCAGTGCCGACAGCGTCTGCATTTCCCGCAGACTGCCCCGGCCCCGGTCATAGTGAAACACCGATATCGCGGATTTCAATTCGCTGACTGCATAAACAAAGCGGCTGTTGGGATGAAAAGACAAATGACGCGGGCCTGATCCGGGACTCAGCGCGACGTAAGGAGGATTGTTGGATCGAAGGGAGCCTTCGTCCGCGTCCAGCCGGTAGATCATCACCTTGTCCAGGCCAAGATCGCAAACCAGCAACACGCGTCCGTTGGGCGAAAAATCCACGGAATGGGCGTGCGGCCCCTCCTGGCGCCGCGGATCCGCGCCCCATCCGCGATGAACGACCAGCATGGAAATTGCGCCCACCCTTCCGTCTTCCTGAATCGGGAGGAGCGACACGCTGCCTGACCCGTAATTGGCAACCGTCAGCCATCGTCCCGATCTGTGAACGGCCAGGTGACAGGGGTAACTGCCGCCCGAAGAGGTCCTGTTCAACAGCTTCAATCGGCCGGTAGTGAGATCCATGGCGAAGGCGCTGATGGAACCGTTCCGCCCTGAATAATCGGAGACTTCGTTCACAGCGTATAGGAACTTGCGGTTCGGATGAACAGCCAGAAAGGATGGATGGACTGCCTCAACCGCCAGGCCTGCCGATGCTGTCTCGCCGGTCATCGGATTGAAGCGATATGCATAGATGCCCCGGCTTTCCGTCGCCGTGTATGTGCCTACATAAATCATGTATTCCTTGCCCCGGCCTGCGCCGGACGCCGATGCTGCGGCCAGGATCGCCAGAATTACCATGATGAAATACCTGCTCGCCGTACGGGCGCCCGGGTCCAAAAAGCCGCTGTGTTCAGTGCATGGCATGGCGGATGGACTCATACTTCAACTTCCGATGGGATACATTCGCCCCCGCTGCGGCGGGGACCGTTTCCCATTCTAGTTTGCTTTGTCTTCTGTGCCAAACCCATTCTTGGGACCCGGGAAATAGCCGGCGCGCATTCACGCGGTCGGTGAAAAAATAACAAGGCCATGCGCGCACGGCTCTGAGGAAGCCGATCTCAGAACTCGCATGACTGCTCCTCTGGCGACCGTAAAGGACTGATTCCATTAAAGCGATCTTTTAACTTTCCCGGTTATAAGACAGCCTCTGGAGAGCCGTGCTCACACATTGGGAGCGGGCGGTGGCGTTCCGGCATATTTTCGGTATACTTGTTTTTCACCGTTCAAGGGGTCCGTCGATGTCTGAAAACACCGGTTCCAATTTCATCCGCGACGCGGTTCGGGCCGATCTGGACAGCGGGCGCTTTTCAAACGTCGTCACGCGTTTCCCCCCTGAACCCAACGGCCACCTGCACATCGGCCATGCCAAAGCCATCCACATCGATTTCGGCATCGCCCGGGAGTTCGGGGGAGTGTGCAACCTGAGGTTCGACGACACGAATCCGACGAAGGAGGAGCAGGAATATATCGACGCCATTCAGGACGGAGTCCGGTGGCTGGGTTACGATTGGGGCGACCGCCTGTATTTCGCGTCCGATTATTTCGACAGAATGTACGCGTGGGCTCTGCAGCTGATCCGGGACGGGAAGGCGTACGTCGACGATCAGACGCAGGAAGAGATCCGCGCGACCCGAGGAACCCTGACGGAGCCGGGGACGCCGAGCCCCTATCGCGACCGCCCGGTCGGGGAAAACCTTGATCTTTTCGAGCGGATGCAGGCGGGGGAGTTCCCCGACGGCTCGCGCGTGCTCCGGGCCAGAATCGATATGGCCTCGCCCAATCTCAACATGCGCGACCCGGTGATGTACCGCATTCTGAGAGTCGCGCACCACCGCACCGGGCGACGGTGGAATGTCTACCCGACCTATGACTGGGCCCACGGCCTGGAGGATTCCATCGAAGGCGTCACCCATTCGCTGTGCACGCTCGAATTTGAAGACCACCGGCCGCTCTACGACTGGTTCCTGGATCAGCTCGGCATCCACCACCCGCGCCAGATCGAGTTCGCCCGCCTGGAGCTCAGCTACACCGTTCTCAGCAAGCGCAAGCTACTGCGCCTGGTGGAACAAGCGTGCGTCGACGGCTGGGATGATCCCCGTCTGCCGACGCTTGCCGGCCTGCGCCGCCGCGGCTACACGCCCGAATCCATCCGCGCCTTCTGCGAACGCATCGGGGTGGCCAAGGCCAACAGCACGGTCGACCTTGCCCTTCTGGAGCATTGCCTGCGAGAGGATCTCAACATGCGGGCCCCCCGCGCGATGGCCGTTTTGCGCCCGCTAAAGGTCGTGCTGGTCAACTACCCTCCGGGACAGGTGGAGGAACTGGACGCCGACATCAACCCGGAGGATCCCTCGGCCGGCAAACGGAAAGTCCCTTTCAGCCGCGAACTTTGGATCGAGCGCGATGATTTCCGTGAAGATCCCCCGCCCAGGTTCTTTCGTTTGGCGCCGGGCCGCGAAATCCGTCTCAAATACGCCTATTACATCACCTGCACCGGAATCGTGCGCGACCCGCGAACCGGTGAGATTACCGAGCTTCATTGCGTTTACGATCCGGAGACGAAAGGGGGATGGTCCGAGGACGGGCGGAAGGTGCGGGGGACGTCGCACTGGATTTCCGCGGCCCATGCCCGTCCTGCGGAATTCCGCCTTTACGACCGGCTTTTCACGCGGCCGGATCCCGATGAAGGGGAGGGGTTCCTTGCCAATGTGAACCCGCGCTCCCTGGAGAGGATCAACGGTTGCATCGAGGCCGGCCTCGTCGGCGCGCCCGCCGGCAGTTTTTTCCAGTTCGAAAGGCAGGGATATTTCTGCGTGGACCCGGACTCCCGTCCGGAGGCGATGGTCTTCAATCGCAGCGTGTCTCTGAGAGACTCCTGGGCGAAAATCGAGGGGAGGCCGGGCGCCGAAGCCTAGCCGTTCAATCCGGCCACGGATTTCACGGATTCTCACGGATTCGCTGAATCGAAATCCGTGCAACCTGTGAAATCCGCGGCCTCTTTTATTATTTGCGGGATTCCAGGACCTCCCTCAGCTTGCCCCATTTGGGCTGGAAGATATCCGCAGGCATGGTTTTCAGAGCAGGGGAGACGCGCGGCTTGAAGTCCATCTGCGACAAGATATTTTTTTCAAGGTCGATGCCGGGCGCGATCTCCGTCAGGGTCATGGCGCCGTCCAACAGCTCGAAAATGGCCCGCTCGGTGACGTAAAGGACGGGCTGCTTCTTCCTGGCGGCATATTTGCCGCTGAAGGTGATTTGCTCGACCTGGTCGCGGAATTTCCGCACCTTCCCCTCCTGAAGGATCTCCAGCCTGCCGTCCCGGGCCGCCACCTTCAGCCCGTGAGCGGTAAAGGTCCCGCAGAACACCACCTTCTTGGCGTTCTGGCTGACGTTGATAAAGCCGCCGCATCCGATGGGCCGGCCGTTGAACTTGCTGACGTTGATATTGCCGTCCTTATCGGCTTCGCCCAGGCCGAGAAAGGCTACGTCCAGGCCGCCGCCGTCGTACCAGTCGAACTGGTTCTGGTGGTCCACGAAGCACTCGTTGTTGTAGGCCATGCCGAAATTCGGCCAGCCCGCGGGGATTCCGCCGATGCTCCCCACCTCCGTCGTGACCGTCATCAGGTCCGCAACCCCTTCGTGGCCCGCGAGGATGGCGATGCGGTCGGGCACGCCGATGCCCATGTTGATGACTCCGTGGACCGGGAGTTCATGGGCGGCGCGCCTTATGATGAAAAGCCTCTCGTCGAAGGGGAGCTCCGGCAGAGCTCCGAAGGGCACCCGGACCTCGCCGCTGAAAGCCGGTTCATAATAGAGGGCCTCCGTCTGCCAATGATTCTCCCGCGGATTCTCGGCGATGACCACGTAGTCGACGAGGACTCCCGGGACCTTGACGCTCTTCGGATTGAGAGACCCGGCTTTGGCCAGGTATTCCGCCTGGACAATGACGATGCCTCCGGAATTTTTGACCGCCTGGGCCACCGGCAGAACCTCCAGGGCCGCCCCTTCCTTTTCCATGGTGACATTGCCGTTCTCGTCGGCCTTGGTGCCGCGGATCAAGGCCACGTCGAGCTTGAACGGCTTGTACCATAGATACTCCTCGCCGTTGAACGTAATCACCTCGTTGAGATCCGGCTCCTTCCGGGTCCGTTCGTTCATCTTGCCGCCCTCCACGCGCGGATCGACGAAGGTCCCCAGCCCGACCTTCGTGATGATGCCTGGACGCCTGGCGGCGATCTCCCGGTACATCTGAACGATGACGCCCTGCGGCAGACAATAGGCCGTCATCTTGTTTTCCTGGATCATGGACACGATGCTGGGGGCCGCGTGAGGACTGGACCCGATGCATCCTTTGAGAAGGCCTTCCAGGCCGAGGACGTGCGGTCCCTTATCCTTGTGGTTGCCCATGGCGGATCCGCAGATGATGGTGAGATCCCGCGGATGACCGGTTTCGAGAAATCTCTTCCGGATCGCCAGCGCGACTTCCTCGGACCACCCGGCGAGGCCGAAGATCGGCGAGCAGAGAACGGCTCCATCCTTGATTTTGGCCACGGCCTGATCGGCGGTGACCACCTTATCGCTGTAAAATTTTCCCATCGGGGTCTCAATCATAAAAGTCCTCCCTCACAAAAATAGAAATAAGCCTCGCCACAAGCTATCACATTTTTCCACGAAGGGTCAAAGCCGGGACGCATCCCGTCGACGGCAGGCCGGTACGATTGTGGAAGGGACGCTCAGCCCGGAATACGCGGGGAGAAATCCCGGACCCGTCCGTCGGCTTTCGATGCCGAAACCTCTCGCGCGGCACTGGAACAGCCGCGATCGCACAACATCTTGTTAATCCGGGGAATTCGTGGCTGATTTTTTCGAACCGCTCGGATACACTGGCAGCGGGCAAGGCGATGAATGAAATCAGTTTGCTGAAGGACCTCGTTGTGGTTTTCGGGTGCGCGGCGCCGATCGTGTACCTGTTCCAACGCCTCCGGCAGTCTCCCATCGTCGGCTTCGTTCTCACCGGGACCCTCGTCGGCCCATACGGGCTCAGCCTGATCAAAGACATAGAGAGCGTCCGGACGCTGGCCACCGTCGGCGTGATGATTCTCCTGTTTTCGCTCGGCCTCGAGTTCTCCATGAAAAAGCTGATGGAGACGCGGGTGGCGGTGCTCGTCATCGGGCCGCTTCAGATGCTGGGAACGATCGCGGCCGCCACGCTGCTGGCCTGGTCCGCAGGAATCTCCCCCGGCACGGGCGTCGTTTATGGAATTCTGATCGCCCTCAGCAGCACGGCCATCTTCATGAAAATGCTCGATGAACGGCGGGAAACGGACTCGATGCACGGAAGGATCGGTTTGGGCGTGGCCATCTTCCAGGATCTTGTCACCATCCCCATCCTCATCTCTATTTCCCTGATCGCGAACCAGAAAAACCTGCTGCCCGCCGTGGGGGCCGCCGTGGTCAAGTCCGCAGGTCTCATCGCCGCGGTCGTCCTTATAGGGCGCTATCTATTCCCGGTTCTCCTGCGCGGCATCCTGCAGACGCGCAGCAAGGAGCTGTTCCTGATCACCTCGGTGTTCATTTTTCTCGGCACCGCCTGGGTGACGGCGAACGCCGGCGTCTCTCTGGCCCTGGGTTCCTTTCTGGCCGGCCTCATTCTGTCGGAATCGGAGTACGGCCACCACATTTTCGCCGAGGTCCGTCCCTTCCGCGACAGTCTCAACAGTCTTTTTTTCATTTCCATCGGGATGCTGATCGATCCCCGTTTCATCGTCGTCCATCTATGGAGCGTCCTGGGAATCACCGCCGCGATTGTCGCGGGCAAGGCCCTGATTACGGCCCTCGCGGTGATCGCCGCGCGCATCCCGCTTAACGTGGCGCTTCTGGCCAGCGTGGCATTGGCCCAGGTCGGGGAGTTTTCGTTCATTCTTCTGCAGGCCGGCGCGGCGGCGGGCATTGTCAGCACCGGTCCGTACCAGATGTTCCTGTCCTGCTCGGTGCTGAGCATGCTCGTCGCGCCGCTCCTCTTCGGACTGTCCCACCGATGGATCCAGCGATTCGCCCCGCGATGGAACCTGCAATTTCACCTGGGGCACTCGAGCCATGAGAGCCTGCGGGAATTGGAAACCCTCCAGGACCACGTGATCATCTGCGGTTTCGGACTGGGGGGGCAAAGCATCGCGCGGGTTCTGAAAGCCAACTGTATCCCCTACGTGGTCATCGATCTCAACGAACAGAGGGTGAGAGAGGCCAGAAAGGACGGGGAGCCGATCGTTTTCGGGGACTGCACGAGCACGCATATCCTTGAGCTGGCGGGAATCCGCCGGTCCCGGGTCATTGTGTTCGTTATTTCCGACCCTTTCGCAAGCCGGCTGGCGGTCGGGGCGGCGCGGCAGGCGTGCCGCGACATCGTGATTCTGACCCGCACCAAGTACGTCGCCGACATCGACGCCCTGTGGGACCTGGGATCCAATGAGGTCATCGCCGAGGAATTCGAAGCGGCGCTCGAGCTGATGACGCGCATCCTGCGGGTTTACAACGCGCCCCGCGCCATGATCGCGGAGGAGATCAAGTCGATCCGCGACCAGAGGTTCGGCATTTTCCGCGAGCATCATGTCACGGTGCCGCGCATCCGCCTGAGCGGCGACCTCGATGTTTATACGGAAACATGGGAGGTGCCGGAAGGCTGCGTCTGGCACGGGACCACCATCGCCCAGACGGGCCTGCGCAACGAAACCGGCGCCCTGATCCTGGGAATCATCCGGGAAAACCAGACTCTGAACAATCCCGGAGCAGATGAAAAGATTTTCAGCGGGGACCGTCTGGTGATCAGCGGAACGAAAGAGCAGATCAAGAAGGCCGTCTCGATGCTCTCGCAATGCCAAAAACCGCAAGGCCGGGCGGAATGAGAGCCCTATCCGACGCAGGGCCGCACGGCTGCTTTCCTTGACATCGTACTTTGCAGGGCGGAAGATTGTCTTCTCACTGTCGGATGGGAAACAGCGTCTTCCCGGCCGGGCGATCCGACGAACATGACCGGAAAAGGGGTGATTGTGCAATGATTCGACGCAACCTTATTTCGCTGCTCTGCATCTGGACGCTGCTCGGCCTCGCCGCGAACGCCCGACAGGAAAAGACCACGTCCCCCGACGCGGCGCCGTCGCCGGAATCCGCCGGATCCGATCTTGTCGTCGCCAGGGTTTCCGGCGAACCCATCACCGAAAAGCAGGTTCTGTCAGCCATCGATCAGCTTGCCAGACAGAGAAGGGTGCCCCCGGACAAGATGCAGGAGCGCAATACCCTTCTGTTCAAAACAGCCCTGGACGGCCTCGTGACCACGGCTGTTTTAAAAGGCGAAGCCAGACAGCAGAAACTGACGGCGGATCCGGCCAAGGTGGACCAGCAGATGCAGCAGGTATCCAAGAATTTTCCCTCGCAGGAGGAATTCCAGAAAGCCATGGCCCAGCAGGGCGTCACCGAGAGCCAATTGCGCCGATCCATCGAGGAAAACCTGGTGATCCAGCAGCTCTGGGATCAGGCGACCGGGCATGTGCCCGACCCGACGGAAGAGGAAATCGCCAAATATTACGAAGGAAACGCGGACAAATTCGCCTTCCCGGAGCAGGTGCGCGCGGCGCACATCCTGCTCCGAACCGACCCGAAGAGCACTCCCGAGCAGAAGGAAGAGATTAAAAAGAAGCTGGAGGGGATCCGGGCTGAAATCGAATCCAAGGCGATCACCTTCGCGGATGCTGCAGCGAAATACTCCGAAGACCCCTCCAACGCTAAAAAGGGAGGCGATCTGGGTTTCTTTTCACGCGGCAGCATGGTCAAGCCCTTTGAGGAAGCCGCCTTCACCACAAAACCCGGGACCCTGTCCCCGGTGATCGAGACCCAGTTCGGATACCACATCATCCAGGTGGCGGAATTGAGACCCGCCCGTAAGCTCTCCCTGGAGGAAGCCAAGCCTCCCATCAAGCAAATCTTGAATCAGATGGCCAAGCAGACGGCCGCCCAGAAATATGTCGCCGAATTGAAGGCCAAAGCCCAGATCGAAACCTTCATGACGGCGGAGGAGTTCGGGAAGCGCCACCCGTCGAAATGAGACCGCCGGTCCTCGAACCTGGACCCCTCGCATCCGCGAATCAGGAATCCGGAGGCAGTATCCGGACGGCTCCTTTATCCGCCGAGGAAGCAAAGAGGGCGTAGGCGCGCAGGGCTTCGGACACCTGACGCCGCCGCGCCGGTTTAAACGCCGAGGCCCCCTTGGCGATCTCCTCCCGGCGCCGCGCTTCGAGTTCCGCGTCGCTGATGCGGAGACGGACGGACCTTCCAGGGATGTCGATATCGATCCGGTCCCCGTCCCGGACCAGTCCGATGGCTCCTCCAGCCGCGGCCTCCGGTGAAACATGCCCGATCGAGAGCCCGGAGGTCCCGCCTGAAAACCTCCCATCCGTGATCAGGGCGCATTTCGTGCCCAGGTGCATCGATTTGATATAGGACGTGGGATACAGCATTTCCTGCATGCCGGGGCCGCCCCTGGGGCCCTCGTAACGGATGACGACCACGTCGCCCGCCTGAACCTGTCCGCCCAGGATACCCTCGCTGGCGGAATCCTGAGAATCGTAGACGCGGGCCGTCCCCGAAAAACGCAGGAGAGCTTCGTCCACCCCGGCTGTTTTCACAATGGATCCGTCGGGCGCCAGGTTGCCGTACAGCACGGCCAACCCGCCCTCTTTGGAATAGCAATGCGCCAGGTCCCGAATGCACCCGGACTTGCGATCCAGGTCGAGCTCCGGGTAGTAGTTGTCCTGCGACGCGAGGACGAGATTGCGGCCCGATGCGGCCGGGGCGCTCCGATACAGAGCGCGCGCCTCCTCCGTGAAACCCGGAGACGCAACATCATAGCGATCCAGCACGGCTCTCAGGTCCGGAGCGTCCACGCGCCCCACCGATGCGTCGACAAGGCCCCCGCGCGCGAGCTCCCCGAGAATGGCCATGATGCCGCCCGCCCGGCCCACATCCTCCAGGTGATAGGACGAGCTCGGGGCTACCTTGCAAAGCACGGGCACCTCGCGGGACAGGGCGTCAATGTCCGCCAGGGAGAAGTCCACCCCGGCTGCGTGCGCTATGGCAAGCAGATGCAGGACGGTGTTCGTCGACCCGCCCATCGCGATATCGAGAGCCATGGCGTTCAGAAACGCCCGCCGGGTGGCGATGGATCGCGGAAGGACGGACTCGTCGTCCCGCTCGTATCTTTGACGCGCCATCTCCACAATGCGTACCGCGGCCTTCTCGAAAAGGCTCAGCCGGTTTTTATGCGTCGCGAGCAAGGTGCCGTTGCCCGGCAGGGCAAGACCCAGCGCCTCCGTCAGGCAGTTCATCGAATTTGCCGTGAACATCCCGGAACAGCAGCCGCACGTCGGGCACGCCGCGGCTTCCAGCTCCGCGACTTCCCTTTCCGTCGCCGTCGGATCCGCCGCCAGGACCATGGCGTCGATCAGGTCGTAACGCCTGGCCCCGAGGACGCCGGCCTCCATGGGTCCCCCAGACACGAAAATGGCGGGGATATTCAGCCGCATGGCCGCCATCAGCATTCCCGGGGTGATCTTGTCGCAATTGGTTATGCAGACCATCGCGTCCGCCATATGGGCGTTCATCATGTATTCCACGCTGTCGGCGATGAGCTCCCGGGACGGGAGCGAGTAAAGCATGCCGTCGTGCCCCATGGCGATCCCGTCGTCGATCGCGATGGTGTTGAATTCGGCGGCGAAACAGCCCCGAGCCTCAATAATCCTTTTTACCAGCTGTCCAACCTCATGGAGATGGACGTGCCCGGGAACGAATTGCGTGAAGGAATTGACAATCGCGATCACGGGGCGGCCGAAATGCTCGTCCCGCATTCCGTTGGCGCGCCAAAGACTGCGCGCGCCCGCCATCCGCCTCCCTTCGGTCGTCGTCGCGCTGCGGAGTTTCGTAGGCATAGAATCCCTTTCCATTGAGGGGCCGTGCATGTCCCCCGCATCCACGGGCCCCGAAGCCTCTATCTTTGGGAACGGTTTTTGGGGGATCTGGTGTTGAGCATGGAAATCAGCGTCTGAGCGGCAGCCGGTGTCTTGACCGCGCCCTTGAGAATGATGTCAACCGCATCCAGCTTCCGCCCGTAAAGGTTCTCGTTGGCGCCGCCGTCCGAGCGCAGGGTGGAGCCTTCCAGGGAAACCCCGGCGAAGAGTCCTCGCGAACGGGAGTAGCTTAAAATCTCAGCCTTCATCACCACGTCCGTGGCGGCCGAGGCGGTCCGGCCTTTAGGCCCGGCGGCTGCGGAAGCGTCCGCGCCCAATTTCACTTTGCTGCGGAGAACGGACCGCGCGCCCTTGTCGTTCATCACGAGAAGAACGAAATCCGTCGCCTGCGCCCCGAGTTGAATCCCGATATTCCCCCCTTCCAGGGCATACATGGCAGGAGGCCCCCAGGGGCCGGTATAGTCGGCGCCGCCCCGGCATACCATGGCGCCGCGGCCGTAGCTGCCGCCGATGCCCATGGCGAACTTCTTGACGGACGGGAATACGAGCACGCACTCCGCCTTATCCAGCAGTTCCTGAGGAATGGCGTCCGGGATACTGAGGATCTCCCGCATCACGTTGCCGCATTCCTGCAGGCGGTCCTGTTCCTTACCCTGTCCCCAGGCGGCCGGAGTAAACAACAGCACCGCCGAAACCCAAATCCATTGTCTTCGCATTGTCCTCCTCCATTCATGGAAAACAACTCATGGTGGTTCCGGCCCATGATAGCTCAAGGGGCGCTTGGAGGACAGAAGGAATCACGGATGACAGGGATGGTGCGGGGCATTCCCGCAATCGGCGATTCAAATTTTACAGACACGAACGTATGATGTTGGGGACCGCATCCGCCCGATCGCGTGGAGAGGACAATGAAGGGCTTCAAACTCTGTCATGCATGGATCCTTTCGGCCCTGGCGCTATATTTTTTCTTTTCCCTGGTTTATATCGAACTCCCCGGCCTGCATTACGATGAAGTCAATTTCGCCAACGCCGCGCTGGGCGACGTGGACGGATCTTTCATCGCCTGGAAAGTCCGGCTCTTCGGCAACGATATTCCGCTCATGATCATGGACTACATCGGGGCCTTAAAATCGGCCCTCTACGCGCCGATTTTCCGAATATTCGGCACCGGCCCCCGCACCGTCCGCCTGCCCGCCGTCGGCATCGGCGCGATCACACTGCTGTTCGCCTACGCCCTCCTGAAAAGAATGTTCGACGCGCGCGTCGCCCTGGCCGGGCTTTTTCTTTTCGCAACCGACCCGTCCTTCATTTTCGCCAACCGGCTGGATTGGGGCCCGGTTTCCCTGATGCTGGCTCTCGAACTCTCCTCCCTCTATTGTCTGCGGCGCTGGATGTCGGAGGGCAATCGGTTTCATCTCGCCGCTTCGGGTTTTCTTCTCGGAATCGGCGTGTACAACAAAATCATATTCCTGTGGTATGTCGCCGCCCTCTGGATCTGCGTGCCCCTGTTCTTTCGGAACGAATTCCGTCAGCTGCTGAACCGAAGGAACCTGGCCTGCTTTCTCTCGCCGTTCCTTCTGGGATGCCTGCCCCTTATTGCGTTCAACATTGCGGTCCCCGGGGGGACCTTCAGGAACGAAAAGGCTCTGACCCGGCCGTCGGCCGAGTCGCTGAGGCATCGCTACGCGCTCTTTCGATCGACCCTGGACGGCCGGGCCGTCTATTATTTCCTGAATCAGCAGGACCTCGCGGATACCGCGGGGGCGGGTGAGACGCCGGGCTCGGGCAAAATGGACCGCTTCATAGACAGGCTCGCCGGGTTCCGCTGGATCCGGAGGACGCTGACGCCTTATGCATTCGCAGGATCCGCCCTGTGGATCCTCGCGGCGTGGTGTGCCGGGCGGCTCCGGTGGAAGCGGGAAATCCTTTTTGTTATGATCCAGACGATCTTAATCGCGGGATTCATCTGCCTGTCTCCCAAAGCCACGGGCTCGCACCATGTACTCCTGCTCTATCCTTTCCTTTTTGCCGCGATTGCATACGCCGTGTGTGAACTCGGGCGATGGCAGGCCAGAGCGGGAACGGCCGGCAGGATCGCGGTCGCCGCGTGCGCGGCGGTCCTGTTGTGGCCGCAGCTCGTCATCGACGCACGCTATCTTGGGTCCTTCGTAAAGAAGGGAGGCGTCGGCGTCTGGTCCGACGCGATCTATGAACTCTGGTCCTTTGCGCAGGCGAACCCCGACAGAAACCTTGTCCTGATGGATTGGGGATTCAACACGCAGCTCACGCTCCTTTCCGCCGGACGGGCCCGCAAGGAGGAGTTCGTTTGCGAAAGCCGAAACCTGGAGGACTGCCTGGAATCCCTGATGACGCCGACGACCTCCTATCTGGTCTTTCACGCTCCGCCGTTTGAATCGGTTCCTGTGTATGATGCCTACAAGCGGGTCCTGGCCCGCCGCCGGCTGCGCAACCGCGCCGTCAAGACTTTCTATCAGCGCGACGGACGCCCCGTCTATATGGTGTGTGCAATAGCGCCTCCATCCGAGACGGACGCTCCACCGGGTGAAGGCTTTTCTTTGATGCGGCAGGGCGAGGACTGGGACGCGCGATCGGGCGGGGGGCTGGATCTCAAGGCCGGAGCGTCCAACAGCAAGGCTCTCGGAAGCTTCTGGGGGCGCCGTTCGGGCGATTTTGCATCCTATCGATTCGCCCTGCCGCGCCGCGTCTCCGACGCGCGCCTTTGTCTGCGCTATGCTTTTGAAGGCCGGGAGTCCTACAGCTTTTCCCTTGTCATCGACGGCAGTCTGGCCGACGTTCTGACCATTCCGCCTACGGGCGGTTTCGGCTACACGCGGGACCAGTGGAAAATCGTGGAAACCGGACTGGGCGATCTGGTCCAGGGAGAGCATGAACTGAGGCTCGTTTCGGCGAGGGACGGGCAGACTCTGAACCTGGACTATTGGTGTCTTCGCGAAGGCCGGTCCGAACTGTTGCGCGAGCCGCTCCCTTAATACCGGTGTTCATAATTACGATGACCGATGCGCCGAGCGCGGCGGCTCCGTATGCCAGGAGCGAGGCCGCAGGCGATGCGGGGACATCGTCGAGGCCGGGCGACGCCGCAGACGAGGCCGACCCGCCGCCGATGAGGGGCGGCTTGCGTTATTCGTGCCTTGCGTCGTTCGCGTGAGCAATTGTCTTGACGGCGAGTATCGCCAGGAAGGACAGTACGGCCCCCCGCAAGATGCCGTCGAGAGCCAGCGCGGCGACCAGGGCGAGGACGCCGTAACAGGACATGGCGGCGAGCAGCCTTCGATCCGTTCCTTTCAGCCTCTGTACCCAATAAAATGCCCGATGTCGCTGCACCCTTTCCCCCTTCGCCCTCCTGCGGGTAGCGGCGGCTCAGGCGGCGGACGCCTTATTTTTTCGGAGGCTCGAGACTTTCAGCCACGACCGACGCCACGTCCAGCACGCGCAGCGTCTCATCGTAATTGAGCAGCTTCAGCGAGTCCTGGAGCATATGCAGGCAATAGGCGCACCCGGTCACGATCGTGTCCGCGCCGGTCGCGTGCGCCTGCTTCACGCGGATGTTGTTGATGCGCTCGCCCCTCTTCAGATCCATCCAGTAGTGTCCGCCGCCGGCCCCGCAGCAGAGGCTTTTCTCGCGCCGGTTTTTCATCTCCGCGGGGCGCCCGCCGGACACGGCCTCCAGGATGCTGCGCGGCGGATCGAATATCTGCTGATAGCGGCCCAGGTAGCAGGGGTCGTGATAGACGTAGCGGCGCTCTCCGCCGCGAGAGGGCTTGAGCGCGCCCCGGGACAGCATTTCCCGGATGAATTCCGTGTGGTGGACGATATTGAAGTCCCCGCCGAACTGCCTGTATTCGTGCTTGATCACATTGTAACAATGGGGGCATCCGGTCAAAAGAGTCCGGAACCGCCGCGAGCCGAGCAGCTCGATCTGCTCCTTCGCGGCCTGCTGGAAGAGCATCTCCTGCCCGAGCACGCGCGCCGGATCCCCGCAGCATTTCTCGTCCTCCCCCAGCACGCCGAAATCGACGCCGCAGCGGCGCATCAGCCCGCAAAGATCCTCGGCGATCCTGTGTTTCTGCGGGTCAAAGGTGACGCAGCAGCCGATCCAATAGAGGACATCCACGCTCTCCCCCGGGCCGACGACGCGGATCCCCGTCTGGCGGATCCAGTCGACACGATCGGACTGCGGCCCGAACGGATTCCCGTTGGTCTCAAACAGCCGCAGCGCCCGACCGGCCTCTTCCGGGATGCGCCCCTGGATGAGAACCTCATTGCGGCGCACTTCCATCAGGGTGTCCACGTGATCGATCAGGGCGGGACAGACCTCGACGCAGGCGGCGCAGGTCCGGCAATGCCAGACGAACTCCTCGTCGAATGCCTTGCCGACAATATCGCGGACCTCGCCGGCGTCGGCCGCTCCGCCGTCGCCCCGCGACTCAAGCTCGTCCAGCGAGTTCTTCAGGCGCGCGATAAGCTGGCGCGGCGTGAAGTAATCCTTGTCCGCCATATAGGCCGGGCAGACTTCTTCGCAGCGGCCGCAGGAAACGCAGGTGTCAAGGTCCATGCGCTGCTTCCATGTCAACTCGTCGGCCTTCTGGAGGCCGATCCGGAGGTCGGCGTCGCTCTCTGCGCTCTCCATCAGCTTTTCAATATCGGGGCGGCGCAGCTCGCCGCGCGGCTTGAGCTTGGAAAAGAAGACATTGGTCGGGAGTGAAAGAAGGTGAACGAATTTAGTATACGGGATCAGGGCGATCCAGCCGAGGGCGAAAACCGTGTGCAGCCACCACAGGGAGGCGTGCAGGCCTTTCCCCGTCTCTTCACCGACGCCGGCAAACAGACTGGAAACGCCCCAGCCCACGAACGAGAGCTTCTTCCATGGGTCCCCGAGCACGGCGATCCGCAGTCCCTCGACCAGATAGCCCGTGAGGACCATGCCGGCGATGAGAAGCAGGATCAGTCCGTCCTCCGCGGTGTTGGGCAGCGTCGCCGGCCGGAGCACGTACCGCCGCCAGGCGGCCATCGCGATCCCGACCAGGATGAGAATCCCCCCGAGCTCGGACCCCGCCGTGAACAGCACGTAGACATATCCCTTGAATAGATTCAACTCAACGCCGAGCAGTTTCCCCGCGTCATACTCCACCATGACGACCAGGGTCGTCGCGAACAGAACGACAAACGAATAGAAAACGAGGCAGTGCAGGATGGCCGGGTACGTCGAATTCCGGACCTGCTTCTGAAGGAAGACCTCGCGCAGGAGCACCATAAGGCGCCTGCCCCAGTCGGCCAGACGCTCGCTGTCGTCTTTGCCCCGGCGCCAGTATTGGATCCTTTGATACAGCCCCCAGCCGAAGACGGCAAGGGCGACGATGAAGAGCAGATACATCAGCCACGCATGGGAGATATTCCACATCAGGGGTCGGGTCGCTTCAGAGAGAGGGGGCATCGCAGTAACCTCGCGGTATCGTTAGGAATTTTCCATCTTGACCCGGACAGGGATGGACGTGTTTCGCGGATTGCGAGCGGTTGAAAAGTCCAAAATAGGCGAGGGAAAGGGAATTCTTCGCGGTTCCAGCCGCCGGCCCTGCACGGTTCATAGCACTCAAACCCAACCCGAATTCTACATCAGGCGCACGATTTTATGGTCCACTATTTCGGTCCGCGGATATGATATCGGCGCGTGAAACGCGTCAAATCGAACAAGGAGCGAGACCATGAGAGTTGCAGCATTCAACGGCAGCGGGAGGAAGGACGGCAACACCTGCCTGCTGCTGAAAATCGTATTGGAGGAGCTTGGCAGGGAAGGCATAGCGACGGAGCTCATTCAAATGGCGGAAAGGCCTCCCATCCAGGGCTGTGTTTCCTGTTTCCAATGCATGGAAAGAAAAAACATGCGGTGCGCGATCGAGACCGATCCATTCAACGACTACTTCCAGAAGATCCGCGAGGCGGACGGAATTCTGCTGGGATCCCCGGTATATTTTTCGGACATCACCGCCGGCATGAAGGCCCTGATCGAGCGCTGCGGCTTTGTGGCGCGGGCCAACGGCAACGTGCTCCGGCGGAAAGTCGGCGCCGGCGTCCTGGCCGTGCGGCGCGCCGGGTCCAACCATTCGCTGTCCAGCTTGAACTACCTTTTCCTGATCAGCGAGATGATCATTCCCGGGTCGAATTACTGGAATATGGGCTTCGGCAGGAACCCCGGCGAAGCGGCCGCGGACGCCGAGGGCGTCGAGACCATGAGGACCCTTGGCAGAAACATGGCCTGGCTGCTCAAAAAGCTGCACATACAGGCCGAAGAATAATCTTAAGACTTCAGCGAGGGCGGCTCGGAAAAGCCCCAATCGGACGGCCCTGGAGAGGCTGCCTCAAAACTGGCGCTCCTCCTCCAGTGAGCGCAAGTTACTGATTCCGTTAGAACGATCCTTTAAATCTCCTGGTTATGAGACAGCCTCTGGAGAGGCTGTCTCAAAACTCGCACGCCCGATCATCTGGCGGCCATAAACGACTGATTCTATTAAAGCGATCTTTTTAATTTCCCAGTTATGAGACAGCCTCTGGAGAGCCGTCCTCATAATTGGGTTGCCTTTCTGAGGGCCGCGTCCGGGCTTTATTTCTTGAAATGCGCTACCGTCTGAGCAAGGAGGACCTTCTGATCCGGACGCAGCTTCAGCGTCGAGGCGATCGCGTTGGCGTCGACCATGGCCCGGACGATGCAGGCCAGCCCTTCGGAAGCGCAAAAGAGGTAGACATTCTGCGAGATCGCTCCGGCACCGGCATAGGACCAGGTTTCCGCGGTCGGCATGGGCTTATTGTCTCCCCCGAAGCCCTTCGCCTTGGCCATGTCCGCCACATAGATAAGATTCAACGGGGCTGTCTTGACGAAATCCTGCGTCCCCGCGACCGCGCGGACATCCTCTTTGCCGAGAACCTTCAACTCATGCTTAAGGGCGTCATAAAGAAAAAGGCCGTCCGCCGTCGTGACATAGATATCGATATTCTGCCAATTCACAGCGGAAGGCGCCGTGCGGTACCCGTCGGGCCGGTTCACGCCGTCGGCGGCCCAGAGAAGATTGGAGAGCACCTGCATCGATAATTTGACGTCCGGGCCGAAATTGCCCCTGGTGCTCTGCCTCAATTTCAGAGCCTGCATCAAAGGCTTGCCCCCGTCGGTCTGCGGAGGCGGCAATTTGATCACCCCGGCGTCCTGCGCCGAACAATAGAAGGGAGCCGTGAAAAGGAACAAACCGAAAGCCAAGCATGCGATTGTAAATATTTTCATCAAAGCCTCCTCTCTTTACCGCTGGAAGTTATGCATAGGAAAGCGCCGCGTTTCCCCTTTCTATCCATAGCCGCCGATGTGCCCGGAGTCGGGGTTCAGTCAAGCGTTTCCATATTTTTTTATTTTATCAGGTCGCGCCCAGCGCTTGAAGAAGCATCTCCCGGAGGTCCGCCAGGCCGGGCTGATACTCCTCCTGAATCCGGACCAGTTCCTGTTTCCAGTCCTCATCCTGTTCAAGATTGGGCCGGACGGCGCTGCCGGAGATCCCCTTTTTAAGCAGCTCGCCGCGGGAGATAGACTCAAACTCCCGCGCCTTCTCTGCTTTTTCGCGCTCGTACGCATCCAGAATATGACGGAGCCGCACTTCAGCCTCTCCCGAGAGATCCTTGTCGGTCATGAAAAGCGCCATCCCGGCCAGAGCCTGCTGGGCCTTCGGGGCGTCGTCAAGCCGAATCCAGCCGCCGAGCGTCCGCAGCAGCGCGCGGCGGACGATACGCCCCTGCTCCCCTTCATGCCTGTCCGCTTCGGCTTTCAGTTGATCCGCCGGCAGGGCTCCCTCCAGATAGCGATGGGCCAGGGATTCCCCGATCGGCCAATATTCCCTCTCCTTCTGCGCGGCGATTTCTTCGGGTGTCAATCGGGGCAGCCCCGATATCCTCTCCATGGCGATTTCAAGGGCGCTCTTGATGCGTTCCTCTTCCACTACGGTCTCCTAAAGGGCGCTTTCGCCGAAAAAGTTCATGATATAGGCAAAATTATCCCGCACTTTTTCCCTCCCCCGGATGATGCCCGGGTTGCCGTAAGGGTGTCCGCACAGCAGGTACTCGATGTCGAGCTTGGACAGCGTTTCGATACTCTTCATCAGCGAGCGGGCGCTCCCGCCGGGAAAATCCGTCCTGCCTGTGCTGCGGTAAAACACGCAGTCGCCCGCTATCAAGACCTTCCGGCCCGGCCAATAAACCGTCACATGCCCCGGAGTATGTCCTGGAGAATGAAGGATCTCCAGGCTGAGCGCCACGTCACGGCCGAGGTTGAGCGCGCCTTCCTCAAGATAGATATCGACCTTGCCGCCAAGATCGCGGAAGAGGTCTTCATCAGCCTCATGCACGGCGACGAGCGTCCGGCACGTCTCCTGGAGCGCGACCGCAGCCTCGCAGTGATCCGGGTGGCCGTGGGTCAGGATGACAAGCCCGACGCCGTCTGCTGCGATGCCATCTCTCGCCATCGACTGCAGAAGCCGCTCCAGGCCGGGCTCCCGATAAAACGGCGTGACAATATGGCCCGGATCGACGAGGACGTGCCCGCCCCCTTCGAGCGCACCCGCGAATACGTAGGAATTACAATTGTTGTCGCTCCCCCGCCATACGTACGCGTACAGATTGTCCAATAGTCTCATAGAGGCCCGATTTTAATATGGCCGGGCATTGCCTCAAAGAGGAACCTTTCGGCGGCGCTCTGTTTGTGCGCTTTCCAGCGGATTCCCGTATCGCGCCCGCCGCGCGCCGACTCGGGCGCAGGTATGGCTGCGGATCTGGTAAACTGTTGAACCATGGAGGGCGCCCTTTACGAGCCGCGAACAGCATGAGACGCTTTCTTCTCAACAGCCTCGCCGTGCTGATGATCGCCCTGGTCGGAGTCGCGGGCGGGTGCGCGCAATCCCTCCGGACCCCGGATCAGCAGCCGGAAGCTCCGGGGCCCACGTTCTCGGTCCGCAGCCAGCTTGTGGAGATCCATTGCACCGTCACCGAGGGAAAGAAGCGCGTTCCCCATCTGAAGATTTCCGATTTCGAGATTCTCGAGGACGGAAAGCCTGTAGCGATCGACCGCCTGGACAGCCCGGACGTCCCCATTGAAATCGCCCTCCTGGTGGACGTCAGCGAGAGCGTCGCGGACTCGCTCCATACCATCCAGGACGCCGCCTCCGCTTTCCTGGAAAGCCTGCATCCGCAAGATCGCGTCCTGCTCGTGCTTTTCAACTCCGAAATCCGTTCGCTCCCGCAGACGACGGATGACCGGACGCCGCTTCTCGGGGAGATCCGCAACGCCCGAGCCCGGGGTTTGACGAAACTTTATGAAGCCCTTCTGCTTGGCATGAGACACCTGGACGGGAAATCCGGGCGCAAGGCGATCGTCTGTTTCACGGACGGCGAAAATACGGCCGGCAGCGTTTCCAGGATGACCGCCCTGACCGCTGCGGCGCGCGCGGGCCACCCGATTTACGCCATCGGGGCCGGAGCGGGGCTCGGGCTCTCCACCCTGCAGATGATCCTGCGCGATTTCGCCGAAATAAACGGCGGCAGGGCCTTTTTCATCGAAAGCCCGCGCCGGCTCCGGGAAGCCTTCGCGGAAGTGTCTTCCGAGCTGAGATCGGCGTATGTGCTGAATTACTACACGCGGGTGCCCGCCGACGGCCGATGGCATGATCTCGACGTCCGCCCGAAGAACCCCGCGCACACGGTTCATGCGCGCAAGGGATTCTTTGCCCGGAGCCAGGGGGAGCCTCCGCCCTCCCCGGAATGAAACGCCGGCGGGCATGTCGGGTCATGTCAAAAGGGCCGCGGATTGCGCGGGTTCAGATTCGGCAGGTCCGTGAAAATCCATGAATATCCATGGCTCCTCTATGGAGGATGATGCGCAACTGTTCGTGCCGCCGTGTATCGTATTGGTTTGGCGGCCGGCGCAGCCGTCTCATGAACCCGCGGCGATTCGGTTGCGTCCATGCCGCGCCGCGACACTTGGGGCCGCCTCCCGCGGGCATCCAATCCTCGACAGTGTGTATTGACCTTTCGCCTTTCCTGCTGAAAAATCCTTCTTCCATCTTTGATTCTTAGAAAAGGGGAGTTTCAATGGAAGATCGATACGTGAAGGAGCGCGACCGATCGCGCGTGCCCGACAAATACAAATGGGATCTGAGCGGCGTCTATCCCGACGACGGCGCCTGGGCGGAAGCCAAGAAAAGGCTGACGGCGGATCTCGGGCGGATCTCGGGTTTTAAAGGCAGGCTGACGCTGTCGAGCCGGGATCTTTTGGGCTGCCTGCAGCTACTGGACCAGCTGAGGAAAGAGTGCGCGCGGCTTTCCTGTTACGCGAGCATGAAATCCGATCTGGACACGCGCGACGCGGGGTACCTGGCGATGGACCAGGAAATGAACCGGATCGCATCGGATCTATCGTCCCTGAGCTCCTTCGTCGAACCGGAAATCCTGAGCATCGAGCCGGGCAGGATCGAGCGCTTCATCGAGGAGGAGCCGGGGCTGGCCGTGTACCGCCACCTTTTCGACGACATCCTCCGGAAAAAGGATCATACCCGAACGGAAGCCGAGGAGAAAATCATCGCCGAAGCCGGCCTGATGGCCGATTCGCCCGCAAGCATCAACAACGTCTTTTCCAACGCCGATTTCCCGTTCCCCAAGCTGAAGCTGGATGAAAAAACAACGGTGCGCCTGGATCACGCGGCCTTCAGCCTCTATAAGCGGTCGCCGGACCGGGAGATCCGGAAAAGGGTTTTCGCCGCATATCTGGGCCGCCTGAACGATTTCCGGAGGACCTTCGGAGCTCAGCTCGACGCGGAGGTGCGCAAGAACATGTTTTTCGCCCGGGCGCGCTCGTACGCGTCCTGCCTGGAGCGCGCCCTGGACGCCGACAATATCCCTTCGGCGGTGTACAGGAACCTCATCGCCGGCGTCCGCGCCCATCTCGCGACGCTCCACAGGTACCTGCGGCTGCGCAAGAGACTGCTCGGGGTGGACGAGCTCCATTACTATGACCTTTACGCCCCGATCGTCAAAGAGCTTGACATGGACTACACCTACGAAGAGGCGGTCGAGCATGTCCTCGCCTCGCTGGCCCCGCTTGGGCAGGAGTACCAGGAGCTGGCCCGCGAGGCTCTATCAGGCCGATGGGTCGACGTCTATCCCAACGAGGGCAAAAAACCCGGGGCCTACATGAACGGTTCCGTCTACGACGTGCACCCGTTCATGCTGCTCAACTATAACGGCAAGTACGACGACGTCAGCACGATCGCCCATGAACTCGGCCACGCGATGCACAGCCGCCTGACCAACAGGAAGCAGCCTTACGCGCTTTCGCGCTACTCGATCTTCGTTGCGGAGGTGGCCTCGACGCTCAACGAAGCCCTGCTGCTGCATCACATGCTCGGGATTGAAAAGCGGGAGGACATCCGCCTGTCGCTGCTCTGCAACTTCATGGACAACGCCAGGGCCACGGTTTTCCGGCAGGCGCAATTCGCGGAATTCGAGCTCAAAATACACGAAACAGCCGAGGCGGGAGCGGCCTTGACCGGCGATCTGCTGAATGCGCTCTACGGCGGTCTCACCCGGGAGTATTACGGACATGAGGAAGGAACCTGCACCGTCGACGACCACATCCAGAGCGAGTGGGCCTACATCCCGCATTTCTATTACAATTTCTATGTCTATCAGTACGCCACGTCCCACACGGCGGCCGAGGCGCTTTCGGAAATGATCCTTGCCGGAGACAAGGACGCGGCGGCGAGATACATGGACCTTCTGTCTTCGGGCGGATCGGATTATCCGGTCGAGCTGTTGAAGAAGGCCGGAGTGGATATGACGACGTCCCATCCTCTTGAGGCGACGATGCTCCGCCTGAACCGGATCATGGACGAAATCGAGAAAATCGCGCCGGCTTGAAAAGCGCTCTTTTCGTTGCCACGCCGTCTTTGTTTTTCCGTGGAAACTGCTACTATTAAAAAATGATTCGATATGCCTGGCGCGTGGTGATACTGATCATGGGGATGACCGTCCTGCTGATAGGAGTGGCTTTGCTCGTCCTCCCGGGGCCCGCATTCCTCGTCATCCCGATCGGCCTGGCCATCCTCGCCACGGAATTCGCCTGGGCCCGCCGCTGGCTTCAAATCATGCGCCGGACGGCGGAAAAAGGGGCGGAGAAGCTGAACCTGCGCTCCTTTCTATCCGCTCGCAAATCCGGAGCGGATGCGCAAGACGCCCAGGACCGATAACAGCCGCGCATTTCACGGCATAGCCCAGCCGCCGGTATCGTTATTGGATTCCAAGAAGCCGCAAATTACAGGAATTCCGCGAATGAAACCTCCTTCGCGAAACTCGTTAAGCTCATGTAATCTGTGGTTGTTCCGGACGATTCTGCTCTCCTCGGAAGAATCCGATTGTATGCAGCACTGACAGCTGGACCCGGGCGGCGGTTTATCTGAGAGGTCCCCGAGGATAAACGCAGACCAGGTTGCGGTCCCCGTAAACGTTGTCAATCCGGCCTACCGGGGGCCAGAACTTATACTCGCGCGTCCACGAAGCGGGGTACGCGGCTTCTTCGCGGGTATAGGGACGGGACCATTCCGGCACAAGGAGGGCTTCTGCCGTGTGCGGCGCGTTCTTTAGGGGATTGTTCAGGCGGTCCATTTTCCCGCTTTCAATGGCGGCGATCTCCCCGCGAATCGCGATCATGGCTTCGCAAAACCGATCCAGTTCCTCCTTGGACTCGCTCTCGGTCGGCTCGATCATGAGCGTCCCCGGCACGGGAAAGGAGACTGTCGGGGCGTGAAAACCGTAATCCATCAGCCGCTTCGCCACGTCCTCCACCTCGATGCCCGCATTCTTTTTCAGCGCGCGCAGGTCCAGGATGCACTCATGCGCCACAAATCCCCGCGCCCCCTTGTAAAGCACCGGATAGTACGCATCGAGCTTCCTCGCGATGTAGTTGGCGTTGAGGATCGCATGACAGGCCGCTTCTCGAAGCGCTTCCGAACCCATCAGATCCATGTAGGCCCACGAAATAGGCAGAATGCCCGCGCTTCCCCATGGAGCGGACGAAACGGGCCCGATGGCGTCGGGACCGCCTACGGGAACGACCGGGTGCCCCGGGAGATACGGCGCGAGATGGGCGGCGACAGCGATCGGGCCGACTCCGGGCCCGCCGCCGCCATGCGGGATGCAGAAGGTCTTGTGCAGGTTCAGATGGCACACGT
>CAYZTZ010000024.1:12502-34458 GCA_964481255.1 uncultured Acidobacteriota bacterium | reverse complement strand
TCGAACCAGCGACCCTCTGCTTAAAAGGCAGATGCTCTACCGCCTGAGCTAACGGCCCTCTCCTCGACGCCCCGAAGATTAGCATGCCCGTGCGCGCTTTCAAAGCCGGTTGTGAGAATTTTGCGCCGGATTCGCCGCCCCGGGATGCCGGTTTCACTTCCGGCTTAATCGGACGGTTCCGTGGACCGACCTCATAAACAGAATCAGCCTCCCCTCGCCCAGCCTTCCGCGCGCGGACCGTCCCGGGCCGTATCGGCTCTCCTGAATCTCGATCGGGAAATCCGTCTTGAGCGTTCCGCTCGAGCTCGCCATGTCAATCAAAGCGTCCAGGTCGGCCGCGGCCCGGATCTCGATGTTCCCGCTGATGGAGGAAAAGCGCATGTTGCCGCGCTGCCGGACGCGATCGATCTCGACGAGGATGTCCCCGCTCATCGTCGAGGCGCTCACCATGCAGCACACATCGCGGATCCGGACATTCCCCCGCACGCTCTCCGCCCTCAGACCGCCGGCGGCATGGGACACCTCCACGTTGCCCCTGAAGGTGGAAATGCGGCTGAAATTATACGGGACGGAATCCGGCACCTGGATTTCAAAGTCCACTACGGTGCTGTTCGTGTGAAACGGCGGGTATACCGGATGGAGATCGATTCTGTTGCCGAAGCTGCGGTCATGGATCTCGATCTGATCCCGCTCCGGCCCCTTCTTGTAAGCGACGATCTCGACACTCTTCCCCTTGTAGCCCGTGATCCTTACATCGCCGAGAACGTTGCCCACGGCGATCTGGCCGCCCGGCGGAAGGCTGTAACTCCTGTGAAAGTCCTGCGCCGCCGCGCTCGGAACACCGAAAGCCAACAGAAGGCAAGCTATTCCGGTTCGCATGATTTCGGCCCGACTGCCCTTCATGACGCGCTTCGCAGGCCGTTGTCGCGGCTGTCCCTGCGTCCCGCCCGATGGGTGCGATCCAGGATCCGCGCCGTACTGGCGGGAAACTGCGATCCTTGCACCGGTTGCCATGGCCCACCTCTATCCATGATTTTTTCACAGCGGGGAGCGGACTACAAATAAATTTCAGGAGCTCTTCCGGGGTCGGGGGCTGCGGTTCGCGAAAAGCGGCACCCAGGATTCCATCCGGGAGTCGGGCGAAACGAGAACCGTTTCCCCGCGATCGGGTCCGGTGGAAACGATGGAGATCTCCGTCTGCACGAGATCCGACAGCCGCTTCAGGTAGTCCCGGGCCAGAATCGGCAGTTCGCCGAAATCCCGGATGCCGGCCGTCCTCTGGCGCCATCCCTTGACGGTTACGTATTCGGGGCGGCATTTTTCGAGAACCGCGATTTCCGGGGGGAAGAATTTCAGGCGCGCCCCTTTATAGCGGTACGCCGTGCAGATCTTGATTTCGGGCAGATCGTCCAGAACATCCAGTTTGGTCAGCACGAGCGAATCGATTTCGTTGATCATGCGCGAATAACCGACGACGACGGCGTCGAACCATCCGCACCGGCGCGGCCGCCCCGTCGAGGCGCCGTATTCCTGGCCGCGATCGCGGATGCGCTCCCCGACAGCGTCCCGGAGCTCCGTGGGAAAGGGCCCCGCGCCCACGCGGGTCGTGTACGCCTTGGAGATGCCGATCACGCCGTCGATGCGCGTCGGTCCGACCCCCGTCCCGGTGCAGGCCCCCCCGGCGGTGGAATTTGAGGCCGTGACGTAGGGGTAGGTCCCGTGATCGACGTCCAGCAATGTCCCCTGCGCGCCCTCGAACAGCACGCTCCGTCCTTCGTCGATGCGACGGTTCAGAAGCTCCGCGACATCGGCGAAATAGCACGACAGCTCCTTTCCCAGGGCCCGCGCGGTTTTGCAGATTTTTTCGGCGTGAAGGGATTTCGCCATCGACGGGACAAGCGCGCGCTTGACGCCGATATTCTCTTCGATACGACGGCGCAATACTTCGGGATTCAGAAGGTCGCAGAGGCGCAGGCCGCGGCGCGCCATCTTGTCTTCATAGGCGGGCCCGATCCCTCGCTGGGTCGTGCCGATGCGCTCCTCCCCCCGGCGATCCTCGTCGCTCATCTCCAGCATCCGATGGTAATCGAATATCACGTGAGCGCGGTGGCTGACGAACAGCCTCCCTTTGCAGACGATGCCTTCGGCGGCCAATTCCCCGATTTCCCTTTTCAGCGCCGCGGGATCGATGACGACGCCGTTGCCGATCACGCACACCTTGCGCGGATGCAGGATGCCCGAAGGGATCAGGTGGAGGACCGTTTTTTTCCCGTTGATGATGACCGTGTGGCCGGCGTTATGCCCGCCCTGGTAGCGCGCGACGATGTCAAAATGGGCGGTGAGGAGATCGACAATCTTCCCCTTCCCCTCGTCGCCCCATTGGGCACCGATGACAATCAGATTGGCCATGCGCAAGTTTTCCCGGCGCCCGACTCCGGCTCCCGCGAAGCGCCCCGCCAAACCGCACGCCGGGGACGCCGACGGCCGCCTATGAAAAGGGGTGTTCCGCAAGCCATGTGCAGGCTTACAGGTGGTTGTCGATCATCTTGGAAATCGTGCTCTTGGTCGTGTTGCCGACGATCTGCTCCTTGACGACGCCGTCCTTGAAAAGCAGGAGGGTCGGGATGCCGCGGATATTGTACTTTGCGGACGTCTCGGCGTTCTCGTCCACGTTCAGCTTCAGCACCTTCGCTTTGCCCTCGTACTCCTCCGCGATGGCTTCGACCACCGGGGCGATCATCCTGCAGGGCGCGCACCAGGCAGCCCAAAAGTCGACGAGGACCGGTTTGTCGGATTTCAGCACCTCGGCCTCGAAATTATTATCGCCGACCTCCGCTACTTTTCCGCTCATTTTATAAACTCTCCCAAGATTATTGAAGGCGATGTACCGCACCGTTAAAATAAACAGTCATTATGGGATCCGGTCCCGAGCTTGTCAAGCCTAATGAGCCTCGCGCGAAGAGGCATTTGGGCCAGCATTTTCTTAGGGATACAGGAGTCCTCGACCGCATCGTCCGATGGATCCAGCCTTTCGCCGACGACCTGTTTCTGGAGGTAGGGGCGGGAGACGGAGCGCTGTCCGTCCGGCTCGCTCCATGCGTCGCCCGGCTTCTTGCGCTCGAGCTTGACAGGGATTGCATCCCGCGCCTGCGGGAGGCTCTGGCGTCTTTCGAGTCCGCAGTTGTCCTCGAAGGGGACGCCTTGAACCTGGATTTTCGAAAGCTCCTTGTCCCCTATCGAAATTTCGGTTGGAAATTGCGCATTGCCGGGAATCTTCCGTACAACATCGCCACGGCGATCATCGACCGGCTTCTTCATCTGGACGTGACAGTCCACGACATGTCTTTTCTGCTTCAGAGGGAAATAGCCGAGCGCATTGCGGCCGGGCCGAGCACCCGTCCCTATGGTTATCTTTCGGTTGTCTGCCAGCACTACGCCGACGTCCGGATGGGTTTCAAGGTATCGCCGGCCTGTTTCGTCCCGCGGCCCAGGGTGATGTCCGCCATGCTCTCCCTCCACCCGAAGCGTTCCCCTTGGACGCCGTCACAGGAACGGGCGTTCGAGGTTCTTGTCAAAGCCGCTTTCGGCCACCGCCGCAAGACGCTGGCCAATTCCCTTCTTCGCCATCCTTTGTTCGGGGAACGCTCGACTCCCCTTCTGGCCGCGGCGGGCATTGACGGCTCAAGGCGCGCCGAGGATCTTTCCGTTGAGGATTATGAGCGCCTTGCGCAGATCTATCACGCGCGCCTTCCGGCGGATTCGCAGACCGGCGGCGGGATAAAGGATCGATGACCGCGTCCCTATCGCTCGGCGTCCCGGGCCGCGGGCGCACCATCGACACGCTTCCCCGCGGCAAACTTGCCCCGTGGTTGCGGCCGCCGCCATACTGGGCTATACTTCGCGCTTAAATCCTGGAAATAGGACGCGTGACCGACGAAAAGGTAAAAATCATCCCTCTGGGCGGCCTGGGGGAATTCGGCATGAATTCGATGGCCGTCTGCTGCGGTGCGGATATCATCGTGGTGGATGCCGGACTGATGTTTCCCCGGGACGAGATGCTCGGAGTCGATCTGGTGGTCCCTGATTTTTCCTTCCTCGTGGAAAACAGGGAGAAGGTGCGCGCCGTTCTATTGACGCACGGGCACGAGGACCACATCGGCGCCCTGCCCTACCTGCTCAAGGAGCTTCAGGTGCCGGTCTTCGGGACCCCGCTCACCCTGGGATTCGCGCGCGGGCGCCTGCGGGAACACCGCGTGCTCGAGGGCGCCGAGCTCCATGCGATCCAACCCCGCGAGACGCTGGCCTTCGGGCGACTGAGCGCGGAGGTTCTCGGCATGACCCACAGCATCGCCGACAGCGTCGGATGGGCCATCACCACGCCGGTCGGGACGGTCATCCACACGGGCGATTTCAAGCTCGATCAGTCCCCTCCCGACGGGAACGTGACCGATTATTCGCGGCTCGCGCATTACGGCGAGAAGGGGGTCCTGGCCCTTTTCAGCGACAGCACCAACAGCGAGCGGCCGGGTTTCACCCCGTCGGAAAACCACGTGCGCGCCAGAATCGAGCAGGTTTTCTACACCAGCCGCAGGAAGATCATCGTGGCCTGCTTCGCGTCCAGCGTTCACCGCATCCAGATCATTCTGGATCTGGCCAGGGATTTCGGCCGGCGCGTCGTCCCGGTAGGCCGCAGCATGAAGGAAAACATCGCGATCGCCGCGGAACTCGGCCACCTGCGCGTTCCTGAGGGGGTTCTTGCGGATGTCTCCGAGGCGCAGGCGCTCGACGAGGAGGAGCTCGTCGTTCTCAGCACGGGAAGCCAGGGAGAACCCATGGCCGCGCTGACCCGCATGGCTTTCGGGAAGCATAGGGACTTCACGGTGGGGGAAGGCGACTCGGTCGTCATCAGCGCGAGGATCATCCCGGGAAACGAAAGCCCGGTTTCCAGTCTCGTCAATCATTTCTGCCGCCGCGGGGCACGCGTTTACGACGAGGCGCAATGGGGCATGCACGTCTCCGGCCACGCCAGCCAGGAAGAATTGAAGCTGATGCTGAATCTCATCCGGCCGAAGTTCTTCGTCCCCATCCACGGCGAGTACAGGCAGCTTTACGCGCACGCGCTGTTGGCCGGGCATGTCGGCCTACCCCGCGACCGCATCCTCATAGCGGAGACCGGGGATATAATTCATCTCGGAGAGGGCACGGCGGCGATCGCAGGAAAGGCGCCGGTGGGGCGACGCCTTATCGACGAGGACGGTGTGGCCGAGCTGGACGAGGTCGTCGTGCGCGACCGGCAGCATCTTTCGGAAGAAGGCGTTGTTCTGGCGGTTGTCGCCATCCGGAAATCGACCGGGCTCGTGGAAGGGGCGCCGGAGCTTGTGAGCCGCGGCCACGTGCAGGAAAACGAAGGCGCGGCCTTCCTCTCCGAGGCCCGGGACGTCGTCGTCCGGGCGGTGGAGGAGTGCACCGATGAGGAGCGCGCGGATCCCCTGGTTCTCACCGAGGCCATCCGAGCCGAGCTGAAGCGCTATTTCCGGAAACGCACCGGCACGCGCCCCATGATCGTTCCGGTGATATTCGAAATTTGATAAAATACAACGGACCCGGCATGCCTGGCGAAATGAAAAAACGAAAACATGAGGTTCTGGGCCTTATTCTACTGATCGCCGCCGTCCTGCTCCTGCTCTGCCTGGTTTCCTATAATCCCCACGATTCCAGCTTCAACGCCCTGTCCTTGAAGCCGTCCGTGGACAACAAGATCGGCCCGCTGGGGGCCTATGTCAGCGACTTTCTGTTCCAGCTCTTCGGGCTTTCGGCCTTTCTTCTGGTCCTGCCTCCGGCCATCCTGAGCTGGAAGCTCATGCTGGGCCGGGACATCGAGGCGCCTTTTCTGCGGACCATCGGTCTGTTTCTGCTGATCGGCTCGGCGAGCGCCACGCTGCAGCTGCTTCCCGTCAGGCTGGCCAATGCGAACTTCATTCCCGGGGGCGTGACCGGCGTCCTGATCACCGATCTGCTGCTCCCCAACCTGAACAGAACGGGGACGGCCGTCATTATCGCCGGGGCCTTCATTCTGGGCCTTCTCGCCTCCACTAGCCTGTCTCTGGAAAATATGCTGCGCCGCATCCCGCGCGCGGGGGCGAGCCCCCGACCGGGGCTCTGGCAGCGCTTGCGCGCATGGCGCGAAAACCGCAGACCGGTGCGCACCGTCGTCAACATCAAACCCGCGGCCCCGCCCCCGGTGGATCTGACGCCCAGGCCGGCGCCCGTCAAACAGCCGGCGCCGCCGCCGGAAATCCGCGGCGCGCCTCCACAGCCGCCCGCGCCCGAGGCCCCGCGGCCCGCCGTGGCGGCGCAACGCGCCCGTTCCCGCAATTTCGTCCTGCCTCCGGTCGACCTCCTGAGCCCGGGCGAGAATCCCTTCCCCGTCAATGAAGCCGATCTGATGGAGCAGGCGCGCAGGATCGCCGAAAAGTGCGCCGAATTCGACGTCAAGGGCAGCGTAACCCAGATTCATCCGGGACCGGTGGTGACCACTTTCGAGTTCAAGCCGGACGCCGGAATCAAATATTCGCGCATCACCAGCCTGGTGGACGACCTTTGCCTCGGCATCAAGGCCGAATCCGTCCGCATCGACAGGATACCGGGCAAGGCCACGGTCGGCATCGAGGTGCCCAACAGCCACAGGGAGATCATCGCGCTTCGGGACCTGATCGAGTCCGACGCCTTCCGCAGGTCCCCGTCGAAGTTGACGCTGGCCCTCGGAAAGCTGATCAACGGCAGCGTTTTCGTGACGGACCTGGCGCGCATGCCGCACCTCCTTATCGCCGGCGCGACCGGAGCGGGCAAAAGCGTGTCGCTCAACTGCATGATCACCTCGATCCTGTATAAGGCGACGCCGGACGAAGTCCGGTTTATCCTGATCGATCCCAAGCGCCTTGAACTCGGGCTCTATGCCGATATCCCGCACCTGCTGACTCCGATCGTGACCGATCCGTCGGAAGCGGCCAACGCCCTGCGCTGGGCCACCAGCGAAATGGAAGCGCGGTACAAGAAGCTCGCGGTGGCCGGGGTCCGCAATATCGATCAATACAACACCCTGCTTCACTCCGCCGGCCGTCAGCTCTCCTTTCTGGAGGACGAAAGCGACGAGGAGGACGAAAAGCCCCTTCCCTATATCGTCCTGGTCATCGACGAGCTGGCCGATCTCATGGTGGTGTCCTCGAGGGAGGTCGAGGAGTCCATCTCCCGTCTCGCCGCCATGGCCCGCGCCGTCGGAATCCACCTGATTCTCGCGACCCAGCGGCCTTCGGTGGACGTCATCACCGGCATCATCAAGGCCAACCTGCCGTGCAGGATAGCCTTCAAGGCCGCCTCGAAAGTCGATTCGCGCACGATCATCGACTGCAACGGCGCTGAACAGCTTCTGGGAAACGGCGACATGCTTTTTGTCCCGCCGGGAACCTCCCGCCTCACCCGGATACACGGCGCTTACGTGAGTGAAAAGGAATCGCAGGAAATCGTCGAACACCTCCGGAAACAGGGTCGGCCCGCCTATGACGATTCGATCCTGACCTTCGGCCAGGAAGAGCTGGATGAGGCGGGCAATCCCTTGGACCCCAACCTTCAAGACAGCCTTTACAACGACGCCGTGCGGGTGGTCGTCAGCGAGGGGCGGGCTTCCACTTCCCTTTTGCAGAGACGGCTGAGCATCGGCTACGGCCGCGCCGCGAAACTGATCGATATGATGTTTCAAAACAACCTGGTCGGCCCCGCCGATGGTTCCAAACCGCGGGAAGTGCTGGTGGGCCTTGACTTTCTGGAACGTCTCAAACCGGAATGAGGGGTTTGCGGCCTTAAAGACAAACGGCTTCGCCTTCGGGCCAACAGGCCCGGGAGGCTTCGGATCGCCGCGCGCGCCGTCGGCGCTTTCGGGCCGGCTTCCCTTGACTTGACCTGCCCCTTTGCTAAACTGAAAATAGATTCTGCGCCGGTGAGCCCGGCGCACGGGGCACTCAGGTGATCACACCCCTGCGCGTTTCATCCTGGATCCTGCTGACCGCCATTCTGGGCTTTCGTCCCGACATCAACGGCCAGAATCCATCGACCCAGATACCCCCTCCTGTTTTCAAGGTCGGCGTCGAGATGGTGTACCTGAAGGTTTCCGTCACGGACCCCCTGAACCGTCAGGTGACCGGCCTGGAGAAGGAACATTTCAGGGTTTATGAAGATAAGGTCGAGCAGACCATCGTCCATTTCAGCCAGCAGTCGGCTCCCATCAGCGCGGGGTTCATCTTCGACGTCAGCGCGAGCATGAAGGACAACAACAATATCCGGAAGGCGAAAGCCGCCATCGCGCGTTTCTTTGAAGCGGGGAATCCCGAGGACGAGTTCTTCCTGGTCACCTTCAACCACGTGTCCAAACTGGTTCAGCCGTTCACGGATTCCGGTTCCACCATAGTGAACGAGGTTACGATGCAGAAGCCCGGAGGACGAACCGCCCTATACGACGCGGTGTATATGGGACTCGACCAGATCAAGCAGGCCAGAAATGAAAAAAAGGCCCTGATTCTCATTACCGACGGCGAAGACAACAGCAGCCGCTACTCCCCCGCCGAGGTCGGCGAGTTCGCCAAAGAATCGGACGTGCAGATTTACGGCATCGGGGAGCAGGGCAAGCTGGGTTACGGGCGCTGGGAAATACAAAGGCTTGTCAACCTCACGGGCGGGCGGTCCTACTTCCCGAACACATTCAACGAACTGGATTACTACATCGATCTGGTACACGCCGAATTGCGCAACCAGTACGTTTTAGGCTACAGCCCCACCAACAAAACCCACGACGGAAAGTGGCGCCGCATAAGAGTCAAACTTGAAGCTCCCCAGGGTCTTCCCAAGCTTGTCGTGCGCACCAAGGAAGGCTATTATGCCCCAAAGAGCTGACCCCCCTGGATTCCGGAGCCTCCGCGTTCTTGCCCTTATATTTATTCTTATTTCTCCTTTATCCATAAGATCTTACTCCCAATATTTTAAACAAGAACATGAGGATGATGAGGAGCGCTCCCGGAAGACCAGGCCGGATCTGGAATCCAGGATCCCGCAGCGCGCCGATTCAAAATCAAAGCAATACACGATCGGGGTCCGCGTCGATCTCGTCATGATGTATACCTCCGTTTTCGATAAGAACGGCCGCTTTATCGGAGGTCTGACCGAGGATAATTTCAAAGTCTACGAGGACGGCGTGGAGCAGAAGGTTTCGTACTTCGCACAGGAAGACGTCCCTGTGAGCATGGGGATCCTGATCGACTTGAGCGGGAGCATGAGGGGCAAGATCGAGCAGGTGAAAAAGGCCGCTCTCGCCTTTATTCGTGCCGGCAATCCCCAGGACCAGGTCTTCCTGATCGCGTTCAACGACGAGGTCGAGCTCATTCAGGATTTCACAAGCGATATCGAGGAGATCGCCGATTCTCTGGAAAACACGGTCGTCACGGGCGGAACGGCCCTTTACGACGCGGTCTATCTCGGCGTTCAAAAGGCTCAGAGCGGAATCAAGGCCAAGAAAGCCGTCGTCGTGATCACGGACGGCGAAGACCGCGACAGCTACTATAAGCTGGATGAGCTGATCACCAAGGTGCAGGAATCGGACGTCCAGGTTTTCTGCGTCGGCTTTCTCAACACTCCCCCGGAAAAGGGTCTATTCGGACGCTGGTCCAAATCCATTCCGGAAAAGGCCCAGGAGGCGCTTGAGAGGATCTCCGAGGAAACGGGCGGCAAGGCCTTCTTCCCTGACAAACTCACGGACATCCACGCCATCGTCTCGGAGATCGCCGGCGAACTCCGGAGTCAGTACAGCATCGGGTACTTTTCCTCAAACACGGCGCGCGACGGCGCCTTCCGGAGAGTCAAGGTCGAGGTCCGAGGAGCGACTCCGCCCCCCAAGCAGATACGGTATCGCCGCGGCTACTTCGCGCCCAAGCAGGACACGGCGGGATGACAGCGGCTGGAGTCTCCCACGCTGTGCGCATGCAGACGGACCGGATGAATGACTGGATATCCGATTGTGCGCGCGCGAAAGCAGGTTTCGGGACCCGCCGGGGAGAGGAGTGAGCTTTCCTCCGGCAGACTGCGGCGGCGCGCCGTCTCAAGAGATCCGCTCCGCCGCAAATGGTCTCGTTTTCAGCAGCCGCGCATCTCAAAAATGCCTTCCCCCTGCGCCGACGTTTCCGGATATCCGCACACCGCTTTTCCAGTGGCAAAGGCGCCCGCTTGTTCCTATAATTTTCTTCTTCCGCAGCATCTTAGACCGGAAGACTTTATGGGATAGGTCCTGATGACGGCTGCCACGGCGTTTTCATTCCTGAGCATCCACACGACCGGCTTCTGCGGCGATCTGTGGCTTGGATTCATCGTTCTCTCTCTACTGGCCGCCTCCTTTCAAAAACAGGCGAAAGCGAAGTCGAAAGAGACTCGGGCGCTCCGGGAGATCTCCTCCATGGTCAATCGCGCGCTGGATCTGAAAGCGATTCTCGGCGCCGCCCTGGATGCCGTCCTGAGCGTCACTGGAATGGAAGGTGGACTCGTCGGCCTGCGCCCCGCATCGGAAGCCTCCGTGAACACCGTATATCGCGGATTTTCCAGGGAGACGGCCGCCATTCTCGAAGCGTCCGCCGAGGACAGTCCCCTGTTTCCCTCCGCAGGGTCCTCCATCGCCCAGGACGTTTCCAAATGGGGCGATAGTCCGCCGGCCGACGCGCTGAGGCGCGACGGTTTCCGGATCCTCGCGCGGCACCCCATCCGGTCGGGAAATCGAATTCTGGGGAGCCTGGTTCTCGCCGGGAAAAACCCCGGGTCCTGGACTGCCGCGCAGGAGGATTTCGTCGGAGCTCTCTGCGAGATCCTGGGAGTGGCCGTCGCAAGCGACAGTCTGCGCGATCAGACCGTCAAGCTTTCCGAGGATCTCGTGGCGCTGCAGGAATTGAACAAGATCATTTCGCAGAGCTTCAACCTGGAGGACATCCTCCAGAGGATCGTCACGGCGGGGAGGCGCCTTGCCAAAACCGGCCAGTGCCATCTTCTCATGCTGGACGACGCGCGCCAGGGCCTCGTCGGCTCTGCATCCACGCGTGCGGAAGGCGCCGATATCAGGACCCTTCAGATCCGTCTTTCCGAAGATTCCACGGCGGTGGCCTCCCTGGCCGAAAAGCGGGCGCTCGCCGTCGAAGATCTCGCGCGCGGGATGTCCGGCGACCGGGATCTGACGCAATCGCTGGGATGGCGCGCCGCGATCTTCGCCCCCCTGCTCACCAAGGACCAGGCGCTGGGAGTTCTGGTCTGCAGCGACGATTCGGGCACCCGGAGATTCACGGACGAGGAGATACAGCGCGCCGAGGCCGTGGCCCATCAGGCGGCCATCGCTCTGGAGAACGCGCGGTTGTTCCAGGTCGTGTCCAGGGGACAGAAGGAGTGGGAAACCACTTTCGACGCCATGCAGGATTGCGTTTCGGTGCACGACACGAACGGCAAGGTCGTCCGGGCGAATGTCGCTTTGGCCCGCCGGCTGAAGACGACGCCCCCCAAGGTCATCGGCCGTTACTGCTGCGAGATCTATAACCCCGAGGGATCGACCGCCGGCCCCTGCCGCCACACGCAGTCCCTGAAGTCCGAGTCGCTGGTCGTCGAGGAACTGGAACTGCCCGCCATGGACGGCGTGTTTCAGATTTCCGTAAGCCCCTGGTATGACCGGGACAAGCGTCTGGCCGGGTCGATTCACGTTGCGAAAGACATCAGCAACGAAAAACTGCTCCAGCAGCAGCTGATACAATCGGAGAAGCTCTCCGCGCTCGGAGCGCTCATCTCGGGGATCGCCCATGAGCTGAACAATCCGCTGATGGGCGTCATCGGCTTCTCGCAGCTGCTGCAGATGCGCATGGATCTGGACGCGCGGGCGCAGGAGAACCTTCTGAAGATCAACAATCTCGCCCTGCGCTGCCGGCGGATCGTCCAGAACCTGCTCTCCTACGCCCGCAAGCAGACGCCCGAGAGGACCCTCACCGACATCAACGAAATCCTCGAGCGGACCATCGAACTGCGGAGCTATGAGCTCGAGGTGAACAACATCGAGATCGTGCGGGACCTGGACCCCCGGCTCCCCAAGACCATCGCCGACGGCCACCAGCTCCAGCAGGTTTTCCTGAATGTCGTGACGAATGCGGAGCAGGCGATGCTGGAATCCCACGGCAGGGGCCGGCTCACGATCCGGACCCGAACCGACGCCCAGCACACGCGCATCACCGTCGAAATCGCGGACGACGGGCCCGGAATACCCGAGCATCATCTCACAAGGATCTTCGATCCGTTCTTCACCACGAAAGAAGTCGGCAAAGGCACCGGCCTGGGGCTCAGCATCTCCTACGGCATGATCAAGGAACACGGCGGAAACATTTACGCCCGCAGCCGCCTCGGCGAAGGGTCCACCTTTGTCATCGAGATGCCCGTCATCGCGCCGCCGGACGAGGAGTCCGGCATGGATTCGCGCGGGGCTCCCGCGGCGCCCTTGTTCGAAAACCTGGTCCGCGGGAAACGCATCCTTGTCGTCGACGACGAGGACTACATCCTGGACTTTTTCGTGGCGCTGTTCCAGGACCTGCCGGCGTTCGTCGATACCGCCAGCAACGGCCGCGTCGCCATGCGGAAAATGACGGCGGGACATTACGACCTGATATTGACGGATTTCCGGATGCCGCAAATGGGAGGCAGGGAGCTTTTTGAGTGGATCCGGGAGAACCGGCCGAACCTGTCGAACCGCATCATTTTTATAACGGGAGACACGGTCAGCCCCGATACCCGGTCCTTTTTCGAAAAAAACCGCAGCCGTTATCTTGCCAAGCCCTTCAGGATCGAGGAGGTGAAGGAAGCGATCCAGACGGCCCTGGAAACGCCCGGCCCCTCTGCCTGAGCGGCGGCCTCCTGCCGCGATCGAGACGCGGCGCGACTCGGCACGGCCGCGGGAATGGGGCGCCCTTTTTGAGCCCGGTCAGCCTTCAAAAGCGCTGCGCTCCCCTGGGGAGAGAGCTTCATTGGCGCTTCCGGTCCGATAACCCTCCAGATCGAGGGTTACATACCGATATCCCAAGCCCTTAAAAAGCGCCGTCAAGCGGCGCGCGGTTTCAAGATTCAGGGCCTTGGCAAGATCCTCGGGGCCGAATTCCAGGCGCACAAGGTCTTCATGATGCCGCGCCCTGAAAACGCGGAAACCCATTTCCCGCAGAGCCTCCTCGCCCCGATCCACCGTTCGCAGCTTCTCCTCGGTAATCGGAACGCCGTAGGGCAGCCGGGAAGCCAGGCATGCGGACGCCGGCTCGTCGGCCGTTGGAAGACCCGCCCTGCGGGATAGCTCGCGGATTTCTTCCTTGCCCAGTCCGACCTCGAGAAGCGGGCTGCGGATGCCGTGCTTCGCTGCCGCCCTTCGGCCCGGCCTGAAGTCGTTGACATCGTCCGCATTAAGTCCGTCCACAACGACGGCGCATCCGAATTCCGCGGCGACTTCCCTCATCCCGGCGAACAATTCATCCCGGCATACGAAGCAGCGATTGGGAGAGTTGGCGCGGTACTCGGGCAGATCCAGTTCTTTGGAATGGATGGTCCTGTGGGCGATGCCGATGCGTCGCAGGACTTCTGCGGCCATGCGGCGCTGACGGGAGGACATCGAAGCGCTTTCAGCGGTAACGGCGACGGCGCGCGGCCCGAGCACCTGATGAGCCTTGAAGGCCAGATAGGAGCTGTCCACACCCCCGCTGAAGGCGACAAGGACGGGACCGAGACCCTTCAGCAGCTCCTCAAGCGCCCGTTCTTTTTCTTCCAGTTCCATGACGGATCCTCCACCGAACAAATCCTCCGAGCGCCCGCCCGGAAGCCCGTTCTTTGCCGCGTCCCTGGCTCGGCTTCCGCAAACGCGGAATCGAGCGCAGAGGGCGCCGGCGTCCGCATTCCGAGGAGCGCAGCGTCACATAAGAGGCCCTAGGGATCAAGGATGAGCGAACAGAGATGCAGGGTCCCACAAGAATTCCGCTTCCGCCTTGGGGAAAGGCTCTGAAGGTGTTTCGCCGGGGGAGAAGGGTCCGCACGGAAAGGACCGCGCGTCAGTCGTAATCGTCGTCGTCCTCATCCTCGTCATAATCGTCGTCTTCCCAATCCTCATCGTCCTCGTCTTCATCGAAGCGGAACTCGTCGTCCTCATCCTCGTCCTCGTCATCGACAGGAGCGAGGTCGAATTCCACGGGATCGATGGAAATCACCTCGAGCTCCACGCCGCACTCGGGGCAGGTAATAATTTCTCCTATGTCCTCAAATTCTTCATCAATGACGGCTTCGCATTCCGGACAGTAGGCCACAGTCTACCTCCAATTAAAACGTTTTGAGAGTTCGAGATGATTCCTCAACACGCACGCAGAAATTATTAGCATCGGCGATTTTTAAGGTCAAATCAATTTGCTCGCCGCCCGACATCCAAGGCGGCTCCCGCGGCGCGCCCCTGTTTCCATGCCTCGCAACTGCGGGATTTCACGACAAGTCCCGCAAGACGCATCTTGGCGCACGCCGCGCATTCCGGGGAGCGTTTCCTGGAGACCGTCCGGTAATTGTGCTACCATTTTGAATGTCGGGCGTCAAGGAAGTTTCACCCGGGTTCGAATCGAGGGCAACCGGAATGCATTTCAAGAAAACACTATGGATCCTGTCCGTCCTTCTGCTGCTTCAGCTCCCTGTGCAGGACGCGTTTCACCCGCGCGGGCGGACGGCATCTTTGCACCCGCTCCTGGTTCGAGCCCAGGACATCTCGCCGGACTCGCCGGCTTCACCCCCCCGGCAGATCCAATCTCCCGAAGACGACGGGGATAAACCCAAGGGCCGCACCGCCATTTCGGTATCGGTGGACCTTGTGTCCTTCCAGGTGCTGGTCACGGATTCCAGCGGCGGCGTTATCCTGGGACTGGGCCCCGAGAACTTTACCGTTTACGAGGACAACGTCAAGCAGGAGATCACGCATTTTTCGCCGGTGGAGGCAAACATCACGGCCGTCATGCTGGTGGAATACAGCAATAATATCTCCTATTTCATCCGCGAAGTCTGGAACGCCATGTATACCTTCGCCGCCAGCCTTCGGCCCAAGGACTGGGTCGCCGTCGTCGCCTACGATATGCACACGAACATTCTGTGCGATTTCACCCAGGACCGGCAGAAACTCGCCGAGACTCTGAGGCGATTCGTATATCCGGCCTGGGATGAAAGCAACCTTTCCGACGCTTTGATTTTCGCGCTCGACCGGACCCAGGAAATCGAGGGGAAAGTGGCTGTCATCCTGATCAGCACGGGCCTGGATACCTTCAGCCGGCATACCTACGAGGAGGCCCTCGATAAGTGCAAGCAGGCCAACGCCTCCGTTTACGCCATCGGCCTCGGCCAGAGATATCGCATCCTCGCGGAGGCTGCGGGATTAATCAGCAATCTGGGGAACCTCGAGCTTCTGATGGCCGACAACCGCCTCCGTTCCTTCGCGGAATACACGGGCGGCGCCGCGTATTTTCCCCGCTTTGAGACGGAACTCCCCGCCATTTTCGGCAATATTTCCCAAATGCTGAGAAGCCAATACAACATCGGCTATGTCTCGTCCAACACGAAAAAAGACGGCAAGTTCCGGAAGATCCGCGTCGAGGTCCGCGCCGATGTCCTGGACAAAAAGGGCAAGCCGGCGAAACTGAAGGTTTCCCACCGCAGGGGATATATCCCCAAAGAATCCTGAAAGCCGTCGCCCGGCCCGGCGCCCGCCCTGCAAGAGTTCCAGTCGGGCGCCCGATTGCCGCCGCTCCGGTCAGCGGCTCAAAGGCCATGCGCCCAGGATGCGGCCCATGGAATAGGCGTCCTCGCGTCCATGATAGTAGCCGGGGAGCCTTCCAAGGTAGCGGTATCCCAGCCCCTCGTAAAGACGCCGGGCCGCGCGGTTATGGACGCCGACCTCCAGGAGGGAGACGCGTATGTTTCTTTCTCGGAACTCCTCGTGCACCGCGTTCATGAGCGATGTTCCGACGCGACGCCTCCGCGACCCGGGAACCACGTCCAGGGTCACGATATGGGCGACGGACTCGCTCTCAATCCGCGCCACCACAAATCCAAGAATCCGTCCTGACCTTTCAGCCACCCGTGTTATGCTTTCCGGTTGATTGGCATAGCTATGGAGCTCATCTCTGGAGAACGCGATATCATCGGGAAAACAGACGCGGTCGATCGCGGCCAGCTCCCCGATATCCTCCTCCCGAAAGTCCCGGATCTCTAACGACCGCGAGGGCATGCTCCTATTATACTTCCGCGCCCGGAGCGCGGAAACGCAGGCGGAGGCTCCGTTGAAAAAAACCGATCGTTCCCGCGGACGCGATCACCTCCGTTTGCAGCACGGGGCGGGTTCGGCATGGGCCAGGTTCTGCCCCCGCTGCGGCGGCTTGCTGGAAGAAAGGTACGTCGAAGTCGAGCAGCATCTGCGCAAAATCTGCTCGGGATGCGGGTTTATTTTCTACCTGAACCCGAAAGTCGTCGCGGCCGCGATTCCGCGTCAGGAGGACCGCATCTGGCTGATCCGGAGGAATATCGAGCCTTCGCCCGGCACCTGGACGTTTCCGGGCGGCTACGTCGACCTGGGAGAGAGCGTCGAGGAGGCGGCGGTGCGGGAAACACGCGAGGAGACACTTCTGGACATACGACTGGACGGTCTTCTCAACGTCTATTCCTATTCCGACTCCGGCGTTGTCGTGGTGGTGTACCGGTCCACGGTTGTCGGCGGCTCCGCGGGCCTTACCCCTGAAAGCCGTGAAATCCGCGCATTCCATCCGCAGGATATACCCTGGACCCGGCTGGCCTTCCCCTCGACCCGTGAGGCTCTTGCCGATTATGTTAAGCTTGAAGACCCGTCGTTTGTCCCGAAACATGGGCGGCGGCGAAAGTCTGAAAACGCATGAGCGATGCCGCGAGCGGGCCTTCGAGGACTCCGGTCCCGGCGGAAAGGAACACCCTTGGAATCTACGGCCGACAAATTTCTCGTGACCGCCGCGCTCCCTTACGCGAACGGCCCCCTGCACGTGGGACATCTTGCAGGCGCCTATATCCCCGCGGACATCTTCGTCCGCTTCCAGCGGCTCCGCGGCTCCGATGTTCTCTTTGTCTGCGGATCCGACGAGCATGGTGTTCCCATCACCATCCGCGCGGATCGGGAGAACGTCTCGCCCCGGGAGATCGTCGACCGCTACCACGCCGTCATGAAGAGCAGTTTTCAGCGCCTTGGCGTGTCCTTTGACAACTACTCGCGCACCTCGCTTGCCCTGCATCATAAAATATCGCAGGATTTTTTCCTCAACCTGTACCACAAGGGATACATCCGGGAGCAATCCGTCCGGCAGTATTACTGCGCCGCCTGCCGCCGCTTTCTGCCCGACCGGTACATCGAGGGGGAATGCCCGCATTGCCGCCAGCCGGGCGCCCGCGGCGATCAATGCGAGTCCTGCGGGCGCTGGCTGGAACCGGAGCAGCTGATCGAGCCCCGATGCAAGATCTGCGGCGCAGCTCCGGAATTGCGCACGACGCGCCACTGGTACTTCGCGCTGTCGAAGTTCCAAAAACAGCTCGAGGATTGGCAGGCCTCCAAATCCGACTGGAAAAGCAACGTCAAGGAGTTCTGTTCCGGGTGGTTCCAGGAGGGGCTGGCGGACAGGCCGATTACGCGCGATATCGACTGGGGCATCCCCGTGCCGCTTCCCGAAGCCGAAGGCAAGGTGCTCTACGTGTGGTTCGATGCGCCGATCGGCTACATCTCTTCGTCGGTGGAATGGGCCCGGAACCGGGGGGAGCCGGAACGCTGGCGCGATTACTGGTGCGATCCCTCAACCCGTTTGGTCCATTTCATCGGCAAGGACAATATCGTCTTTCACGCGATCGTGTGGCCCGCAATGCTGATGGCCCACGGGTCCTTCATTCTCCCCGCCCAGATCCCGGCCAACGAATTCCTCAATATTGAGGGCCGGAAAATATCCACCAGCCGCAATTGGGCTGTCTGGATTGACGAGTATCTGGACGTGTTCCCGCCGGACCCCCTGCGCTATTACCTCGCGGCGAACGCGCCCGAAAACAAGGACGCCGATTTCACCTGGAAGGACTTTCAGACCCGCAACAACAGCGAATTGGCCGACGTTCTGGGCAACCTGATCAACCGCAGCCTGTCCTTCGTCGAAAAACATTTCGAGGCCAAGGTGCCCCCCGTCGGCAGCCTGAAGGATGCGGACAGGGCGATTCTGGAAGAGACGGCGCTGGCCGCCGGACGCGTCGGGTCCGCTCTCGAGGAATTCCAGGTGCGCCGCGCGCTGGCGGAACTGATGGACCTGGCCCGCGCCGGAAACAAGTATTTCAACGACGCCGCGCCGTGGGCTCTCCTTAAGACGGATCGGGCGCGCTGCGCGACCATACTGAACACGACGATCCAGCTGCAGGCGGCTCTGGGCGTGCTCATGGAGCCGTTTCTCCCCTTTTCCGCCGAAAAGCTCTGGCGCATGCTGGGAGCCCCGGGAGCCCACCGGGATCAGCGCTGGCAAAACGTCCCCGTCCTGCGCCTCCCCGAAAACCAGCCTCTCGGAAAGCGCGAGATCCTTTTCGAAAAAATCGAGGACGCCGCAGTCGAAAAGCAGATCGCCAAACTGCGCGGGTGAACGGCGCAGGGGCCGCGTTCCCGTTTGAGGCCCGCAAACCCTGCGCGGCCCGCCACCCCTCAGGATTCCGGCTCTGCATCCCCTCAAGCGGCGGTTTTGCAGGGAAAATGTCAGAGATGGACCTGGTCTACGACGGTAATGCCGTAACCCTGCAGGCCGACGATTTTTTTGGGATGGTTGGTGAGCAGACGGATTTTGCCAACTCCCAGAGCCTTCAGGATCTGGGCGCCGATCCCATAGATCCGCAGGTCCATGCCGCCTTCCAGGGGAGGCTTGACTTCTCCGGGTTTGGACCCGGCGTCCTGCATCGCATAGAGCCGGATCTGGTCGACGATGCTCCGGCCCTTTTCTTCCAGCATCAGGTAGACGAGCACACCTCTGCCCGAGTCCTGAATCACCTTCAGAGCCGATCTCAGCTCATTTCGGCCGTCGCCCCGCAGGGAATGAAAAACGTCGGCCATGGTCGATTGCGAATGCACGCGAACCGTCACCGGGACATCGCTGTCGACGTTGCCCTTGACCAGGGCGATATGGTTCTGCCCGTCCAGAATGTTTTCGAAGGCGATCAATTTGAAATCGCCGAATTCCGTGGGGAAATCCGCCTCCGCGACCTTTCGCACGAAGGTTTCGTTGCGCAGGCGATAGGCGATGATATCCGCGACCGTGACGATTTTGATGCCGTGGCGGCGCGACACCTCCATGAGCTGTGGGACCCGCGCCATCGTTCCGTCATCGTTCATCACCTCGCAGATGACGCCCGCCGGGTACAGGCCCGCGAGGCGCGCCAGGTCGACCGAGGCCTCCGTTTGCCCTGCTCGCATGAGAACCCCTCCGGGACGGGCGCGAAGGGGGAAAACGTGTCCCGGGCGCACCAGGTCGGAAGGCTTGGTGCGAGGGTCGATCGCCGTGAGGATCGTCCTGGCGCGGTCCGCCGCTGAGATACCCGTCGTGACCCCGTGGCGGGCCTCGATCGACACGGTGAACGCCGTGCCGAAGCGGCTCGTATTCTCCCCGACCATCATCGGGATCTGGAGCTCGTCGAGGCGTTCCCCTGTCAGCGCGAGACAGATCAGGCCGCGGCCGTGTTTGGCCATGAAATTAATCGTTTCCGGAGTGACCTTCTCCGCGGCGACGGTCAGATCCCCCTCATTTTCGCGGTCCTCGTCGTCGACTACGATGACCATGCGCCCCTCGCGTATCTCCTCAATAACTTCTTCCACGCTGTTGAATCCCAAATCGCACCTCACCCCCGGATATATATTGTAACCAGCCCCGGCGTCGGAGGGGCATAAATAATCACAGCGGACGAGGGACTTCAAGCTTCTTCGCCCCGGACTTGAAGTACAATGAGAGTTCGATTTCCGGCAGGTGGGTATGCTCCGGGCGACTCTTGTGTATCTTTTCGTGGGTCTTTACATACTGCTGCTGGGGCCGTGGGCCCTCGCCTGGAGTTTCGCCGCCGGGGACAACCGTCTGCTTTACGCCCTCGCCCGCTTCTGTATCCGTGCGGCCGGCTGGATGTGCGGCGTCCGCGTCCGCCTCCGCGGACGGGAAAAAATCCAGCCCGGCGTCACCTATGTCTTTCTCGCAAACCACCAGGGGAATATGGACGGCCCCGTTCTGTTTCATGCCGTTCCGCGCGACTGGAAGGCCCTGATCAAGCATGAAATGATGCGCGTCCCCATTCTCTCCGTCATTTTGAAACGCGCGGATTTTGTCCCTCTGGAACGTTCAAACCCCCAGAAGGCCCGCGCCGGGATCGAACAAGGAGCCAAACTGCTCGGGCAAGGGCATTCTCTTATAGCTTTTCCCGAAGGCACGCGGAGCCGGGACGGGCGTCTGGGTGACTTCAAAAAGGGCGTTTTCATCATGGCGATCAAGGCTCAGGTCCCCATCATGCCCGTGACCATCCTTGGCAGCGACCGCGTCCAGCCGCCCGGGAAATACTCAATCCGTCCGGCAACGGTGCGGGTGGTTTTTCACGATCCGATTCCAACGGCGAACTGCGGGCCTGAGGATCGGGACCGGCTGATGGAGCTTACCCGTTCGGCCATCGAATCCGGCCTGCGCTCGGCCCAGTGACGCAGCGGGCCGTCATTTGGCAAGGGTGTCCAGCTTTTTGCCCCGGATCCAGCGCAGGGTGTTCGGCCGGTCGGTGGTGATACTGACAAGGGTCTGGTTGTAGTGGCGCAGCCGATGCCGGACCATGAGAGGGTTGTCCTCCAGATCCAAAAACCAACGTTCCGAGCCCCGGTCGTCGGCGATTCTAACGACGGGCAGTGTCATGGGGGCGCGATTGACTTCCACGGACAGCCGATCGTCCCCGAGATAGGTGAGGCGGCTCTCGACTCCGTCCAGGGAAACCCTGGCCCTCTTCTTCTCCTTGAGGTTCCGGTAGATCGCCCGGCTGAGCCACAGCGTGGTGGCGTTTTTCCCGCGCATGTCCATGCCGGATTCGAAAAGAAAGCTGCTGACATATCCCTTCGCATTCTGTATATCCCGAAACGCCATGAAAATAGTTCCCTGCGACTTCTCGTCCTCCCATTCGACAAGCCGATCAGGGGAGAACTCCGCCACGCGCACGACAAAATCGGAGACGGACGCCCCGCTTTGAATCTTCCATACCAAAACCGTGTCCCGCCCGAAAGCCGGAAGATCATTGCCGCCGCAGGTTGAATCGCGCCATACAGCCGTCGTCAGGAGGATCCAGACGGCAAGGAGATATTTTCTCTTTACCGGGGCCATGCGCATCTCAAAATCCCTGGCTCTTAAGGTATTCCTCGGTCCAAACGCCATTCGGCTTTTCAACCTGCGCCGGTGCCGCCCGCAGGAACCGCTCCACGTATTTGCCCAGCACATCCGTCTCCAGGTTGACTTCGTCCCCGATTTCAAGATGCCCGAGGTTGGTCGACTGCAGAGTGTGGGGAATCACGGCGACCGAAAAAAGTCCCGCCTCCAGGCGGGATATGGTCAGGCTTATGCCGTCGACCGCGATGGAGCCTTTATAGACCAGGTACCGTTCAAGCGCCTGCGGAAATGCAAAGGACAGCTCCAAACCCTCGCCGCTTGCCTTTTTGGCCGCGAGCCTCCCCATCCCGTCCACGTGCCCCTGGACGAAATGACCGCCCAATCGGTCGCCGAAAACCAGCGATCGCTCCAGGTTAACGCGCATCCCCGGACGGGCTTTCCCGAAGGTGCTGATCCGGAGCGTTTCCG
>CAYZTZ010000024.1:0-12402 GCA_964481255.1 uncultured Acidobacteriota bacterium | reverse complement strand
TTAACGCGCATCCCCGGACGGGCTTTCCCGAAGGTGCTGATCCGGAGCGTTTCCGAGGAGATGTCGCAGGAGAAAAAGCCCGCGCCTGTCTGGGTCGCGGTGAGGCACACGCCGTTGACGGCCACGGAGTCGCCCTTTTTCAAGCCCTGCGTGACGGTTCCGGCGGATACCGTCAGCGCCGCTCCTTCCGGCCGGGCGGTCAGTTCACGGATTCTTCCGACCTCTTCGATGATTCCTGTAAACACTCCTATCCCCCGATCGCTTCGCCAGAAATGTTACCTTTCCTGCAACCCCGGTCCAAGAGCCGCTCGCGCATCATACCGTCGAGCCGGGATTGCTGGACGCTTTATCCTCTCCGCGGCCCGATCCGGCATCCCGGCCGCCTCTGCGGCGGATCTCTTTCCCGCGCGCCGCCCGGCCGGCCGCGAAGAGCCTCAGCACCCGCTCGACCTCCAGGGGCGTCAGGAAGCGGTACTGGCCGGGCGCCAGCTTCTTATCTTTCAAAAAGCCGATCCGCGTCCGCCGGAGCTTGACCACGGGACATCCTATGGACTCGAACATTTCGCGTATCTGCCGGTTCTTTCCCTGCGTGAGGGTGACACGGTACCAAGGATCTTTGTTTCCCTTCATCGGGGCGATCCTGCAGGGCGCCAGCTTGACGCCGTTTTTCAGACGGATCCCGTTTTGCAAACGCTCCAGTCGGGATTCCTCGGCAGCGGTACGGGTTTTGACTTCGTAGACCTTCGGCAGGTGACTCCCGGCGGACGCGACGATGCGCGCGAACTCACCGTCGTTGGTCAGGAGAATCAGCCCCGCGGTATTATAGTCGAGACGGCCCACAGGATATATTTTTTCCCTGACGTCCACCAGGTCCGTGACCTTGACCCTTCCCTGAGGGTCCGCGACGGAACAGATGACCCGCCTGGGCTTATTCAGAAGGATGTACAGCTTGCGCTTCTGTTCCTGGATCCGTTTGCCGTCGACCTTGATGTGATCGCGCCTGGGATCCGCCCTGGCGCCCAAATGATCCACGACCCGCCCGTTGACCGTCACCCGCCCTTCCCGAATCAGGGCCTCCGCTTTGCGCCGCGATGCCACGCCGGCGGAGGCGATAATCTTTTGAAGGCGCTCCTCGCGATTCATGCGAACCTACAACTGCTCGCCCGCGATCTGGGCGAACTCTTCGAGCGTGGGAAGGTCGGCAAGGCTGTTGAGACCGAAATGGATGAGAAACTCCTTGGACGTGCCGTAAAGGATGGGCCGTCCCACCACGGGTTTTCTACCCAGAATGGCGACCAGCTTCCGCTCCAGCAGCGTCTGCAGGGCCGTGCTGGACTTCTTGCCGCGGATGGCCAGAATCTCGGCCAGTGTCACCGGCTGTTTATAGGCGATGACGGCGAGGGTTTCCAGGGCCGCCATCGACAGCTTCGCGTTGGGCCTGGTTTTCAGATACTTGCGGATCCATTCATGATGTTCCGGCCGCGTCGTCATCCGGTAGCCGCCCGCGACCTCGCGGATGATCATTCCTCCGGGACGGGCGTTAAACGTCTCGATCAGCGTTTTGAGAGCCTTTTCCAGCTCCTCCGCGCTTGCGTCCGGAAATATCTCCCGGAACTGCTCGAGCTTCACGGGATCGTCCGCCACATAAATAACGGCCTCCATGACGGCCTGCATTTCGCTCGTTTCCATAGATCAGGCTGTTTCCTTTGCTTTCAGGATCTCGATCTCGCCGAAAGCCTTTTTCTGATAGACCCAAATCTCCCGCAGACGGACCATCTCCAGAAGGGCCAGAAAGGTGACGATCAGATGCCGTCTGGAGCGGGCTTCTTCAAAGAAGCTTGAAAAAAGCAGCCTCTCGTGAACAAGAAAAAGCCTCCGGATGTCGTCGATCTTCTGCTCGACGGTGACCTCCTCCTGTTCCACCTCCATTTTGCGAAGCGCTTCGAATCGCTTCACCACCTCGTGAAACGCCCGCAGAAGGTCGAAAAGCGTGACGGCCACCACGTCGTCCCCTTCCTCCAGAATGTCGGAAGGGGGCTTGTTCCACACCGCGTTTTCGACTTCCTCGCGGGTATAAAGCATCTCGGCCGCGTTCTTGAACTTCTGATGCTCCAGCAACTGGTAGACGAGCTCGTTCCTGGGGTCTTCCTCGTTCTGATCCCCGGCATCGGACATGGCTTCCTGGGGCACCAGCATCCTCGACTTGATGTAAATCAGGGTCGAGGCCATCATCAGCCATTCGCCGGCCAGATTGATGTTCAGGTCCTTCATGATCTGGAGATATTCAAGATACTGCTCCGTAATATGCGCGATGGGAATGTCCCAGATATCAATTTCTTCCTTTTTAATCAGGTGAAGGAGAAGATCCAGCGGCCCTTCAAAGGCTCCCAGGCGGATGGTTATGCCCGTCTCCCCGGCCGGGGAGACGGAATCCGGGCTCAGATCGTCCACGTTCTCCATGCTTTCAATAAACCCGCGACGTCGGATTCCCCTTGAACAGGAGCCGGCGAAAAGAGCGAGCGGCGGAATTCTTGCGGTACCCGTGGCGGAAGGAGATCCGTTGCTTCCCTGCCCGCCCGGGGGCGCCCGCTTCTGTTTGCCGTATCCGCATGGAATCCTGGACTTAAAAACATTAACTATATCACAGCGCTGCGGTCCGGCGACAGATTTCACGCGAGCGTCCCGTTCGCATCGCCATGAACCCGCAAGTGTTTCAAAAACAGCACGATGCATCGCTCCGGGACGCGGCCCGGCATTAACCTTGTCACCGGTTTCGCATCAATGGTAGACTTGTTTGGCTTAGGGCCCTGATAATGAACTGGATCCTTCTGACAGCCATCGTCCTTTACGCCCTGGGCCTGCTGCATTCCCTTTTCGGCTTTTGCCAAAAGCGCCAGGTATTCGTAAAGATCGCGCTCGGAATGGTCGCCGGCGCCTTCGTCTTTCACACGGGATTCCTGGCGCTGCTGGGCGCCCAGCGAGGGCATTTCCCTATCACCAACCTGTCGGAATCCCTGTGTTTTCTCGCCTGGTGCATTTCCCTCACGTTCCTCGCGGCCGACCTGCGCTATCGTTTGAACGCCCTGGGAGCTTTCATACTGCCGCTGGTCTCGCTGCTGATGATCTTTTTCCAGGTCCTGTGGGAAGAGAACCACTCCATCCCCCCCGCCTTGCGCAGCGGATGGGTTTATTTTCACGGCGGCGTCGCTTTTTTCTCGTACGCCGCTTTTTTCCTGACTTTCATATCCGGAATCCTCTACCTGATCCAGGAAAACGAGCTGAAGGAGAAGCATTTTCGCTTCATGTATTTCCGGCTTCCGTCCCTTCAGGTCTGCGACGAGCTTTTCCAGCGCTCGCTCTTCATCGGCTTTATCGCAATGACGCTGGCCATCATATCCGGGGCTTTTTACGCCCAGCAGGCCTGGGGCCGCTTCTGGAACTGGGATCCCAAGGAGACGGCAGCCCTGATCACCTGGGGCATCTACCTATTCCTGGTGAATTGCAGGCTGTCGCCCAGGTGGCGTGGAAAACGCGCCGCCTACATCAGCATTATCGGATTCGCGTCCGTCATGTTCACCTTTGGAGTCAATTGGGGTTTGCACAGGTATCTGTAAAGGAGTGTGACGGCCGCATTCACGGCGCCGGCATGATTGCCGCCCCCCGCGCCGCAAGAACCGCGTGCACCGTTTGAATCGCAGGATGTCGATGTCCCATATTGTGCTGGTCGGTCTAAATCATCGGACGGCGAAGCTGGACGTCCGGCAGCTGGCTTCTTTAAACGACGAACAGTTGCCGGAAGGGCTGGCGGCGTTGTCGGCCCGCGCGGGCATCCTGGAATCCATGATTGTTTCCACATGCAACCGCGTCGAGATTCTTTCCGCCGTGGGTCGACCCTCCGAGGGCATCGATTCCATCGAGAGCTTTCTATCCGAATACAGCCGGGTCTCCAGGGCGCTGCTCGCCCCGCGGCTCTACCGCTACACGGATGACCAGGCCGTCCGGCACATTTTCCGCGTGGCCAGCTCCCTCGATTCCATGGTTCTTGGAGAGCCTCAGATCCTCGGGCAGGTCAAATCCTGTTACAACGCGGCCGTCCAGGCGGGCACGGTCGGGACACACCTCAACAGCCTCCTGCAGGCCGCCTTCAGGACGGCCAAGAGGGTGCGATCGGAGACCAGCATCGGTGAATACTCCGTCTCCGTGGGCTCGGCGGCCATCGAGCTCGTGCGCAAGATATTCGGGGATCTTCAGAAAAAAAGCATTCTGGTCGTCGGCGCCGGGAAGATGGGAGAAGCCGCCCTGCGCCATCTTTCCGAGACGGGATCCAAAAATGTCTATCTGACCAGCCGTCGGCCCGAAACCGCTCTGGAACTCGCGCGCCGGTTTCACGGGATGGCGGTCCCTTTTGCGGACTTGCGCGCCTGGGCCGCCCGCGCCGATGTCGTTTTCACCTCCACCGGGTCCACCGAGATCCTGATCGACCCCGCCATGGTGCAGGGCATCATGCATCTGAGGAAGAACGCGCCGATCGCCTTTATCGACATCTCGGTCCCCCGCAACGTGGATCCGCGCATCGGGTCCATGGAGAACGTCTTTTTCTACGACATCGACGATCTCCAGGCGGTGGTGGAAGCCAATCTCGGCGAGCGCGTCAAGGCGGCGGCCGCCGCAGAAAAGATCGTGGATCAGGAGGTTGAAGCGTTCTGCGTCAAGCTGCGTTCCTTCGATGTCGCGCCCGTGGTCGCCCAGGTTCAGAACCGCATCGACGAGATCTGCCGCGGCGAGCTCGAACGCTCCCTGCGCCGGCTCGGGCCGCCGGATCCCCGGCAGCTCGAGGAGCTGCAATCGATGATAGCGCGCATCGCCCACAAGATCGCCCATCCGCTGATTGCGCAGCTCCGCAATGCCAGGGATTCCGCGGACCAGGAGGCCTACCACGAACTGATCCGGAAGATCTTCAAACTCCAGAAGGATGGGGATTGAAATGGCTCAACGGCCCCAGGTCTGCGCCGCCGTTTCCCGAGGCGCCGCGGGAGGTCCATGATGATCCTCGGAAGCCGTGGGAGCGCCCTAGCTCTGGCTCAAACGTCGTGGGTGAGGGAGCGGATACTGGATCTCTTCCCCGGCGCGGAGGTCGCGATCCATGTAATCCGGACCTCCGCGGATAAGGATGAGAGCGCCTCGATCCGCTCCGGTTCGGCCGTCGGCGTCTTCGTCAGAGAAATCGAGGAAGCGCTGCTGAGGGGGGAAATCGACGCCGCCGTCCACAGCATGAAGGATCTGCCCACGCGGATTCCGCAGGGCCTGCGGATCGCCGCCGTTCCGCAACGCGAGGATGCGCTCGACGCGCTCGTGACGCCCGACGGGAAAAATCTCGATAATCTCCCGCAGGGCGCGCGCGTCGGCACCGGCAGCCTGCGCCGGCAGGCGCAGCTGCTTGCGCTGCGCCCCGACCTTCAGGTGAAGGACATCCGGGGGAACATCGACACACGCCTGAAGAAACTGCGGGCGGGAGCCTATGACGCGGTCGTTCTGGCATGCGCGGGGCTGAAACGGCTGGGCCTCGCCGACGCCGCGACGCAGCGCCTGAATTTGGCGGAAATGCTCCCGGCGCCGGGCCAGGGCGCTCTGGCCGTCGAAACACGGATCGGAGACCTGCGCATCAACTCCGTGACGGCGGCGCTCAACCATTGGGAGACCGCCGTCGCCGTGGCTGCGGAGCGCGCCTTCCTGAGCCGGATGGGAGGCGGATGCAATGTGCCCGTCGCCGCCCATGCGCGCATCCGGGACGGAAGCCTTATACTGGACGGCCTGGTGGCTTCCCCGGACGGCAGCAAAATGGTGCGGGACACCGTGCGTGCAAGCCCGGACGCCGCGGAGGACGCCGCGGTCGCCCTGGCCGAAACGATTCTCGAACGGGGCGGACGCGCCGTCCTCGATGGACTGCCTCAGTCGCTTGTCTGAGACGTAACGAGAATTTATTTCCCGTTTCGGAAGCAGGAGGGCTGGATTTATCCTGGCTTCCCAAATCCACGCGCGCAAGATAATGTCCGCAATTGCATCGCCCGATCCGGCGCGCGGGGATTTCAAGGGGCAAAGCCCCCCGATCAGTTTCATGGAACTCAAATCCCGGGAACGGAAGGATCCCGGGGAGCCGGGGAATCGAATGAAGGCTGGTCAATCCGCGCCACCGAAGCCTCTCAGCGGCCTGAGGGTTCTCGCCGCATGCAGCGCGAGGAAAATGTCCGAACTGGCCTCCGGCCTGGAAGCGATGGGAGGAGACGTTCTGCCCCTATCCCTGATAGAGGTTCGGGAAATTGACGACACGGCTCCCTTGGACGCCGCCGTGGAGTTCTGGAACAAATACGCCTGGGTCATTTTCTCGAGCGTCCACGGAGTCGACATTTTCCTGCGGCATTGGCGGCGGCGCGCGCACCGGATGAAGGCATCGGATATGCCGAAAATCTGCGCCGTGGGTCCGGCCACGGGCAAGGCTGTCGAAGATCACGGTCTGGCGGTGGAACTTGTTCCGGAAAGCTACGTCGCCGAAGGCGTGATCGAGGCTCTCGAAAAATACCATGGAGGGCTTGGCGCTCTCGCGGGACGCCGCATCCTTCTGCCGCGCGCGAAAGAGGCCCGGGATGTCCTGCCGGACGCCCTCGCCGCCGCGGGCGCGATCGTCGATGTCGTCGCCTGCTATGAAACGGTCCCGGCGCGTCTCGACGAAGATTCCCTGAGGCGTCTCCGATCCCGCAGCCCGGACCTGGCGGTATTCACAAGCTCCTCCGCCGTCAAGGCCCTGATCCGAATTCTGGGAGTTGATGAAGGGAGCAAAATGCTGCACAATGCGACGGTCGCAGTCCTGGGGCCGGTCACAGCCGGCACGGCGGAATCCTTCGGTAAACATCCCGAGATCGTCGCCCAAGAGAGCACGATACGGTCTCTGCTCCGGGACATAGCCGCGTATTATGGGAAGCGCCCCGGTGCGGCGCAATGAGCGGAGGATGTCGAGCCCGCTTTATTTCATGAGGAGGTTTTTGTGCCGAAACGAACGGACATCGACAACATACTCATCATCGGATCGGGGCCGATCATCATCGGCCAGGCGTGCGAGTTTGATTATTCCGGCACGCAGGCCTGCAAGGCCCTGCGCAAACTCGGATACAGGATCGTTCTCGTCAATTCCAATCCTGCCACCATCATGACGGATCCCGGCATGGCGGACGTCACCTACATCGAGCCGTTGAACGTGAGGTCGCTCGAGAAGATTATCGCCCGGGAGCGCCCCGACGCCCTGCTGCCCAATCTCGGCGGCCAAACCGGCCTGAACCTCTCCTCGCAGCTCTCGCGGGAAGGCATCCTGGACAAGTACGGCGTGCGCATCATCGGGGTCAGCGCCGACGCCATCGAGAGGGGTGAAGACCGTCGGGCCTTCAAAAGCACCATGATGCGGCTGGGCATCGAGATGCCCCGGAGCGAGATCGCCCTGAGCCTCGAAGAAGCCGAAAGCATCCTTCAGAAGATCGGACTTCCCTGCGTCATCCGGCCCGCCTACACCCTGGGCGGCACGGGGGGAGGCCTGGTCTACAACCTCGAAGAGTTCCGGACCGTCGTAAGCCGCGGCCTGGCGGCAAGCCTGGTCGGCCAGGTCCTGATCGAGGAATCCGTCGAAGGCTGGGAGGAACTTGAACTGGAAGTAGTCCGCGACGCCAAGGGCCAGAAGATTACGGTCTGCTTCATCGAAAACATCGACGCCATGGGGGTCCATACCGGCGATTCCTTCTGCGCCGCGCCCATGCTGACCATCGATCCCGCCCTGCAGGCGACGCTCCAGAAATATTCGTATGACATCGTCGACGCCATCGGCGTCATCGGCGGCACCAACATCCAGTTCGCGTACGATCCCGGGACGGAGCGCGTGGTAGTGATAGAAATCAATCCCCGGACTTCCCGCTCCTCGGCGCTCGCGTCCAAGGCGACGGGGTTTCCCATCGCTTTCGTGTCCTGCCTGCTGGCCGGCGGCCTGACCCTGGATGAAATCCCCTACTGGCGCGAGGGAACGCTCGACAAATACACGCCCTGGGGGGACTACGTCGTCATTAAATTCGCGCGCTGGGCCTTTGAAAAATTCAAGGGCGCCGAGGACCGCCTCGGGACGCAGATGCGCGCCGTCGGCGAAGTGATGAGCATCGGCAAGAATTTCAAGGAGGCTTTCCAGAAATCGATCCGCTCGCTCGAGATCGGCCGTCTGGGCCCCGGGTTCGCCAAGGATTTCAACAAGAAATCCCTGGAGGACCTCATGGCCCTGCTGGCGCACCCGTCGAGCGAACGCATCTTCATCATGTACGAAGCTCTGCGCAAAGGCGCGGATATCGAGAGGCTGTATCAAACGACCTACATCAAGCCCTGGTTCATCGCACAGATGAAGGAGCTCGTGGAACTCGAGGAGAAGATCCTGGCCTGCAAGGGCCGGTCCCTTCCGGACGACCTGCTGATTCAGGCCAAGAAAGACGGCTTTGCGGACGGGTATCTGGCGAAGCTGCTCGACGTTCCCGAAGACGAGATACGCGGCCGGCGCATTCGGCTGGGCGCCGTGCAGGGCTGGCACGCGGTGCCCGTTTCCGGGGTGGAGAACGCAGCCTACTATTACTCCACCTACAACGCGCCCGATCAGGTCACCACGAGTTCCCGCAAAAAGGTGATGGTCCTGGGCGGGGGCCCCAACCGGATCGGCCAGGGGATCGAATTCGACTACTGCTGCGTGCACGCGGCCTTCGCCCTGCGCGACCTCGGATACGAGACCATCATGGTCAACTGCAACCCCGAGACCGTGTCCACCGACTACGACACATCGGACAAGCTCTACTTCGAGCCTCTCACCGTCGAGGATGTTCTCAGCATCTACGGGAAGGAAAAACCGGAAGGGGTCATCGTCCAGTTCGGCGGACAGACTCCGCTCAATATCTGCCGAGATCTGGAAAGGGCCGGCGTCAGGATTCTGGGCACGTCGCCCGACATCATCGATCTCGCGGAGGACCGCGACCGCTTCCGGATCATGATGCAGAGACTGGGGATCCCTCAGCCGGCGTCCGGCATGGCCCGCAACCTCGAGGAGGCGATCGCCATCGCGGATCGTATCGGCTATCCCCTGATGGTGCGCCCCTCCTACGTCCTGGGCGGCCGGGGAATGGAAGTCGTCCACGACGAGGAGGACCTCACGCTGTACGTCGCCCGCGCCATGGAAATCTGGCCGCAGCTGCCCATCCTGATCGACAAGTTCCTGGAAAACGCTCTCGAGGTCGAGGCGGACGCGATCAGCGACGGCACCGACGCCTTCATCCCGGCCATCATGGAACATATCGAGCTCGCGGGGATTCACTCGGGGGATTCGGCCTGCGTTCTGCCGCCGGTCAGCATTCCGGAAAAGCATCAGAAGACCATCGAGGACTACACCCGAAGGATCGCCGTCGAGCTCCATGTCATGGGGCTGATCAACATCCAGTACGCCATCGCCAACGACACCGTATACATCCTTGAGGCCAATCCCCGGGCCTCGCGCACCGTCCCCCTCGTCTCCAAGGTCTGCAACATCCCGATGGTGCGGATTGCGACGCAGTTGATGATGGGCAGGAAAATGTCCGACCTCGGCCTCACCCGCAGAAGGATCCCGCACCACGGCGTCAAGGAAGCGGTCTTCCCCTTCAACATGTTCCATGAAGTCGATCCGCTTCTCGGCCCCGAAATGCGCTCCACGGGAGAGGTGTTGGGGATGGCCGAATCCTTCGAGCTGGCTTTCTATAAAGCGCAGGAGGCCGCGCAGCAGCGGCTGCCGCAAAAGGGGACCGTGCTGATCTCCGTATCCGACCCGGACAAGGAGGAAGCCCTGGAAGTGGCGCGCGAATTCGCGCGTTTGGGCTTCAGACTGAGAGCCACCGAAGGGACCCAGCGCTTCCTGTCAGGCCACGGCGTCGAATGCGAAAAGATACTTAAAATGCACGCCGGAAGGCCCCATATCGTCGACGCCATCAAGAACGGCGAGATCGACCTTGTGATCAATACCCCGATCGGCAAGCGCGGCACCTATGACGATTCCTACATCCGCAAGGCCGCGATCCGCCATAAGATTCCCTACGTCACAACCATGGCCGCCGCGAAGGCCGCCGCCAAGGGAATCGCCGCCTATCGCCGAACGGAACCCCGCGTGGTTTCCCTGCAGGATTACCACGCCGGAATCCGGTGACGGACGACGGGGTGATTTTCGGCCTGCCGCCAAAGCGTCAGCCGGGCCGGACGTAAACGGCCTTGACTACGCCGGCGGGGCAGACTGCTTCGCACGCCCCGCAACCATTGCATTTCCCGGCCGACACGACAGGATAGGCGATATAGAGCTCCTCGTCCCAGTGAATTTGAACGGCGCCGTAGGGACAGGCGCGCGACCTTAAAGTCGGATCTCTGGCGCCGGGCGCCCGGTCGCCCGACTCCGCGTCCAGAGTTCATGGGCGGCTTCTCTTTGACCATAGACCAAGCCCGCGGTCTGAATCAAACAATAACGTGACATGCCGGACCGGCGCGAGCGCCGGCGGGCCGGGCCCGATAGAGTCTTGCGGGAAAATGAGCCTCTTATCCTGTATACTGTGCCGGCGGGAGGGCCCATGGGACGATCGCTATTGTTTATAAAGAAGCCCCTGGACGTGATGTTGAGGGAGGCCCAGGATTCCAGCGAACACTCCCTGCGGCGGTCCCTGGGACCGGTGTCCCTGACGACTCTGGGGATCGGCGCCATCATCGGCGCGGGCATTTTCGTGCTGTCGGGGCTTGGAGCCAAATACGCAGGCCCGGGGTTGATGCTGTCGTTCGTGATTTCCGGCATGGGGTGCGCGTTCGCCGCTCTCTGCTATGCCGAGTTCGCGGCCATGATTCCCCTGGCGGGCAGCGCCTATACTTACACCTACGCCACTTTAGGGGAACTGTTCGCCTGGATCATCGGCTGGGATCTGACGCTTGAATACGCGATGGGGGCCAGCACCGTCTCCTCAGGCTGGTCCAATCACTTCATCGAATTCCTGCGCATCTTCAAGATCGACTTCCCCCTCTGGCTTTCCTACGACCGCTGGACGGCGCTGCGCACGGCGGAAAATACCATCGCCCGCGAAATGGCGCGACTGTCCCATCCGGATCTTGAAGTCGGCAGCCAGGCTTTCCTCCAGAAGGTCACCGAGATCCTGCAGCAGGCGCCGCCGGAGCTTCACCGGCGGGCCCAGGAACTGGTGAACGCGCCGCGGGTCTTCGGCGTGGACATCGGCTTCAATCTCCCGGCCTTCTGCATCGCCCTGATCATCACGGCCGTTCTCGTCATCGGCATCCGGGAGAGCGCGCGCTTCAACGCCGGCATCGTCATCATCAAGGTCGGCGTCGTGCTGTTCGTCATCCTTCTGGGGGTGCGCTATATCAATCCCTCCAACTGGGGCCGGGACTGGTCCACGTTCGCTCCCATGGGGTTTTCCGGGATAGGCGCCGGCGCGGCCTACATCTTTTTCGCCTATATCGGATTCGACGCCGTCTCCACGACGGCGCAGGAAGCCAGGAATCCTCAGCGCGACCTCCCTATCGGCATTATCGCCTCCCTCGGCATCTGCACGGTTCTATACATCCTTGTCGCCGCGGTTCTCACCGGCATCGTGCCCTGGCAGGATGTCAATATTGAAGCTCCGGTGGCCCGCGCGTTTCTGGACCGCGGACTCTCGACCGCCTCCAATCTGATCACGACGGGCGCCCTTGCCGGTTTGACCAGCGTGATGCTGGTGATGCTGCTCGGGCAGACGCGCGTGCTCTACGCCATGGCGAACGACGGCCTGCTGCCGCGGAAGTTTTTCGCCGCCATTCATCCGAAGTTCCGGACGCCATACAAAAACACGATCCTTGTGGGCGTTCTGGCGGCCGTTGTCGGCAGCCTCACGCCGATCGACGACATCGGAAAAATGGTTAACATCGGGACGCTGTTTGCCTTTATACTTGTCTGCACGGCCGTGATCGTGCTGCGCCATACGAACCCCCGGCAACCGCGGCCGTTTCGAACGCCGCTGGTCCCGCTGATCCCGATCCTGGGGATCGTCTTCAACGGCTACATGATGTACAAGCTCGGGCTCGTCAACTGGCTGCGGCTGATCCTGTGGCTTCTCATCGGGCTGGTGGTCTATTTTACCTACAGCCGCAGGCACAGCCGCGTCCGCCAAACCGCGGCCCGAATTGCGGCGCAAGCCGGAACGGATTCGCCGTGAAAACGGCCGGAGCTTCGGATTAGAATCGGATACGTGCTCCGCTTTCTCAACTCGACCGGGCACCACCTGTTTTCACTGGAGGGATGTGTTATGAATAGAAAACCCCTGTACATCTTTATCGGGT
>CAYZTZ010000023.1:0-34932 GCA_964481255.1 uncultured Acidobacteriota bacterium | reverse complement strand
TCATGGCCATCCACAACGCGATCGGTGTGTGGGTCGAATCCCCGGCCACGCCGGAGAAGGTCCTTAAAGCGCTGGGCAAAGGATAACGGTCAGGCCGCCGGGGATTTCCGGTTTGCGGGCGAGGCCGGGGCCGTGCCGCCCGCGGGGAAGACCGCCGCATCGACAGCGCGGACAACTGCACCTTTTACAGCCTGATCGACGATCCGCTGGAAGAATATCCTCTGCCCAGGCCTGGAAGCTGCGCGGATTATGAGAACGGGAAGTGGACGCCCAGGGATCCGCGCTGGCACTATTGCAGGCTGAAGGATGTCGTTGCCAGGGAATCTTTTCTCGCCGTGGACGCGAAATAACCCGCGTTAGGATTCCGGGACCGATCCCTCCTCGGCTCCCTGTCCTTCAAGTGTCTCTATTTCAAGACACGGATCGATTCGTTGCATGCATAATTTCTTATGCGTCAGGCGGGACGAACCCGTGCTGCGTCCATCTCGATTTCAAAAACAAGATCGTGTCGGCAGACGTCGGCGTGCGCCGGGGCAAGCGGGAAACGCGGGATGTTGAAAGCACTCCAAATTTCGCCACGCGCCCGATAAGATGGATGCCGGCGCGTCGCCGAGTCTGGGAGGGGTCTATGGAGCTTACAAAAGAAGAGCAGCTTCGATACAGCCGTCAGATCATGATTCCGGAAATAGGCGAGGAAGGTCAGAAAAAGATCAAGGCGGCCAAAGTGTTTGTGGGCGGGATCGGCGGATTGGGTTCGATCTCGTCCTATTATCTGGCGGCGGCCGGCGTCGGCCATTTAAAAATCGTGGACAAGGACAGGGTCGAGTTGACCAACCTGAACCGCCAGATTATTCACTGGACCGGCGACATCGGGGAGCCGAAAGCGGAATCGGGGGGACGGAAGCTCCGCAGCCTTAACCCCAACTGTTCCATTGAGGCGGTTCAGGCGGAGATCACCGAAGACAGCGCCTCCGGCCTCATCGGGGATTGCGCGCTTATTGTGGACGCCATGGACAACATGAGAGGGCGACGGATCCTGAACGCCGCTTCGATCCGTCTCGGCATCCCTTATATTTATGCGGGAGTTCATCACCTGGACGGGATGGTGACGACCTTTATCCCCGGCCGGACGCCCTGTCTGGATTGCGTTTTCCCCGCAAGCGACAAGGAGACCTCGTCCCCTCCCCCGGGCGTCCTGGGGCCCGCGCCCGGACTGATCGCCTGCATTCAGGTCATCGAGGCCGTCAAGATCATCCTGGGCATGCCTGGACTGCTGGCCGGCCGATTGCTGAGTTTTTCGGGTTACGATATTACCTTCAGGGAGTTCAAGATCCTCAAAGACCCGAAATGTCCGGTCTGCGGGAAGGGGGCGTCCATGCAACCCGGGCTTTAACCGAACCGAAGGCGGGCCCGGGGCCGGGCAGGGAATGTTCCGGCTGAAGCAGTATCCGCGATCTTCACTCGTCCTGCGAACAGGTTCCTCGCGGCCGCACGGATGGGCCGGCGTTTCCTCCGCGTCCCCGGTCAGGACGCTTGATCCAAGAAAACGGCGGCCGCCAGCCGGACGGCCTTTTTCACCACATCCGCGCAGTAGTTTGCTTTCCTGGAAAGCTCCATATAGAGCTTCAAATCCTCCGGATCGCTGAAATTGAAATAGCGGCCGTATTGATGCCGGACCACTTCGCGGCATCTTGTGGAACCGAATTCCTTTTCAAAGCCGTTGACGAACAGCCCCCCGGGTTTCATGGATGAGCCGGGCGGCCGGCTTTCTTTGGGACCTGCGGACGAAAAATAGATCCCCAGGGCGAGCATCGATCCGGAAACGGCGCCGCAAGTTTCTCCTTTCGAGGCGATCCCGCCCGTAAACGGCATTAAAGCCGGGACGAGGGCATCGTATTTCAGAGCGAACTGCTCGTTCAGCGCGGCAAAACTGGACATGGCGCAGCTTCCGTACCTGGCGAAGTAGCCTTCGACCCTGGCGTCCAACTGTCTGAAGAATTCCTCCCTCGATACGCCTCCCTGTATACACGGAAGCGATGCGCGCGGATGGGCCAGCAGGACCCAGCCGGCGGCGAAGCCGAGTCCTTTCGCGAAAAAAGTCCGCCGGTTGCATTCGCCGGGATCCGCTTTTTTGATAACGGGGTCGTCCGCATTTGTATTCGAATTCATAATTTTTCCTGTGTGAGACGTGAGAAATCATTTATAGTCGTTCCAAAGCGCAAGATCAAGGATGAAGCCGGTAGCCGGTAAGGACCGGGATCCGGCCCTTCCAAGCCCCGGCGGAATCGGATCCCTGAATTTCAGGACATTCTTCCCGCCGAGAGGATTGCAGCGGCCGCAACTCTTGAGTTCGGGGCCGGGCCGAATCTTCACAGCCGGCGCTTTCGCGCCGTGGATTCGGGATAAAGACCCTTCCGCCGCGCGCGGGCTCGTGAGCGGCATCCACAATTCCCCGGAGCTGAGGACGAAGTCCTTTCTGATGCGTCTTTCGCCCCGGTCGACGGGCTCGATTCACCCGGCGCCGGCGGGGCCGCAGGTGCCGTTTTGGGATTTTGCCGTTTGTCAAGCGCGCGATCAGAACTTATTCTTTCACCGTGAGATCGCGGAGAGAGATGCTTCCGGCACGAGCTCCGAAGGGATGGCCGCCCAAGCGGCAATGAAGCAATGACGGCAGTGCGGGGACTATTTTCAAACACGGATTCTGCGGTTCCAGGGGCACTGCGGCGGCGGCCGGATAGCGGGTCCTGCAGGGGGGTGCAAACGTGGACGGCAGCCGACATTTTTCCGGCTGCATCGAGCCGCGGGGAAATTGGCTCTCCGCTTTTATAAAAAAGGTAAAAAAGGGGCGGCGGTCCGACAGGCGCCGCCGGGAGGAGGCAACCATGTGGAACAAGAGCATGTTCGGTCTGAGAACGGGCATCCTGGTTCTTGCTTCGCTTTGCTTTCTCGGAGCGTCCGCGCACGCCCAGTATTTTGGACAGAACAAGGTCCGATACAAGAGCCTCGATTTCAAGGTCCTGAAAACCGAGCATTTCGATATTTACTACTACGATGAGAGCGGGCCGGTGGTCGCCGATGTCGGCCGGATGGCGGAGCGGTGGTACGCGCGCTTGAAAACGGTTCTGGACCATGAACTTTCGTCGAGGCAGCCGATTGTCCTCTACGCCAACCATACCGACTTTCGGGGGACCAGCGTTCTCCCCGACTACATCGGCGAAACGACCGGAGGCGTCACGGAGGGGCTGCGCCGCAGGATCGTCATGCCGCTGGCCGGACCTCTGGGGGATACCGACCATGTCCTCGGTCACGAGCTGGTCCACGCGTTTCAGTTTGACATGACGACACGAGAGGGTCCCATGGGCGGGAGCGGCCTCCCGGGCTCCCTTCGATTCCCGCTCTGGTTTGTGGAGGGCATGGCCGAATACCTTTCGGTGGGATCGAAGGATCCGCATACGGCCATGTGGATGCGCGACGCAGTTCTGCAGGACAAGCTCCCCACCATCGATAAGCTGGACGACCCGGACTATTTTCCCTATCGATGGGGCCAGGCTTTCTGGGCCTATGTCGCGGGAAAGCACGGGGACGAGGTCATCGGCAGAATACTGAGGGCGGCCGGACGCGCCGGGACGGCCGAGGGCGCCATCAGCAGCACGCTGCAGACCAGCCTCCAACAGCTCTCGCAGGAATGGCACGAGGCTCTGCGATCAAGCTACACGCCGGTTCTGCAGGCCGCCAGGGCGGCGACATACCAGGCGCGCCTTTTAATGGGCGGGGACAAGAAATCGGGCGACATTTACGTCAGCCCCGTCCTCAGCCCGGACGGCCGGAACGTGGTCTTCTTTTCCGAAAAGGATGTCTTTTCAATTGATCTGTTTATGGCGGACGCGGAGACGGGGAAAATGCGCCGCAAGCTGACGCAAACGGCGCTGGACGGACACTTCGACAGCCTGCAATTCATCAATGCCGCCGGAGCGTGGAGTCACGACGGGAGGCAATTCGCGTTCGGCGAAGTCCGGAAGGGGCGCCCCGAGATCGCGATCTACGACATGGCCGCGGGGAAGGTTGTGAAAAGGCACCCGATATCCGAGGCCTCCGATATATTCAGTTTGGCCTGGTCGCCCGACGGCTCCTCGATAGCGTTTTCGGCGATGGCAAACGGGCGCGTCGATCTTTTCATTCTCGATCTTCCCGTGTCGCGCCCGCGGCGTCTGACGGACGATGGTTTTGCCGAATTGCTTCCCGCCTGGTCTCCGGACGGGAAAAGCATCGCCGTTTCCACGGATCGTTTCACTTCGAATGCTTCCGATCTTTCGTTCGGCGAACTCCGGCTCGCCCTGATCGATCCTGCGAGCTCGGAAATGCGGCCGCTGCCCGGCTTCCCGTCCGGAAAACATCTCGGGGCCCAATGGTCGGCCGACGGCTCCTCGCTTTATTTTATTTCCGATAGAGACGGGGTTTCCAATGTCTACCGATTGATCCTTTCCAGCGGCGAATTGAGGCAGATCACCAATCTGCAGACCGGAGTCACCGGGATATCGAAATGGAGCCCGGCCTTTTCCCTTGCGGCGCGGGCCTCGCGCCTGGTTTTCAGCTCCTATTCCGGTGACAAGTATGCTCTTTACGTGATGGAAGGACCCGCGGCGCTCGAGGGATCGGCTCCCGGCACCGCCGTGGCCGGCCTCAATGCCGGGACTCTCCCCCCGTCGCAGCGGATTTCGCCGATTGTGGACTCGCTTTTGCGCGCGCCGGAGAAGGGAATCGTCGGGTCCTCGGACTTTCAGCGGGAGCCCTACAATCCCAAGCTGTCCCTCGATTACATCGCCCCGCCCTCGGTCAGCGTGGGCGTGAGCAACTTCGGGTCGATGATAGGGGGCGGCACCGCCTTTTATTGGAGCGATATCCTCGGCCAGCATAATCTTATGACGGCGTTCCAGACCTCGACGACGATCGACGGCGGCAAGTTCTACAACAGCCTGGCGGGCATCGCCTCGTATTTGAATCAGAAGAACCGATGGGACTGGGGCTTTACCGGCGGGCAGATTCCTTACCTGACCGGAGGGTATAGCCGAAGCCTTATCTACGTCGGCGGCGAACCGGTTATCGTCGATGAGAGCGTGAGGTACTGGGAAATAAACCGGCAGATCGCGGCGACGGCGGCGAGACCCTTCAGCCGGGCTCAAAGAATGGAGTTTTCCGCCGGATTCGCGAACATTTCCTACGACGCGGAGGGAATGGTCCAGGCGTTTTCGGCCGTTACGGGCGAGTATCTCGGAGGACAGGAGTTCAGTCCCGCGGTTCCGGATCCCATCAACCTGGGAACAGGCAACGCGGCGCTGGTTTATGACACCTCGATATTCGGCGGCACCGGTCCCATTCTGGGCCGAAGGTATCGCCTTGAGTTCGGAATGGCGGGCGGCACGCTCAATTTTTCCACGCTTCTGGTGGACTATCGGCGCTACATGAAAATTGCCGGCCCCTTGTCTCTGGCCGCCCGCGTGATGCATTACGGACGTTACGGCTGGGATTCGGAAGATCCGCGGATGACGGAGCTTTTCATCGGGTATCCGTCGCTCGTCCGCGGCTACGAGGCGGATTCCTTTTCCCCCGACGAGTGCACCCTTTCCTCCGGCGGTTCGGTATCATGCCCGACCCTCGACCGGCTCTTCGGGAGCCGCATGCTGGTGGGGAACGCGGAGCTGCGTCTGCCCATCTTCGGATTCCTTGGAGTCATACCCAGCCGGGGCGCGCCTCCGGTGGACGCGGCCTTTTTTTATGACGCCGGCATGGCGTACAGGTCGAAGGAGCTGGCGCGTTCGCTCGGCGTCCCCAGAAGGCCGGTCTCGAGCTATGGGGCGTCGCTGCGCTTCAATGTGCTGGGCTTTTTCATCGGGCAGCTGAGCTACGTGCACGCGAACGACCGTCCCCAGCGCCGGTGGGGGTGGGAGTTCAGCATTATTCCCGGCTTCTGACCGCGAGCGGGCACCGATCGATATTCGAGTCCGAGCCCGGAAGGCTCAGGAGCACTTTTTGAGAGCTCGAGCGAAATAGGGCAGGGAATTAATAATCGTCTCCCGCGGCACGGTGAGGGAGAGACGCATGTATCCCCCGCGCCCGAAGCCGCTGCCGGGCACGGCGAGCACGCCCTCAGCCTGCAGAATCCTTACGAACGCAAGGTCGTCGGGTATCGGCGTCTTCGGGAAGACGTAAAACGCCCCCTGAGGTTTGCGGACCTCGTAGCCGATCTCGGCCAGACCGTTGCACATCAATTCCCTTTTCTCGGCATATACGGAGATGTCCGGCTGCTCCTCGGGCGCCTCGGCCGTGACCAGTTGCCAGATGGCGGGCGCGTTGATGAATCCGAGAATACGGTTGGTAAAGGTGCAGGCGTGCCCCAGGTCGTCGGCGCCGGGCATTCGCGGGGAAATAGCCAGATAACCGATCCGCTCGCCGGCCAGCGACCACGTTTTAGACCACGACGTCACGATAATGCAGTTGCTGATGATCGAGCATGTTTCCGGACATCTTGCGCCGTCATAAACAAAAGCCTTATAGGGCTCGTCGCTGATCACGGCGATGGTGTGGTCCGCTTCCTGCAGTACCGCCTCGAGGTCCCGCAGAGCCTTTTCGGGGTATACGGCGCCGGTCGGATTGTTGGGCGAGTTCAGGATGACGGCTTTCGTCCTCGAAGTGATCTTCGACTTAATGGCCGCCACGTCGATGCAGAAGTCGCCGTCCGTTTCAACCGGCACCATGCGGCCGCCGTGGTTGGAGATGTAGAACTGATAGTCGGGGAAAAAGGGCATGCACACAATAACTTCGTCCCCCGGATCAAGAACGGCCTTCAGGGCGGCATTCATGGCCCCGGCGCAGCCGACCGTCATCAGCACAAGGTCTTCCCTGAAGTCGACGCCGGTGTCCCTTCGCAATCGCTGCGCGATCGCTCTCCGCGCGGCGGGAAATCCGGCGTTGGGCATGTAACCGTGAGAAGCGGGCCGGTTTTCCCCGGCAAGGCGTCGGAAGGCGGCGATGACGCCCGGCGGCGGATCCTCCGTGGGATTTCCCAGCGTGAAATCGAAGATCTTATCGGCGCCGCGCTCGGCCTTCAGCCGAATGCCTTCCTCGAACATCCTGCGGATCCACGAGGCTCTTTCCAGTTGCTCCTGAATAACATTCGCGACAATCATTCAACACTCCTGTGCAAGTCTTCGCCCTAAGCCGCAAGGCCGCGCCGGCGTCTCCGCAGTCGGGCCGAGCCGTCGCAGGATTTTAGCTTCGTTATCGCCGGCAAAGCAAGCAGGATGCGGGCGGTATGGAGGACCGGCCGGCGCCGCAGTTTCGGATTCTTCGGGGATACGGGTTTTTGCTGAAATCCGGGGCCGCTTTCTGGTTCAATAGTTCTCCGGGCCCGTCATGGGATGACGCCGCCATGAAAGGCCGGCCGCTTGAAGGAACTGGAGAGCGTATGCGTTTCATGATTGCAGCCGAAACCGTTCAACTGGAGGCGCATCTTCGGGAGCCCGGGAATCCTATCCGAGGGGCCGCCCTGCTGTGCCACCCTCATCCGGTCTATGGCGGCACCATGGATAACCGGGTTGTGTATCGTGCGTCCAAGGCGGCCGCGGGGGCCGGTTTCGCCGCTCTGCGTTTCAATTTCCGGGGCGCCGGAAACAGCACCGGGCGGTACGACGACGGAATCGGGGAGAAGGAGGATGTGGGCGCGGCGCTGAACTGGCTCGACGGGAAGTACCCCGGCCGCTATCTTGCAATCGTAGGGTATTCATTCGGCGCATGGGTCGGACTGCAGGTCGGCTGCACGGACCGGCGCGTCAAGGCGATAGTCGGATTGGGCCTGCCCCTCAATATCTGGAATATGGACTTTTTAGCCGATAGCCCCAAGCCGGCACTTTATGTCGTGGGGACACGGGACGAATTCTGCTCTGCTGAAAATCTGGACCGGCTCGCGCGCCGGCTGCCGCCTGCCTCCCGGGTGCGCCGGATCGAGGGCGCGGACCACTTTTTTGGCGGCGCCGTCGATTTTGTCGCAAGCCTTATCACGGACTTTCTCCGAGATCTCAGGACGGAGGGAGACTCCGCATGAAAAGAGCCGTTTTCGCCGTATTTCTCGCTCTGTTCGCGGCCCGGGGCGGCGCAGCCTTCGAGGGCGCGCCGCGGCCGGAAAAAGTAAGCGCACACTGTTATCGCCTTCCAACGTCGAAGGCCGGCGAAAATGCGGCGGCGGTCGTGACGGAAGATGGGATTCTGATTGTAAATCCGCCGCCCAAAGCCCTTCTTTCGACCGTCCTGGAAAGCCTGCAGACGATAACGCCCCAAACTGTGCGCTGGGTGGTATTCACCAGTCCGCGATCCTTGAGCGATTCAGGCGCAGCCCTTCTTGCAGAGAGGGGAGCGCTGTTCGTTTCAAGCGTCCGCCTTCATAAGATGCTCCAGCCTTCATCCGGCGCGCCGCCCGGACCGTCCGGGGCATCCGGCCGCAGTCCCGAAAGGGAGGGCTCCGCCTCGAAAGACGATTTCGGCTGGATCCTTTTTGATCGCCGGATGCGCCTTTTCCCTTCCAGCGTGGAAATCAGGATATTCGCTCTGAGCAAAAGCGCGAGGACGGGGGAGGACATCGTCCTCTTTTTGCCGGAGGAAAAGGTTTTGCTGGTAGGGGACCTTTTCACGGCAGGACGATTCCCCGATATCGATACCGATTCGGGCGGCGACGCCGCCGGGTGGATCGATGGATTGCAGGAGGTCATCGGCGCGGTGCCTCTGTTGAAGCCCGCTATCCCTCAGGTGAAGCCCGCCGCCAAGACGGAACAGGAAAAGCCCCTTGAGGAGAGCGTCCGGGTCGTGTCCGCATCGGGAAATGTTTCCAGCCTGAAGGACATGAAAGACCTGTTGGAGGCTTCCCAAAAGCTCAGGAGCGACGTTTCCAGGGCGGCCCGGGCCGGCCGCACGTGCGACGGCTTCCTGGCGTCTCCCGCATCCTCTCCTTACAGGGCTTTCGCCAACCTTGAAGCCTACGCGCGCCAGCTCTTCAGGGCTGTGTCCGGCGGATATTAATGCGACCGTCGGCAACCGGATATTCGTTCCCTCCCAGGGTATGCGCGCCTTTTATGGGGCGGTCCCGCGTCGGCGGAATGACGAACGGGCGGCCTGCATATAATTGACTGGAAGACGAAGGCAGAGACTCCGCCGCTTCGTCCTTCGCCGGCGCGCCGATGTTCCGTTCGCGATTTCGTTTTTCATCATTCCAAATGCCCGAGCGTCGATAGGCGTATGGAATTGCCGGAAAGACGGGGCGGGTGCGGTCCCTGAGGCGCCGCGGCGTTCGCATCGGACGCGTAGATTCTTCCGGCCGGCGCCCGGGAAATGAAGTCCGGAATCTGCGGCCGGCCCCTTAAGGATATAGGATTTCAGCGACGACAGGGGCGTGGTCGCTCGTTCCGAATTGCGCCAGCACGCAGCAGCTGACAATGCGGGATTCCAGGGATCGGCTGGCCAGTATGTAATCCAGTCTCCAGCCGATATTCTTTTCGCGCATGTTGCGCCACGGCGGCCACCATGTGAAAAGCCGGTCGTTATCGGGATCGAGGGCGCGCCCGATATCGATCATCCCTCCGCCGTCGATGACGTTCTCGAATAATGCCCGCTCGTCGGGGCGCTGCCCGATGGCGTTGGGTTTCCGCTCCTTCGGGTGGACGTCCTGATCCGTTCGGGTGACATTCATGTCGCCGCAGAGCAGAAGGTTCAAACCCAGGGAGCGGCATTCCGCGGCGTACTGCTTCATCGCTTCAAGGAATCGCAGCTTGGCGTCGAAATCCTTTCCCCCGTTGGGAACGTAAACGGAAGCGACAATCAGGTCCCCCATGCGGGCGGATACGATGCGCGTTTCGCGGTCGAAATCGGGATGGCTGAACCGGGGCCCGTCCGGCGCCAGGTCGCGGTGGATGTGAAGCCCCACGCCCGAATACGCGCGCTCGCCGTGCCAGCGGCACCAATAACCGGGTATTTCCCTGAGGGACGGTGGGATTTGTTCCCGGGCGGCTTTGATCTCCTGAAGGCAGATCACGTCGGGCCTGTCCCGCTGAATCCATGCGAGGACCTGTTGCTCCCTCGCCCGGATCCCGTTCACGTTCCATGTAGCGACTTTCATGACCCGGTCTCGCTGAAGTTGTTCGTGACGGCGGCCGCGCAAGCCATGAGCCGCGCGCTCATTCCTTGCGGACGCAGATCCTGGGGACCCGCCCCGCGATTCCGCACAGGACCTCGTAGGGGACGGTGCGCAGGGTGTCGGACCATTCCCTGGCCGTCAAGCGGCAACGCGGGCTCGACCCCAGCAAAATGACTTCGTCCCCTTCCTGAACTTCGGGCAGATCGGTTATATCCACGGCGGTCATGTCCATCGATACGGCGCCGGCGATCCGGGCCCACCGGTCCCCGATGATCACCCTTCCGCGGTTGGAGAAGCGGCGGCTGAAGCCGTCGGCGTATCCGACGGGGAGAATCCCGATCCTTGAAGACCTTGAAGCCGAAAAGAGCCTGCCGTATCCCGTCGGCTCGCCTCTGCGGAGCGCGCGAACGCAGCCGATCCTTGTCTTGAGACTGAGGACGGGACGCAATCCCAGCGGCGATCGCCGCGGATCGGGCGCATAACCGTAGATGCCCAGCCCGCATCGCGCGCTCCAGCGCCGGAGGGATTTGTAATAAAGAAGGCCGGCGCTGTTTGCGAGATGAATCTCGCCGGGATCCAGGCCCGCTTTCCGCACCGCGCCCAGCGCGCGCTCGAACCTGCGCCTTTGCACCAGCGTGTAAAGCGGATCCTGGTCGTCGGCGCTCGACAGGTGCGAAAAAACGCCTTTGAGGCGGACGCGTCCCGCCTCGCGGACGGCCTCGAGCAGGGGCTCCATCCCGTCCCAGCGCACCCCAAGCCGTCCCATGCCCGTGTCCACCTTGATGTGAATCGAGGCGGCGGCGCCGGTCCCTTCCGCCGAAGCTTTAAGACGGCGCAGACCTTCGGGGCTGTCCACGGAAAGAATAAGCCGGTTCCGCAGGGCCGCCTTTTCCAGGCCCCACCAGGCGGTTCCCATTACAAGGATTTCCTGTGAAATGCCCGCCTCGCGCAACTCGAGGCCTTCCTCCACGATGCCGACGGCGAAGAGCTTCGCTCCCGCCCCGGCCAGAGCTTCGGCGACGGCGATCATGCCATGGCCGTAAGCGTCCGCCTTGATGACCGGTATGATTCTTGGATAGGGAGCGGAAGCGTGCGGGAGAAGCGAAGAAAGCTTCCGGTAGTTATCCACCAGGGCGTCCAGGTCGATCTCGGCCCAGGTCGGTCTTCCGGCAGCCTGAGGTTGAAAGCCAATCTTGACTTCTCCCGAATCGTTCATCGTCTGCCTATTCCAAATCCCTCTATCCGCCGGCCAGGGGCTTCGCCCTTGATATCACACCTGAATGCGGCGGGATACAGGAAGCCGGAAATCAGGAGCCGGAGGCCGGAATAAAAGTTTTCGGCGGGCGGGAGGATTTTCCCCGATTCCGCCTCGCTGCAGCGACAGTCCGTTAATCCCGAACGGCTGCGGTTATCGAGCGCGGGATGGGCCTGGAAGCGGAAAAGTCTGAAGCTTGCGGGATTATACCTCCATGTATAAAGCCCGCACCGTACCCGCTTCGACATTCTACGGTTTAAAACCGCTTTTCCTGATGCCATTCTATATCCGACTTTGCACTGGAGCATCCAATCGCCGGCAACCAGTCACGGCTCCTCATAGAAGCTGTCGAACCTGGTGAACGGCTTGCTGAAGGCGAGCATCACGGATCCGAGAGGGCCGTTTCTCTGTTTGCCGATAATGAGTTCCGCCCGGCCGCTGTTTTCTTCCGTGGGGTTGTACATATCCTCGCGGTGAATGAACAGAACGACGTCGGCGTCCTGTTCGATGGAGCCGGATTCCCTGAGATCGGAAAGCTGCGGGCGGCGGTGCTCCCCGGTCCTGGATTCTATGGCCCGGCTGAGCTGCGAAACGGCGATGAGGGGCAATTGGAGTTCCTTGGCGATGGCCTTCAAGCCTCTGGAAATCTGCGAGATCTCCTGGGTGCGGTTCTCATAGCGCTGGTTCGCACCGGACATCAGCTGGAGGTAATCCACGATCAGCAGATCCAGTCCGTGCTCCAGGCTCAGCCGGCGGGCTTTCGTACGGAGTTCGGGGACGGTCAGGGTGGCGGAGTCGTCGATAAAGATCCTGGTTTCCGACAGGTCGCCGGACGCCTGGCTCAGCTTGTTCCAATCCTCCTTGCTGAGGAAACCGGTGTTGATTCTATGCGCGTCGATTCGCGCTTCGCTGCATAGAAGCCTTTTGACCAGCTGTTCCTTGCTCATCTCAAGGCTGAAAATCCCGACCGTCTTCTTCTTTCGAATGGCGACATGCTCGGCGATGTTGAGGCAAAGACTCGTTTTCCCCAGTCCGGGACGTGCGGCGACGATGATCAGGTTCGCCGGGTGCATGCCGGCCGTGAGCCGGTCCAGGTCCACAAAACCTGTTTCCAGGCCCGTTACGGGGGCTTTCCGATTCGCCAGCTCCTCGATCTGCTTGAAAACGTCGCTGACGATTGGGGCGATCGAGGAGAAGCCGGTATGGAACTGCTGTCTGGCGATGTCGAAAATCGCCTGCTCGAGATGCTGGAGGATATCCTGGGCCGGTTCCTCGTCCTGGTAGCTGCGGGCCATGATTTCGCTTGAAATCTGTATCAGCCGCCGCAGGGTGGACTTGGACCGGACAATCTCGGCGTAATGTTCGATGTTGAGGGCTCTCGGCAGGTAATCGGTCAAGCCCGCCAGGTAGGCGGCGCCCCCGACGCTCTCGAGATCATTGGCGCGCTGCAGTTCCTCCTTAAGCGTGACGAGATCGATGGGCCGGGAATTGTTCATGAGCCGGACCATGCAATCGAAGATCTTTCGATGGCTCTCCAGATAGAAGTCCTGGGGCTTGAGGATCTCGAAAACAGGCAGGGAAGCCTTGTCGTCGAGGAGGATCGCTCCCAGTATCGAGCGCTCGGCCTCCAGGTTGCTGGGAAGGGTCTTTTCCAGGCTGATATCAGGCATATCCAAATGCGAATAATGATCTTCGATGCACGCGATTCATTTTCGATCGTCCGGGGTGAATTCGTCCGCGGGTTCCCGTTCCCTCCAAGCCATGCCTGAGCCGGGGGATGCCGATTCGAGGTCCCCAAGGCCCATCCCGGACCCATTGCGGCGCGCGCCGTCGTTCGGGGTTGCCGGGCGGGATTCCCCGAGCATGTGTCCGGCGTATCGATGAACGGTTCGGCCGGGCGAAGGACCGGGTTCCCTGTCGATCGCCCGCCGTGAATCGTCCGTCGAAAATCAGGTCGCCTCCTCCGGTTCCACGACCACCCGGATGGGCGCTGTGACGTCGCGATGCAGGCGGATCGGCACCTGATATTCGCCCACCGTCTTGATGGGTTCCTCCAGCTGAATCTTGCGCTTGTCGATTTCGATCTTGTGAGTCATCAGGTAATCGGCGATATCCATGGCGGTCACCGAGCCGTAGAGCGATCCCTCCTCGCCTACTTTCCTCCGGATGGTCACCGTAAGCTTTACGAGCTCGCGGGCCAGGACGGCGGCGGCTTCCTTCTCGCGATGGTCGCGTCTGGCCCGGGAAGCCTTTTCAATCTCGATGATTTTGATGTTACCCGGCGTCGCCTCGACTGCCATGCCTTTGGGAATTAAATAGTTGCGCCCATACCCGGGCGCCACTTTCACGATGTCGCCGGTTTTCCCAAGTTTCGCGACATCCTGCTTTAAGATAACGTTCATGTTTCACCCTCCCGGAATAGCGTCTCAATCGGCAACGAACGGAAGAATGGCCATATGCCGGGCGCGCTTGATGGCCTCCGCGAGCAGACGTTGATGGGTCGAGCAGACTCCGCTGATTCTCCTGGGCAGGATTTTTCCCCTTTCGGGGATGAAGTGGCCGAGGAGCTTTCCGTCCTTGAAATCGATGTAGCTGATCTTTTCCGCGCAGAATTTGCATACTCTCTTGCGCCGGACACTGAATCGTCTTGGACCTGGCATAGCTGGTATCCTTTCTCCCTGGCGCGCCGGTCGTTTGGATCGGGCGGCCTGAAAAAGAATCTATGAATTTTCTTCCGACATCGGCGCTTCTTCCGCTTCGGCGCCATAGGGGATATCGGACGACTGTTTCGGAGCCTTCCTGCGTCTCGCCGCCTTGATTTTCTCCGAGCGTTTGAGATCCTCGTCGATTCGGACCGAAATAAAGCGGATAATGGAATCGGTCACCCGGAAACGGCGCTCCAGCTCCGCGATGGCGCCGCCGTCCCCCTCGACGGAAAGCACCACGTAATAGCCTTCCCGGAATCGCTTGATTTTGTAAGCCAGGGGTTTTTTCCCCCAGCTGTCGATCTTGACTACTTTGCCGTTTTTGCTCTCGACCACGGTTCGAAAGTGCTGGATCAGGCCGTCCAGTTCTTCGCCGGTCAACGTGGGGACGGCAATAAAGACCACTTCGTAATTTCTCACGGTCTTCTCCTTAAAGCGTCATGCGTTAAAAACCGCCATGGTTCTGGGAATGCCGTCGCGCAGGACTGATTTGACGGCGTTCCCGGCTTGAAGAATCAATTCGTCGAGCGCCTGTCGCCTTTCCGGCGGAAAATCGGACAAAACGAAATCGGCCTTATCCGCCGGCATTTCTTCCTCCCCTATTCCCACCCGAATGCGCGCGATCTCTTCCGTCCCGCATAGAGTGAGAATGGATTCGAGCCCCCGATGCCCGCCGGCCGATCCCCGTTCGCGCACGCGGATGCGCCCGAACGGCAGACTCAGATCGTCGAGCACCAGCAGAAGATCCCGCGCATCGCGTCCAAGCGCCGAAAGCAGTGCCCGGACCGCTTCTCCGCTGCTGTTCATATAGGTCAACGGCTTCGCGAGAAGGACCGGACGTCCGCCGAGCTCCATCCGGCATGCCAGGGAAGCCGTGAAGGTCGACCATTGGCCCGATGCTTCCCGGGCGAGGGCGTCCAGAACCATGAACCCGATGTTGTGTCGGTGCCGCGCGTACCGGCCGCCGGGATTTCCCAGCCCCACAATGATTTTAGCCAATCCTTCCGCTTCCATCCGGCGCTTTGGGGAAGATTCGTTCGTGGAATCGGTGAAATCCGGGGTCCAGGCGCGCCCTAGGATTTCTGTTCTCCCTCCGCTTCCTCCGCGACAGCTTTACCCTTCTTGATCACCTCCGGCTCCGCCGTTTCAGGCGCAGCGGCCTCGGCGGGAACCTCTTCCTTGATCGGAGGGATGATGGTCACGACCACGACTTCCGGATCGGTGAGAATCCGGACCTTGGGGTCCACCTGCAGATTCTTGACCCGGATGTAGTCGTTGATCTTCAGATGGCTGACGTCCACCTGGATCGATTCGGGGATATCCGAGGGGAGGCATTCGACCTGAATCGATCGCGTGACGACATCCATAATGCCTCCGCCGAGCTTGACGCCCTCCGCTTCGCCGACGATTTCCACGTTGACCGTCAATTCGAGCAGCCTGTCCATGGCGACCTGGAAAAAATCGGCGTGGATCAGATTGCCGTGGACCGGGTCCAGCTGATAGTCCTTGACCATGGCGTTGTTCTGCACGGCGCCGTCCAGGCTCACGGCAAAAATGGTGTTCCGCCCCGTTTCGGAGTGAAGGATGACCCTCACCGCGTTTGGATCCACCGCTATCGCCACGGGCTGTCTGCCCGAACCATAGAGGACGGCCGGAATCTTCCCCGCCTTCCGGAGACGTCTATTGGCGTTTTTGCCGCCCGGGGTCCGCACCTGAGCCTCGATGACTATTGACATGAAATCCCACTCCTTCCCTAAAATCCCTGATCTTCGAGGCTTCCCGGATCCTCTCTCCGCGCGGACTCCAATGCTCGAAGACCGGACTCTAAACAAAAAGGTTGCTGACGCTCGTTTCCTCGTGGATGCTCTGAATGGCCGTCCCCAACAGGCCGGCGACGCTCAGTATCCTCATGTTGGGAAGACCCTGCGACGCGTCCAGCGGAACCGTGTTTGTCAGGATGATCTGCTCGATCGCCGCGGCGCGGAGCCGCTCCATCGCCGGCCCGCTCAGGATTCCGTGCGTCGCGCAGGCGAAGATTCTCTCAGCCTTCTTTTTCCGCAGGGCCTGGACCGTGTTCACAAGCGTGCCGGCGGTATCGATCATGTCGTCGCAGATGATCACATTCCTTCCGCTCACGTGGCCGATGACGTGCAGCACTTCGGCCTCGTTGGGCCCGGTGCGCCGCTTGTCCACGATGGCCAGGTCGGCATTCAGGCGCTTGGCGAAAGCCCGGGCCCGCTCCACGCCCCCCGCGTCGGGTGAAACGATCGTGAGGTCCGGGATATTGAGTTTCCTCAGGTACTCGATCAAAACGGGAGCCGCGAACAAGTGGTCCACGGGGATATCGAAGAAGCCCTGGATCTGGCCGGCATGCAGATCGACCGACAGGATCCGGTCTGTTCCCGCGGCCGTGAGCAGGTCGGCTACAAGCTTGGAGGAAATCGGCACGCGGGGCTTGTCCTTACGGTCCTGCCGCCCGTATCCGTAATAGGGTATGACGGCCGTGATCCGGGTCGCCGACGAGCGCTTGAACGCGTCGATCATCACCAGCAACTCCATGATATTGTCGTTCACCGGCGGGCAGGTCGGCTGAACCAGGAACACGTCCTTGCCGCGGACGTTTTCCATGATCTGGCAGTAGACTTCCCCGTCGCTGAACCGCGTCAGGTTTATCTTCCCCATCGGGATGCGGAGATGATCGCAGATTTCCTGAGTCAGCGGCACATTGGCGCTCCCGGAAAAAACCTTCAATTCCCTGTTCACGAACTTGTAGCCGCTGTTCATCATGGGCTCGCTCCTGGAAGCGATGAAGGATGGCTGGGGCGGGAGGATTCGAACCTCCGAATGCAGGTTCCAAAGACCTGTGTCTTACCGCTTGACGACGCCCCAGCAATTTTCATGTCCACAGCCGGCGTCTACCCGAACATGTTTTGGAAATACTCAGCCCGAGAGAGGGTCTTCGCCGGAAACACCCGCCAGGTCTCCCGGGCCTTTTCCCGGGCGACCGCGAACGCTGATTCTTCATCAGGGAAGAATCCGAAGACAGAGGAACCGCTGCCCGAAAGCAGGGCGGCGATCGAACCCCTTTCCATCAGGAAGCTCTTGGCTTCCCGTATGGGCGCATACGCGCGCAGGATCGGAGCCTCAAAATCGTTAAAGATCTCGGCCGGGCAGATCGCACCTTTCTGCAGCCGGCCGCAGAAACCTGAAATTCTAGGGTCCTCGGCCTGGGAAGTCAATCCCAAATTCAAGGATCGGTACGCCTCCGCGGTGGAAATATGAATCCCCGGGAAGATCACGACGAGGTGCCGGTACGGGAAGTCCGGCAAAGGATGTATCGTCTCGCCCCTCCCGGACCCCAGGGCCGTGCCGCCGCTGAGAAAGAACGGCACATCGGATCCCAAGGAGGCTGCAAGAGTTCCAAGGCCTGCGTCGTTCTCCTCGAGCCGCCAGAAACGCATCAATCCCAGCAAGGTCGCCGCGGCATTGCTGCTTCCTCCCCCAAGGCCCGATCCGGCCGGCACCCTTTTTCTCAGGATGATGCGCGCGCCGCGCCTGCCGGGAATCCTGGAAGCGAGCGCGTTGGCCGCCTTCCAGACGAGGTTGTCTTCCCGGGGGACTCCCGGCAGGTTCTCGCACACAAGTTCCAGACGCCGGGAGGGCCTGAATTCGATCTCGTCGCACAGATCGATGGTTTGAAACAGGGTGCGGATCTCGTGATAGCCGTCCGTTCGCCGGCCGAGCACCGAGAGAGCCAGGTTGATTTTTGCAAAGGAACGTGCCTGAAGCCGCGGGGTTGTCACTTTTGCGATTTCTGCTTGCGGAGCATCTGCAGGAGGTTCTCCAGTTTCCGGCGCACTTTCTGAATGTCTTCGGGTTCCGTGCCGATCCGGATCGACCGCATCCAGAATTCTTCCGCTTTCTTCAGATCGCCGGTCTTAAAGTAGAGATCTCCCAGGTGTTCGTCGATGATCGGGTCGTTCTTGACGATCTCGCCGGCCTGCAGAAGGTACCTCTCCGCGTTTTCCAGCTCATTCAGCTTGAAATAGGCCCAGCCGAGAGAATCGAGGTAGGCGCCGTTATATGGATCGATGGCCAAAGCCTCCTGGACGTACTTCAGGGCTTCCTCGAGCCTTATCCCGCGGTCCGCGAGCATGTAGCCTATGTAATTCAGAGCGAGGGCGTTTTTGGGATTGGCCTGCAGAATCTCCTTGAAGAGCGACTCCGCGCGGTCGAAGTCCTTCTGCCTCTCGTAGACCGTCGCCAGCTGGAACTTGAGCCTTTCTCTGTCGTCCGCGCTCTGCGGATTTCTCTCTTCGGCGCGGCGAATGATTCTTTCCGCCTCCGCAAATTTCTTGTCCTGCAGGTAGAGCTGGCTCAGATTGACGTAAATGTCGACGTTGTCGGGATTCGACTGCAGCAGCCGGGACAGGATTTCCGCTCCCTCCCTGCCCCTTTTCGCGTCGGCCAGGGTTCGCGCGTAAACGATCGCCATGCGCACGTCGGCCGGGTCCTTTTCGAACTGCTTTTTCCCGAGGGCGAGGGCTTTGTCGAACTGGCGGTTGAGGCGGTAGGCATCCACAAGCGCCAGGATGGATCTCGGATCGGATTGGGCCATCTCCTGATAAATGGCGATGGCCTTTTCGTTTTCGCCCAGTTCCTGGTAATTGGCGGCCAGGCGCTGCTGAAACGCGAGCCGATTGGACCGACCCTCGTCGGTGTCGGCCGGCGTCGCTTCCAAAAGGCGGGTGTATATCTTCACGGCTTCCGCCGCTCGGCCGCTCTGTTCATAGGCCGTCGCGAGGTAGAACTGCGCCTCGACGGCCTGGGGATCCGCCGCGACGACCGATTGAAGCAGTTCGATCGCCTCGTCAAACCGGCGACGGCCGATCTGGGCCCTGGCCATCAGCGTGCGCACAATGCCGTCCTTCGGCATGGTCTGCGCCATGCTTTCCAGGATATCGTACGCTTCATCATATTCGCCGGTCTCGATAAGGGATTCCGCAAGGCGCGCGCTTATGTTCGGATTGTTCCCGGCGATTTCCAGCAGCTTTCTGTAGACCGGAACGGCCTCTTTGTTCTTGCGCAGCCTTGAGTAGATCATGCCCAGCATTCCCAGGCTTTCAGCGGAATCCGGACGCGCTTTCAACCCCCTGTTCAAATACTCGATGGCTTTTTCGAGGTCGCCGTTGCGATAGTGGTATCGGGCGATTTCCCTGAAGCCGTTGTCGGTATCCGGCGCGAGGTCCTGAAATTTCTCATAGGCCTGGATGCCTTTGTCGGCTTGGCCCAGCTCGAAGTAGGCCCCGCCGAGCGCGTAATGGACGCGCTCATCGTTGGGCGTCAGCCCCTTCAGGGTCTCCAGTTCCCCCAAGGCCTTTTGCATGTTTTCGCCGCCGGCGCCCGGATCCCTCTGCTTGAAGTAGATATTGGCCAGAAACCAATGAGGATCCGGATCCTGGGGATCCAGGCGGCTGGCCTCCCGCGCGTATTTTATCGCCTCCTGGATTTTGTCGGATTTTTCCAGCAAAACCGCCACTTCCAGGTGGACGGCCGGGCTGGTGCGGTTATATTTCAGCGCCGTCCGCATTTCCGAGAGCGCCCTGGGGATGTCCCCCCTGTCCTCGTTCCACTTGCCGAGGGCGTAATGATAGTAGCTTTCGGCCCGATCCGGAGTCACCGGGTCTTCCAGCTCCTTGTCAAGATTGATCGGTTGGGATTTCGGGGCGTCCGCGTCCTGGGCGGATGCGGGGATGCAGGCCAAAATCAAGAACAGACTCGGCGCCAAACCGCGCAGGATAGGCACAAGCAGACGTTTCATAGGCTCAGAATTCCTCTATTTCCAGTATGCCCGAAAATCATTATGGCATAGGAAGGACGCCGTTTCCAGCGCTGCGCCGGCGGCATGCGAATATTCAAGAGGCGATTGTTGCTTCGCGCAGGCCCCATGCCGGAGATGGCAAGGACCGCATTCCTTCGTCGGCGGGATGAGTCCCCTTCAGTATTTCCCCCTTCCGGCGGCAAGTTCCAGCGCCGCGAAGGCGCCCGTTTTTTTGGCTCAAAAAGCGGGTCGGCCATTAGATATCGGGAAGCGACTTCAGGCTTCCAAGGAGGATTTCATGGTATCGAAGACAGTGAAATATGCCTGTGTGTTCCTGTTGTGCCTGGGCTTGGCCGTCGGGCCCGTGTCCGCGTGGGCTCAGAAATCCGGTCCCGCTCCGGCGGAGAAGGTCAATCTCAATTCAGCCACGGTGGAGCAGCTTCAAACACTGCCCGGAATAGGCCCCTCGATCGCCAAGAACATCGTGGATTACCGGTCCAAGGTTGGCAAGTTCAATCGGATCGAAGAGATCATGAATGTGAAGGGCATCGGGGAGAAGCTGTTTCAGAGAATCAAGGATCGCCTCGTTGTCTGACCGGCCTGATCAGCGCTCTGTTTGCTGAGCTCGGGAAGCCTTTTTCCCCGGGTTCCAGGCCGCCGCGCGTTTCCCTTTGGTTCGGCCGCGCGGCGCCCTGTCGGCTCCTCCGCGCCCGGCGCCGAGGAGCCGACAGGCGGCTTCAGGTGCCGACGGCCGATCCCGTGGGGCGGATGGCAACGTGGGGGCTGAGGATCCATCGTCCGGGGATGCCCTCTGTCCGCAATTTAAAGCCCTCAGCAAAGCGCGTGGCGGAAATTCAGGCGCCGAAGGTAAGATGCGGGTGGATTCGGATCCAGCGGACGGGCTGTGCGACCGGGGATGGGAAGGATTGAATCCTGCGAGCGAGGGCGATGAGCTCGCCGGCTTCGTCGATCAGGCGGTATTCTTCCGATTCCCAGTCGGCCGTCAGGAGATTGAGATCCATTCCGTGGAGCAGCTTTTTGCCGTCTCCTTCGGAAATGACGATGGCCGGAATTTCCCGGAGCAGGTCCCGCATGGGCACAATCCGGTCGAGGAAAAATTCCTTCGGATGAAACCGCCCGGCCTCCGACAGGGGAACGGCCGTCTCCATGGAAAACTCGCCGCTGCGCGTCCGGCACAAACGCAGGAGATGGGCGCCGCAGCCATAGTCTCTGCCGATGTCGTGCGCGAGGCTGCGCGCATAAGTCCCCGCGCTGCAGGTGAGCTCGAACTCCGCTTCACAGCCGTCCACCCCGAGCAATCGAAGAGACCTTATGGTGACGGTCTTTGTGGACGGGCCCGTCTCTATGCCTTTGCGGGCGTAGGCGTAAAGGGGTTTGCCCTGGACTTTTTTGGCCGAATAGGGCGGAACGGTCTGATTCACGATCCCCTCGTAGGAAGCGAAAATCTCCTGGAGGCGGGACAGGACCAGTTGGGGCCTGCTGTCTTCTCCGAGGGGTTCGCCGTCAAGGTCGAAGGTTGTGGTCGCGAATCCGAAACGCATGACTCCGTGATATACCTTGTCGGAAGACAGGAAGTAATTCGAGAGTCGGGTCGCTTTCCCCAGGGTGAGCGGCAGAACTCCGGTGGCGAAGGGGTCCAGCGTCCCCGTGTGTCCGACCTTCCTGATTTTGAGCAGATTGCGGATCTTGGCCACGACATCGTGGGACGTCCAGCCGGGCGGCTTGTCGATCACCAGCACTCCGTCCGCGTCATTCATCCTTATGCTCCCGGATCTCATCGAGAAGCCTGTCGATGCGTTCGCCGTAATCCTGCGATGTGTCCGGCAGGAAGGCTACGTCCGGCAGGAATTTCAGGCGGATCCGCTGGCCGAGCTCGTGACGGACCCACCCCGATGCGCGATTGAGAACTTCCAGTCCTTCCTTCCTCTCTTTGTCGGACCCCATCAGGGAAACAAAAATCTTGGCGTGCCGCAGATCGGGGCTCATCTGCACGCCCGTGACGGTGACGAAGCCGATCCGGCGGTCCTTCATGTCGCGCGAGATCATGAGGCTCACCTCATGTTGCACCTGGAGCGCGAGTCTCTGGGGTCTTCGGGATGGTTGCATGGGACGCTCTCAAGGATCGATATAGGAAACCCGGCAATCGATCAGAAGGCCCTCAAGGATGTTCTCGGCTTCCCTGATAAACTGCTGAGTGACTCGCTCCAGCACCGCGTTGTCGGCGCCCACGGTGACCGCGGCAAGCTTCGCGCGCTGCCACAAATCCTGGTACTCCACTTCGGCGATGGAGAAATTCGACCGGGCGCGCAGGCGGTCCTGCGCCTTCCTCAAAACCATTCGCTTTTCCTTCAGCGACTGGGAGTATGGGAGAAAAAGCTCGAGAGTGCAGTAGGCTATGGGCATTTTCGAATCACGAGTTACGAATAACGGGATAGAGTCATTCGCAGGCAAACATACGCCGGCAAAACCGCCGGCCTCTTCCAGGGGCCGGGTCGCGGCCGGCTCTGTCGTTTTTCTTCTTGAACCGCGGAATGTCGAATAACGAGCAATGTGTCTCGAAGATCGGACCCGACCTCTGCGGTTCGATGCCCGACATTCCAAATCCGGTATTTCGCATGTTCAGCTTCCCGGCTGGCGTCGGAAAACGGCAAAAAGGAGTATTCCAGCATTTGTCAAACGGATGCCGCCTCCCCGGCAATGCCGGGCGGTACCCCGACGGATCAGAGTGAGGTGGGTTGGACTTTTTCAATAATATACGCTTCGATGATGTCGCCCACTTTGACGTCGGAAAAATGCTCGAACCCGATGCCGCATTCGAACCCCGACTTCACTTCGGCGACATCGTCCTTGAAGCGGCGCAGGGAGCCTATCTTCCCCTCGTGGATCACCATGTTATCCCGGAGAAGCCGCGCTTCCGCGTTGCGCCGGATGACGCCGTCGACCACATAGGAGCCGGCGACGAACCCATATTTGGGCACCCGGAAGGTGTCGCGGACCTCGGCGCGGCCGACATACTTCTCGCGGGTCGTGTATTCGAGCATTCCGATCATGGCGGCCCGGATGTCGTTGGTCAGGTTGTAGATGACTGTATACAGACGGATCTCGACGCCTTCGGCATCGGCCAGTTCCTGCGCTTTGCGTTCGGGCCTTACGTTGAAGCCTATGATGATGGCATTCGAGGCGGAGGCGAGAAGCACGTCCGTCTCGGTCACGGCTCCTGCTCCGCTGTGGAGGATTTTTACCTTCGCCTTGTCCGTGCTCAGCTTATTGAGCATGTCGGAGACGACTTCCACCGAACCCTGGACGTCGGCCTTGACGATCAGAGGGAGTTCCTTGACGGCGCCTTCCCGCATCTGTTCATAGAGGGCCTGCAACGAGAGGCGCGATGTCTTCCTCAAGGAGCTTTCGCGCTGTTTGGCCTGCCTGTATTCCGCCACCTGTTTCGCCTTGGTCGCGTCCTCGAAGACTTGGAAGGTGTCCCCCGCCTGAGGCAGGTCCTGAAGCCCCTGAATCTCCACCGGCGCGGAAGGACCGACGCTGCGCACGTTGATGCCCCTGTCGTTGATCAACGCGCGGACCCTTCCGTGCACGGAGCCGGCCACAAACGAGTCTCCCAATTCCAGAGTCCCGTTCTGCACCAGGACCGTCGCCACGCACCCGCGTCCCTTGTCGACCTTGGCTTCCAGCACAACCCCGGAGGCGAGGCGCTTGGGATTGGCTTTGAGATCTCTCAAGTCCGCGACGAGGAGTATCATTTCCAGCAGCAGGTCGAGGTTGGTGCGCTGCTTGGCGGAAACGGGGACCGTGACGACATCCCCGCCCCAGTCTTCGGCCAGGAGCCCCTGTTCCGAAAGCGCCTGTTTCACCCTCTCGATCTGAGCGCCGGGTTTGTCGATCTTGTTGATGGCGACGACGATGGGGACGTTGGCCGCCTTGGCGTGGTGAATCGCCTCGATCGTCTGCGGCATGACGCCGTCGTCTGCGGCGACCACAAGAACGACGATATCGGTGACCTGGGCGCCCCGCGCGCGCATCATGGTGAAGGCTTCATGCCCAGGAGTGTCCAAAAACACGATGCTCCGGCCCCGGATGTCCACCTGGTAGGCCCCTATGTGCTGAGTGATTCCGCCCGCTTCCGTGGCCTGCACGTTGGTTTCCCGGATCGCGTCAAGAAGGGACGTCTTGCCGTGGTCCACGTGTCCCATGATGGTAACTACCGGCGGCCGCGGGATATAGTCCTCCGGTCTGTCGGGCATTTCCTGTTTTGCCTCGGCTTCCTGTTCAAAGGTAATGACCTCCGCCCGGAACCCGAATTCGGCGCATACCTCCTTGGCGACGTCCAAGTCCAGAGCCTGGTTGATGGAAGCCAGAATACCCCTGGAAATGAGCTTTTGCATGATGTATTTGGACTTGATATCCATTTTCTCCGCAAGCTCCTTGACGGTGACCCCTTCCGTGATGGAAACCGGCTTGAAATCCTCCGGCGATGCGGGCGGGCGCGGCAGCTCGACAATCTTGGGCGCTCTTTCAGCGATCTCGGATTTCAGGAGCTTCTTCTTCTTCAGCAGCTTGGCGGGCGCGGCGGCTCTCGGCGCCACGGGCCGGACTTCCTGCAGAGTTCTCAGGATGCGGTCGGTGATATCGGGCGTCACCACCCTCTCGGTGCTGGTCCGCATCAGAATCTTCGTCTTCGCCTTGGGGACGACGATCTTCTTGGACACGGTTCCCGGATGAGCCGGCTGCTCGGCAGGATGAGGGGCGGGCGCCTGAGCCGCGGCGGGAGGGGCTGTTTCGGAAGGCGGCTCGACGATTTGCGGCGCTTCGACCGGCGCAGTTGCGGCAGAGATTACGGCCTCCGCTGCGGGGGCCGCAACTTCCTGAGAGGTTTCGACTTCTGCGGCCGCCGGTTGCGGTGCGGCCGCAACGGCAGGGAGTTCAACCTCAACCGGCTCGGCATGAGGGGGAACCTCTGCGGGCGGCGCTTCGACCGCCCTGGCCGGGACGACATCCACGAGCTCGGCGGTTTCCCGGTCGTAGTGCTTGCGTCCTTTGCGCGGCGCAAGGGAAATCTTGGGAGCCGGTTCCTCCGGCTCTACTTCGACAGGCTTGGCCGCCTTCAGGGCCTTTTTTGCCTTCCTGGGCGCCTCGGCCTTGACCGGAGCGGCGGGTTCAGCGGCGGCTTTCTTCGCCGGCTTCTTTTCGGGTTTTTTTGCGGCCTCGGCCTCTTTTTTCTTGGCGGCTTCCTGGGCTTTGGCTTCCTCGGCCTCTCGTTGCGAGAGAATCTTTTTGCGGATGGTCTCGGCGAAATTGATGTCGATGGTCGCAGACGGGGAGACGACGTATAGACCCAGCCGTTTCAGTTCAGCGAGTACGACCTGGTTCTTGACTGAACATTCTGTCGCCAGTTCCGCGACCGTTATTTTATCCATGGACTCAAAGACCTGTCTTATGGTTGCCTTCCGGCTCTTTTAATTTAAGCCAATTAAAAATCTTAAATCAACAGCGCCCCTGTTTGCAACGGGGCTGTTTCACGCGGGGGCCGCCGTGGAAATTCCAGGGCTCCCCCTTGCGTTCGGGGCTTTCAAAGAGAAGGGAGAGAACCCCATTTTTACCCTTCGTCCTCTGCGTCCGTCTCGGTAGACTTCCCGGGCGATTCCTCCGGGGCTGAGTCGCTTTCGGACGGAAGACTCTCGGCGGCCCCCTCCGACGGGGACGGACGTCTCGGCTCCGCAGGCCCGCCGCGCTCGTTCGCCTTGATCGCCGTAGGCAGATCCATTCCCTCAGGGACTTCAATCTCGACTTCCTCAAACAGGTCCCTGGCCGCTTCCATGATCTTGGCCGCTGTCTTGTCGCCGATTCCGGGAATCTCCTTCAGCTTGTCCTCGCCCAGCTCCAGAATGCGCTCGACGTTTTCGATCCCGGCTTCCCGCAACCGCTCGATCATCTTTTCGCTGATTCCCTCGAGCTCCGTCAGGGGCGTGGAGGAGGACGTCAGGGATTCCATGACGCTGAGCACTTCCTGTTTCTTCTGCTCTTCGCTCTTGACGTCTATCTGCCATCCGATCAGCTTGGACGCAAGCCTTACGTTCTGGCCCTTCTTGCCGATGGCCAGGGACTGCTGCTTTTCCTCGACGATCACTTCCATCCTCTTTTCGTTCGCGTCGATGATCAGCACCTTGGAGATCTTCGCCGGATTCAGAGCGTTGGCCGCGAACTGAGCCGGATCCTCCGACCATTGCACGATGTCGATCTTCTCCCCCCGAAGCTCCCGGATGATGGAATTGATTCGGGAACCTTTCATCCCCACGCAGGCTCCGACCGGATCGACGTCGCGGTCCAGGGAGGCGACGGCCACCTTGGCGCGGTCTCCGGGTTCGTGGACGGCGCTTTTGACCACGATCGTGCCGTCATAAATCTCGGGAATCTCCATTTCGAAAAGACGCACCAGCAGCTGCGGGTCGGTGCGCGAAAGGATGACCTGGGGGCCCTTGGAGACGGGAAGGACCTTGACGATGACGGCGCGGATTCTCTCGCCCTGCTTGTAGGTCTCCGCCCGGGACTGTTCGCGCAGGGGCAGCAGCGCCTCCGTCTTGCCCAGGTCCACAATGATGTCGGGGCCTTCGAATCTCTTGACGACCCCGTTGACCATCTCGCCTATCTTCTGGGAATATTCATTGTATATATTCTGCCGTTCCGCTTCCCGGACCTTTTGCAGGATGACCTGCTTGGCGGTCTGGGCGGCTATCCGTCCCAGAACGTCCGTAGGCTTCGGTATCTCGACCGTGTCGTCGATCTCCAGAGTCTCGTCGATCTCCTTGGCTTCGCGGAGCGAGATCTCCAGGTTCGGGTTTTCCACGTTCTCCACCACGCGGCGGACCGCGAAGATCTCCACCATGCCCGTCTCGGGATCATAGCGCGCGTTGATATCCTCGTTGGTCTTGTAGTACTTCTTGGAAGCGGCCACCATCGCGTCTTCCAGCGCGCTGATAATGATCTTGGGATCGACGTTTTTTTCTTTGCTTATCTGTTCGATCGTTTGAGCAATGATATTCGACATAATTCAGGCCCCCTGCGGCCTCATGCCTAAATCTCCGATGAGATTGGCCTTTTCGATGTCTCCAAGGTCGATGCCGACCCTTCGGCCCGGCGCGACCTCGAGTTCAAGACGGCCCGCGGCGACGCCCGCGATTCGGCCTTTGAAATTCCGCTGTCCCTCATGGGGCGAACGCGTCCGCACCCTGGCGTTTTGCCCGCAGAAACGCAAAAAATCCTTTTCCTTTGTGAGAGGCCGGTCCACGCCCGGGGATGAAACCTCCAAAATATAGCTCGACGGGATCCAGTCCTCCACGTCCAGCGATACCGAGAGCCTCCGGCTGAATCGTTCACAGTCGCCCAGAGAGACTCCGGAGGGCTGATCGATATAGACCCGGACAATGGAACGGTTTCCCTCGCCCCTGATCTCGACAAGGACGATTTCCATCTCCATGGACGCCGCCAGGCTCTCCGCCAGTTCCGCGATCCTGGCTTCCAGGGCTCTCCGCCGGTTCAAATCCGGTTCCGCCATTTGCGACCCTAAACAAAAAAAGTGGGCCTGCGCCCACTTTATCAAAAAAGCAGCACACACAATTATACCCGGCGGCCGGAAAAATAGCAACTCCCTGCGAAAAGCGCGCCGTTGCGGAGGCGGGACGCCTTGAAGCCGGAAAAGCCCGCGCGGACGCGCTCCCTGGCCCTAATCCGGTTTTACCGGGGACGAATCGCTTTTCTTGGCGTCCTTGGCCGGAGGCTCCGCCAGATCCGATTCGCCGATATCCAGCTTTCGGAAGCTTTCAGGGTCCGCCACCTTGACCGCGGGATCGCCCTGGATCCGCGCGTAGAATCCGGTCTTGGACTCCTTGCCCAGAGAGCAATCGATGATGACGTCGGCGCCCTTTTTGAGGACGGCGCGGATCGCGGGCTTTTCAAGCCCGTAGACCGCCGGGGCGGAGGGCTTGTTCAACCACTCCTTGACCGGCTTTTCCAGGGCGTCCAGGATGCCGTTGACGGCTTCCCATCGGGCCTTCTTTTTGGATTCTCCCAGGAACCATTCTCCGCCCGATTTGGCGAGCGTGAATGCGCCCTTGGAATTGGTCAGGAAAATGGAGTCGATGTCCCAGCGCTGGAAGGAAGCCAGAGCCTTGTCGCGCACCTCGTCGGCTGATTTGAAGAGCTTGTCGACAAGCTCTTTTTCCACGAAGAACAGATCCGCCCGCGATTCGTCCTTGGCCAGATAGATTTCGGGTGAGGACCGCTCCGCGTCGGCGGGTTCCGGCTTCCCTGTTTTTTTCCTGAGCTTTGATTTTTCCGTTCCGATCCGGAGCCGTTTGATGGCCTTGTTTTCGCCGTAGGTCACGGTCACGTCGATGAATGGGTTTTCAAGGCCGAGGTTGGCGTACTCGGCGGGATCTCCGCTCAAAAACTCCTTCACCCTGCCGTAACAAAGGGCGTTGAGCATGCCCCGGACCCCGGGCGAATCCGCGGCGATCCTGTGCTCCCCCTCGATCCACCACCGGTCGTCACCATCCTTGGCGAGATGGAGCGCTCCCTTGGGACTGCGGATGGTGAGGGTCTTGGCCTGCGGCTGTTCAAATTTCAAAACGGAGCGGTTCCGCAGATCGTCGAGTTTTTTGTCGAAGGCGCGAGCCGTGTAGCTGTGGACCAGGTAAACGGTCTTGGAGCCAGGCACGGACGCGTAGGCGGAACTCCCCGTCGGGTTGTCGCTGCCGAAATCGATTCGATATTCCCTCCCGTCCTTGACCTTGATCTTCAAGCTGGATTTCGGGGGAGCCAGGCCGAATTTCGCCAGATCGGTCGCGTTCGACTCCACCATTCCTTCCCTCTGGATGTTGGAGGCGGAATCGGCCATACGGTTGAGTTCGTCGGCGTCCGCGTCCAGAACCCGCGGAGCCGTGATCTGCCATTCGCTTTCTCCTTTGCGCGCCGCGATGATGTTGTTTTCGGGAGCGCTCAATTCGATTTGCTGAACATCCTTTCCCTCCACTTTCCAGAACTGATTCTCCGCCTGCTTCGCCTTTTCGCGCTTCTCGCCGCCCTTGATCTCATAGAAATAGAGGTAGCCTCCAAGCGCCAGGCATAGCACGAGCAATGTCAGAGTGCCTTTGAAACGCATCCTATTTCCTCCGGCGGTTCCAGACAACGGCGATCCCGGCAATGAGAGCGGCGCCGGGAAGCAAAAACACGATAATCAGCCGCAGCATGTCCAGCTGGCTCTGGGAGAGCAGGATGCGGCGGTCCTGCGCAGGCTTCGGCCTTATGGAAATAAGGTCCTCGTCCTGAGCCAGCCAGCTGATCATATTCAGGAACAGGTTGCCGTTCCCCTGGTTGCCGAAATAGGCGTTGATCGGGAAAGTGGACGTGCCGACGGCCACCAGCCGCGCGTAAAGAGCCGGATGGTCGTCCGAGGAAGGCTTGATCTCCTTCGATGCGGCCACCGCGAGGGGAAGGGGGCCTTTCAGGTCTTTGGAGGGATCAAAGCGCGCCTCCCTTCCCCCCAGAGTCGTTTCCCCCCAGCTGTCGGGATTGCTCTTGAACAGAGTCTCGACCGTCAACCCGCCCGGAATGTTTTCCTCGGGCTGGACGGACCGGGTGTAGGGGAAAAAGGTCATGGACTTGAAGCGGTCGGTGATCCTGTGACTTTCATAATCGAGAACCAGCGGGATGGTCGGACCGGATCCCATGAGGCGTCCTGCGCCGCTGACGTCGAGGACGAGGTCGTCGTCGACCTTCACTCCCCAGCCTTTCAGGAAGGATTGAAAGGACGGAGAGGGCGGCGGGTCCACCATCACGAGCAGTCCCGCTGTTCCCCTGTTCAGGAATTCTTCGATAAATCGCAGTTCCTCGGCGAATGGTTCCGTCTTCGGGCCCGCCAGAACAAGCACCTTCGCGTCGGGCGGCACCTTGCCCTCCTTCGCCAGCACGACGCTTTCGACCTTGTAGCCCTGTTTCTCGAGGGCGTTCTTGGCCTCCGAATAGCCCGTCTGTTCCGTGTCGGAGGGATCCTTTTCGCCGTGGCCCTGGATGAAATAGACGGTCTTGGCCTCGGACCGAAGGGCCTTGATGATGGCGTTGGTCAGATCCTCCTCCTCGACTTCCTCGGAGCGCTTCTCGATCTTTTCCCTCCGGTTTCCTATCGAGACCACCACGGACCCGTACTTCAGCTGGCGGCCCGTCATGATGTTCTGGAATGTGCCGTAGACCGAGACGTCGTACTGCTTGGCAATGTCCGGCTGCCTGTCGGGGTCGATGAATTCGTAACGGATGTGGGGGCTGGCGGTCCTGTATTCGACAAGCAGCTCCTTCAAAGGATCGTAGTCCCCCCCGGGGAAAAAGGCCTTGATCTCTACGTCCCGCGTCAGTTTCTTGAGCACCTGCATGGTCTGAGGCGCCAGGGTATATTCGCCGCCGGCCGTCGTGTCATAGCGCTTGGGATGCCTGTAGCCGATGAAGTTCAGGCCTGCGGCCACCGCGGCGACCAGAATCACCGAGAGGACGTAGTTGCCGGCGTATTTGGAGGAGCGCTTTCCGAGTGAGGACAGAATCTGCCGGTAATTGGCTGCGACGCCGATTAGGACAAGCGCGCCTCCCGCGATCGCGAGACCGAGGTTCCATTTCCCCCAGGTGTCGGAGACCGAGTACCAGAGGACCGACGCCACCAAAAGGAGCAGACCCAACGTATCAAGCTTTTGCAGATATTTTTTCATTAGCCCTTCCACCGCATGGATTCCAGTGAGCGATAGGTCAGAAAGAGACCGATGAAAGCCAGAGTCCCGTAAAAGATGATGTGCGACGTGTCGATCACGCCCTTGATGAAATCCTCGAGATGGTTGATGACGGAAAGGTAGCCGATGACGTCTTTCGCCGCGCCCGTCGCGGAGTAGGCGAAGGCGTCAAAAAGCCAGAGGACGAGGCTCACCCCGAACGTGATCATCACGGCCACGATCTGATTTTCCGTGAGTGTGGATATGAAAAGCCCGACGGCTAAAAGCGCCGCGCCGTAGAGAAACATCCCGAGGTATCCGGCGGCGATCGGCTTCCAGTCCGGCCGGCCGAAGATAAAGAGCGGCGAAATCGTGATCGCGTGGGTCGCGAACAGGATCAGCAGGAAGGTCAGGCCGGCCAGGTACTTCCCCAGCATGGCCTGAAAGTTGCCGACGGGCGTGGTAAGCAGCAGCTCGATGGTCCCGCGCTTGCGCTCCTCCGCGAACAGTCCCATGGTCAACATGGGCACTATGAACAGCAGAACGACGCTGGTTGTCTGAAAGAGCGACCGGGTGACGATGCCCGGGACGTCGATCGGCTGCGAGCCCTGGCCGAACTGGGCCTGCATCATCGTGTTCTGAACAACAGCCGAAAGAATGGAATAGAAAAAGAAGCCGGAGAGGAAGAGAAAAACCGTCAGCACCACGTAGGCCACCGGCGAAACGAAGTAACTCTTCATTTCGCGCTGCCAGATCGCCAGTACATTCTGCATAGCACGCCTCTTGATTCCAGGGATCCGAAACGGATCGGGTTACTCCTGGGTTACGAGATTGATGAAAACATCCTCCAGACTCATCGAGATGCCGCGCAGCTCGAGCAGGCCCCATCCCTGGGACACCACGGCCGCCGCCAGGTGGCGGCGCAGGTCGCTGCCCAGCCGGCATTCCACCGTGAAAACGGACGGGATCCCGTCGGCGCCGCCGGACGCTTGGACGCTCAAAACGCCTTCCATCGACTGCAGCTTGTCCCGAACGGCCTCCATGGGTCCGTCCACCGTCAGGGATATCCTCTCGGCGCCCTTCATCTGGTGCGCCAGGCCTTCCGGCGTGTCCATGGCGACCACCTTGCCCTTGTTGATAATGACGACGCGGTTGCATGTCATGCTGACTTCGGGCAGGATGTGTGTCGATAAAATCACGGTATGGGTCCCGGCGAGGCTCTTGATCAGGGACCGAACCTCGTGAATCTGCTTCGGGTCCAGGCCCAGCGTCGGTTCGTCGAGAATCAGGACTTCAGGATTGTTCAGGAGAGCCTGCGCCAGTCCGACGCGCTGCTTATAGCCTTTCGAGAGCCTCCCGATGACGCGCCTGCGCACATCGCCGAGATCGCACATGCCGACCGCTTCGTCTACGAGGGCTTTGCGCCGGTTCGATCGGGCGCCCTTGATCCTGGCCACAAAGTTCAGGTAGGAATCCACGGTCATTTCGGGATAAATGGGCGGATTCTCCGGAAGATAACCGATGCGCTTGCGGACCTCGATGCTGTCCTCAAAGACGTCATATCCCGCTATTCTCGCCGTGCCTTCCGTGGAAGGCATGTAGCAGGTAAGAATGCGCATGGTCGTGGTTTTCCCGGCCCCGTTGGGGCCCAGAAAGCCGAGGATTTCGCCCTTTTCGACCTTGAACGAGACATCGTCCACGGCCTTGCGGCCGCTGAAAACCTTCGTCACATGTTCCACTTCAATCACGCTCAATCCTCCCGGCGGTGCGTTGGCGTCACGGTTTTTTGGAGCTACCAATAATATTGAAAAGCGGCGGGCGAGTCAATCGGCCAAATCCATTCAAATAAACCATTTCGATGGCAGGTTTCATAGGTTTCCGAGACTTATCCTACGAAAATGCTAAAAATTAGGTTGCGAAATTCCGCCCCGGATGCTATAAAATTCATGGAACAAAACGAGCTCACTTCCGTAATTATCGGGCGTTGACGGGCGGCTTTAAAATGTTCCAATCCCTAAAAATACGAGGTGATTCAGTTGAATACCACCAAAAAGCATCCCGCCCGCTGAAACTATTTACCGGCAGCGTCTATCTAAATATGCGTCGAGTTGTTTTAGCATTCGGATAGATCGGCACCAAAGCACGAGGCGCCCGCAAGTCATTATAAAAGATTACTTTATTTGAATATTGGGCGGCCTGTAAAGGCCCCCGAAGGATCCGACTGACTATGATTGAATTCGAGCGAGACGAGATTCCGGAAGAAACCGAATACGATTCCATCAATCTGGATGACGAGGATGCGGAATCCTCCGAGGTTTTTCCGATGTTGACCCGGGCCAATTATGTGGACAGAGTCCGCTTTGACCCGGTCCCTGGCGAAGACAGGGCGGCCGCTGCGGCTGAAGAATCGGCTTCATCCGCCGACCCCCTCTATATCTATTACCGGAGCATGAGCAAGATACCGCTGCTCACCCGTGAGCAGGAAGTGTACCTGGCCAAAAAAATTGAGTCGGCCAAGCTCAACACGCTCAGGCTGCTTTCTTTGACTCCAATTAATTCATACAAAATAATGGAGATAGCGGACGAATTGCAGCCGGTCGGGACCTCAAACTCCATGCTCCCTTTCGCAACGGAGGAGAAAAAGGGCGAGAGTGAGGTATCCCTTGAAGAGCGCACCCGGATTCGAATCCGGCAAATCCGCAGGATCATCAAAAGGCTTGAAAAGCTGGAAGCCAAATATCGCCTTGCAAGAGAAAGCATGACGAACCGCGGGAAATCGAAGGCGGATTTCAACAAGATAAAGACCAACAGGGAAGCCATCTTTCAATCCCTGCGGGGAATCGATTTTTCGGAGAGCCAGATCAGCACCCTGGTTGCGAGCGTGGAATCGGTTCTGCACGAAATGGAGGAAGCGGAGGCGGCCGTCAAGAGCCTGTCCAGGAGACGCAAGCCGAGTGACAAGGCCTTGAAGGAAGCCCGGTCGCGCTATAGACGGCTTGAAAGCCAGTATCTGACCAGTGTGGACGAACTGCGCAAGATCGTGGCGCTGATCAGCGAAAATAAAATGGAGATGCTGCACGCGAAGGATGAGTTCGTGCGGTCCAATCTGCGATTGGTGTTGAGCATCGCCAAGAACTACTCCTATCCCGGACTGGATCTTCTCGATCTGGTTCAGGAGGGGAATATCGGCCTCATGAAGGCGGTGGACAAGTTCAATTACCGCCTGGGTCACAAGTTTTCGACTTATGCGACATGGTGGATACGGCAGAGCATTACGCGCGCCATCGCCGATCAGGGGAGGACTATACGCATCCCCGTCCACATGGTGGAAGCCATGAACCGCGTCCTCAAGGTCTCCAACGAGCTGACCAAGCGCATGGGAAGGGAACCCTCCGTCCATGAGCTCGCCAAGGAATTAAAGACTCCCGTCTCCAAGGTGACTCAGATATTGAAGGCCGCCCAGGAACCCATTTCGCTCGAGGCCAGCATCGCGGACAACAAGGACGCCGTGCTGAACAAATTCATCGAGGATAAGAATGCGGTGTCGCCCGATGAGGACGTCCTGAAGCATAGTCTTCGCGAGGTGACGGATTCCGCCCTGTCTTCGCTGTCCCCTCGCGAGCAGGAAATCCTCCGCATGCGTTACGGTTTGAATGAAAACGGGAAAGAATACACGCTGCAAGAGGTCGGAGAGATATTCCAGGTGACCAGGGAGCGCATTCGGCAGATCGAGGAAAAGGCTCTGCTGAAACTCCGCAGTCCCTATCGCTCCAACAAATTGCGCGAGTTCGCCGATTTCGTCAGCAAGAACTGAACGACGTCCAGCGGCGGGCGTTGGCCCCGCCGTTGGACGCCTTCCTACCTTACAGCCTTCTTCAGCTCGCTGCCGGGAGTGAACTTGGGAACCCTGTGGGCGGGAATCCTGATAGGAGTACCTGTGCGCGGATTCCTTCCAACGCGGGCCTTTCGCAATACCACGGAATAAGTTCCAAATCCGACGATGGTCACCTTCTGCTTCTTTTTCAGCGAAGCCGTGATGCTTCCGAACAGGGAATTGAAGGCGGCTTCCGCCTCGGATTTCGTGATGCCGGCGTCTTTTGCTATTTTCGCAACGAGATCACCCTTGTTCAAAGAGACCCCCTTTCTGCGTCGCTCTTGTTGGATTTTTCAGGAAACGGGCGAGTAATAGCACCGCG
>CAYZTZ010000022.1:0-36670 GCA_964481255.1 uncultured Acidobacteriota bacterium | reverse complement strand
CTAGGCCCGCGCGGCCGTCGGCCGCCGCGCGCCCTCTATTTTTTCAGCGTCTTCTGCTCCTTGCTCATCAGGAACGTGCCCTCGTGCGCCAGGATATTGCCCATTCCGCCGCCCACGTATATTTTCTGCCCGGTCACATAATCCGACATGTCGGACGCGAGATAAAGGGCGGCGCCGGTGATGTCCCTGGGATACCCCATTCTCTGCAGGGGAGCTTCCTTTTCGGCGAGTTGCCTGAAAAAGGCGTCCCGCTCGGGCCCGGGAGGCATTAATTCGTCCCAGAAGGGAGTCACGATCGGCCCGGGGACGATGGTGTTGACGTGTATCTGCAGCGGCGCGAGTTCAAAGGCGAGGTTGACGGTCAGGCTTTCCACGCCTCCCTTGGCGGCGTGGTAATGAAGAACGGGCGTGCGGGGATGAAAGGCGCCCATGGACGAAAAATTGATGATCTTGCCGTACCTCCTTTTCTTCATATGGGGCAGGACGGCCATGGTCACGAGGAAGGTGCCTTTCAGATTCAGTTCGATAATCCGGTCCCAGTCCGAAATGCGGATGGTTTCGGTGCTCCCGGTGCCGTCGGTCCCCGGGACGCCGCCGGCGCAGTTCACCAGGATGTCGATTTTGCCGAATTCCCGCATCGCGGCTTCGACCATGGCATCGATTTCGTCCTGTTTGGTGATATCGCATTTCACGGCGATCGCTTTGCCGCCCTTGGCTCTGATTTTTTCGGCGACCGCCCGGGCGTTTTCGATGTCGATGTCCGCGACGACGACGGAACAGCCCTCGTCCGCGAAGGTCACGCACATGTCTTCGCCCATGCCTTTGGCGCCGCCGGTGATGACGGCAGCCTTGTTCTCCAGGATAATCATTGGATGGCCTCCGGAATGATCCCCGGCCCTTTCTCCGGAAGTCCATGATTCCGGAGCGGGCGATGGATCCAGGTGTTTCGGGGCGCGCGTGTCCCACGGCGCTTGGACACGGCGCCCGCGCTCCGCGAATAAAGGACCTAATGCATCAGGGTGCCGCCTGTCACGTTGATCGCCTGCCCCGTCATGTAGGACGACAGGTCGCTGACCAGGAAATAGACGACGTCGGCGATGTCTTCGACGCGGCCCATTCTCTTGAGCGGCACGGTGGCGATGAGGCCCTTGTACTCCTCCTCCCGGAACTGTTCGATCGTGATGCCGGCCTTTTGGCTCCTCATGGTCGCGTCTTGGTCGCGCAGGTTGGTGGCGAAAAACCCGGGATTGATGGCGTTGACCCGGATTTTATAGGGCGCCAGCTCCAAAGCCAGAGCCTGGGTGATGCCGATGACGGCCCATTTGGAGGCCGCGTAGGCCGCACTCCCCGGGCATGCCAGCTTTCCGGCCGCGGAAGCGATATGCACGATGTTGCCCCCTTCGTTGCGTCGAATCATGTCCCTGGCGACCGCCCTGGAGACGATCATGGTGCCGAGCGTGTTGACGTCGAACAGGAGGCGCCAGTCCTTTTCGTCTCCGTCCGCGATGTTGACGCCCACGGGCCCGCGCGTGCCGGCGCAGTTGACGAGGATGTCGATCTTGCCGAACTTGTCGAGAGTCGCCTGGACTGCCGCCTCGACTTCCCTGGAATTTTCCACGCCCGCCACGGCCCAGAGAGCCCCCCGGCCGAGAGCCTCGATCTCCCTGACGACCTCCTCCAGGCCCTTCCAGTTTTCATCCCCCGCCCACGCGCTTTTGGGGGCGGCGAATTTGTCGGTCACCATCACGTCGGCGCCCTCCCTGGCCAGGCGCACAGCGACCGCACGCCCCATGCCCCGCTTCGCCGCAGCTCCCGTGACAAAAGCAACTTTCCCGCTTAAAGCACTGCCCATAGGACTGCCTCCTTGTGTTGTTTCCGGTTCCCCGTTTCCAGTTCCCGGTTCAAGCTCTTGAGCCGGGAGCCGGAGTTTGGGAAGCTATGTTAAGAGACGGATTATTTCTTGAATATCGTTTACTCGCTCCAGTTCCCCGACCCTTTGGATAACCTCGTCCGACCGCGAAGCGTCGAGATTCTTCGCGCAGTCGCGGAATTTTCTCGCGCAATCCTCGAAGGACATCGGCCGCTCGAGGCTGCCCAGGGGATTTTCGACCACCTTTACGAATTCTTTCCCGTTTTTTGTCCGAATCCTGACGCGCGTAGGTTCCGGCCCGGGCCTGTGCAGCGTATTGTCCACTTCCACGCGCATTTTGCGGGTGACTTCAAGAATTTCCCTGTTCCTGATGGCGCTGTCCGTGTAATCATCCAGGCCCACGCTCCTGCGCACAAGGGCGGTCGCCACTCCCCAGGGGATGCTGAACTGGGCGTCCACGGGATTTCTCGGCACCCGCTTGGCGTCCTCCGGCAGGCAGAGCAGCGAAAGATGCGCGTCGGTCACGGAAAGGACGATCTCCTGGATATCCCCGGCGCGGACATGGTCGTCGACAGCCAAAGCCAGCGCGGCGTCGATGGCGGGATGGACGCCGCGGCAGCACGGGTAGGGCTTGATAACGACGTTTACCCCCTCGAACCTCCTCCCAAGTTCGGCCGTGAGAATCTCCCGGCTGTAGTCCCCGTGGATGTACTGTCTGTAAAAACCCCATTCGCCTTCGAGGGAATTCTTCGCGCCGGTCACACCGGCCCTCGCCATGAAAGCGGCCGCGACGCCTCCGCGGACGGCGAACCCGGGCCCGAGTCGTTTCGTCAGCGCGCCGTCCTTGACACACTGGCCGTTGCCCCCGCACTGGTGATAGGCGATCCCGATGGCGTCCACGATCTTCTCTTCATTCAGGCCCAGGATTCGCGCCGCCGTCGCGGCCGAACCCATGTAGCCGAACAGCGATGTCAGATGCCATCCCAGCTCGATGGGGCTTTTGCCCGGGGTGGTCGCCAGGGCGAGCCGGCACATCATGTCGACGCCCAGAGCCGTGCCGGCGATGAATTCCCGGCCGCTCAGGCCTCCACGGGCCTCGCCGACAGCCATCACGACGGGGATGGCTGCGATTCCCGGATGCATGACGGCGGCCTCGTGCACGTCGTCGAAATCCAGGGCGTGCGCCATAGTGGCGTTGGCCTGCGCGGCGTTGGGAGCCGGAACCTTCTGCCGGCTTCCGATGATGCTGCTTTCCTCCTTGCCGCCCCATTCCTTGACAAGATCGCATACATGCGTCGCGCCGGGCAGGGAGGCTCCGCCCAGGGCGACTCCCAGAAGATCCAGAATCTCCTTTTTCGTCGCCTCCACGACTTCGGGCGGAAGATCCTCATACTTCGTGCCAACAAATTCCCTGGCAAATGAATAAGCAGCGTCCATGGTATTAACCATTATAAGTTTTCAGTTTCCGGTTCCCCGATTCCAGCCGCAGGATATAGAGAGCTGATAGCGCATCTCAGTAAGGATGGATCCCCCGTTTGGAGCCGACGTCTCCCAATCAACAGGAGCTGGGAACTGGAGACTTCCTCGCTATTTGTCAAAATCGTCCAGCACCTTGAAGAGATCGTGTTTCTCGTGGGCGGCTTCCCGCACGCCCTTGTCCCGTCTCATTTTGAAGAAATTGATTTCGCCCTCCTCGAGGACCTTATTGGTCTGGAAACTGTGCATGATGTAATGGTCGACCAGGCCGCGGTCGATGCCCATGGTCATGTAAATCATTTCCCGGGTCGCCTTGCCGAGTGCGATGCCGTCTTTCGGATGCAGGCACAACCCGTGCGCCAGGTTCCGGACTTCCTCGTCGAGCTTGTCGGCCGGCACGGCTTTGTTGATCAGGTTGTACTGCGCCGCCTTGATGCCGTTGAAGGTTCGCCCCGTGAGGCAGAGTTCCATCGCCCTTGTGAAGCCGCACCGGAGAATCATCATCGGCGTGAGCGTCATGCCGCCCTGGCCGAGGCGTTCTTCGACGTGTCCCATCAGACAGTCCTCGCTCGCGATGATCAGGTCGCAATACGACACGATGTTGAATGCGATCCCCAGGCAGTAGGTGTGCAGCTGCGCGATCGTTATCTTCTTGCAGTAGAGGATTCTCCGGTGGAAATCGAGGAAGACGTTTCTGTCGAAGGTGAGCTTGACTCTCTGCGGGATGCGCTGTTTGCCGCGTTCCCCCGGCTTGGGCTCCTTCATCCCGTAGACGAAGCCGACGCCGGTGAGGTCGGCTCCGGCGCTGAAGGCGCGCCCCGCGCCCTTGAAGACGACGACTTTCACGTCGTCGTCTCGTTCCGCCTCGTCCAATGCAGCCGTCCAATCCCGGTAGATCTCGGGGCCGATGGCGTTGAGCCGGTCCGGCCGGTTCAAAGTAATGAATGCGACCTGCTTATCTTTTTCGTACTTGATGAACTCCAGTTCCATGATGGTGCCTCCATTGAATTATTCAAGCGCTCCTGCGGCAAGAAGCTCGACAAACTCCTCATCCGACTTGCCCAGGATCTTCGTAAGGACATATTCGTTATGTTCGCCCAGGCATGGGCTCGGCGCGACCGGCCGGGCCGGCGTTTTGCCGAGGACCATGCTCGCTCCCAGGTGGGTGAAAAGTCCCATCTCGCTGTGTTCCATCGGCCAGAACAGGCCCCGCCCGCGCAACTGGGGATCTTCGAAGAGATCGGAGGCGTTCTCGACGATCCCGGCGGGCACGCCGGCCGTCTGCAGGGTCGTCATGATTTCTTCGGGCGTCCGGTCGATCGTCCAGGATTCGATCAGGGCATCCAGTTCCTTTTCGTTTTCCTTCCGGCGCGCGAGGGTGTCGAAGCGCGGATCGGCGGCCAATTCCGGCCGTCCGATGGCCGAGCACAGCGCCGCCCACTGGGCGTCGTCGGCCGCGGCAATGGTGCACCAGCGCTCCGTGCCACGGCAGGGGTACACATTGTGCGGGGCGGCGCAGGGGACGGCGTTTCCGTGGCGGGCGGGTTCTCTCCCGTTGGCCGCGGCGTCAAGAAGGCCCGGCAGGAAGAAATAGAGGGCGGTCTCAAACTGGGCCAGGTCGATCAGCTGGCCTTTGCCCGTTCTATCGCGGTACTCGAGGGCCGCGATCAGGGCGGCCGAGGCGAAGCGCGGGCTGATGCAGTCCGTGTAGGCCCCCACGCCCACGGGCAGAGGGCCTCGATCCGGCCAGCCGATGTAATTGGGAATCCCGGCAATCGCGGCGAGGATCATCCCAAACGCCGCGAGGTTCTTATAGGGTCCTTCCGTCCCGAACCCGTTTTGCCGCACCATGATGATGTCGGGATTGATCTTTTTCAGCTCCTCGTAGCCGAGGCCCCACTTATCCATGACGCCGGGCGTGAAATTTTCCATTACGACGTCCGCCCACGCGACAAGATCCCTGGCCACACCGAGGCCGAGGGGGTTCTTCATGTTCAGGGACAGGCTCATCATGTTGGCGCTGAAGTGATTGAAGTAGCCGCTTCGATTGAGGCCGGGGATGTTGTCCTTGAAGGGCGCCGAGGTGCGGGTGACGCAGGGACGGAGACTCGTTTCCACGCGGACCACGGTCGCGCCGTAATCCGCGAAAAACTTCAGCGTCAATGGCCCCACCATGGCCCAGCTGAAGGCCGCGATCTTTAGATCCTTGAATACTGTGTCCTTCATTCTTCCCCTCGGCGTTTCGCGTTTCGTCGATTCCCGTTCTAATACCAATTGTTTTAACGGGGAACCTGAAACTGTTTTTATATTCCCATGGCTGTCCGTAATGCCGTCCCGATCGCGTCCGCGATCAGCAGAGGATCCCTGCAATCTCCGACGGCGTAAACCTCGGGGACTCGGGCCTTGAGCGCGTCGAGCAGTTCGTTATTGGGCGTCAGCGGCAGAGCGGTCACGATGGTGTCCGCCTCGATCGTCTGTCTTTGGCCGTCGGCGTTGATAATGGTCAGGCCCCGGTCGGTGATCTCCACGTATTCCCGGACGCCCGGGATCAGGGTCACCCCCTTTTTCCTGAACCACATCAGCAGATAGGTCTGCAGGGCGTCCACCATGCCTTCGCCGATCACGGTCTTTTTCTCGACCACGGTCACCTTCCGGCCGCGCTTGGTGAGAAACTCCGCCAGCTCGGCTCCCTGAATGGCTCCGCCGATCACGATGACCCTCTTGCCGACCGGCATGTAGAACCTGGTCAGGCTCCGGAGAGTCTCCGGCCTGAAAAATCTCAGTAAGAATTTCAGCCTGCGATGCAGGACCGAGCCGCTGACGACGTTGGGCCTGTCGATGCCCGGGATGGGGGGCACCGTCGACGTGCCGCCGGTCGCGAGAAAAACGGCGTCGGGCTTGAGCGCATCCACCGTGGATAGATCCGCTTCCTTCCCGAGTTCCACCTTCACGTTGAGCTTCTCGAGCTGGCGCGAAAAGTACTGCGTGATGAGAGACAGATCCTCCGGATGGTTCCCCTTGACGATGGACGCGACGGGGAGCAGCCCGCCGAGCGCGGGCGACTTTTCATAGAGCGTCACGTCATGTCCCCGCAGGGCGGAGACCCTGGCCGCCGACATCCCCGCCGGCCCCCCGCCGATGACCAGGACCTTCTTCTTTTTCGGCGCCCCTTCGATGGTGTTGTAGGGCGTGCCCAGCAGTCCGTTGATTCTGCACCGGCGGCTGCCCAGGCAGTTGGCGCAGGCGGTGCAGGGCTGGATGTCGTCCAGTCTCCCTTCGGCGATCTTGCGCGGGTAGTCGGGGTCGGCAAGAAGGCGCCGCGTCATCGCGATGAAATCGACCTTCCCTTCGCGCAGAAGACTTTCCCCGATATCGGCGTCGAGCCTTGCCACCACGGTGACCGGGATGGAGACGACGCTCTTGATCCCCGACGCGGCGTGTATATTGGCGGCCACGCCTTTCCGGGCGGCGTTATAGGCCTTGGGGAAATTCTCGACGGGGATGGGAGGCTCCGGGTAGAACAGGGCGTCGGTCAGGTAGGAGGCCACGTGATAGCCCAGAAAGTGGCTCCGGACCTGGATGGCGTCGGCGCCCGCGGCCTGGAGGCATTTGGCGATTTCACGCGCGTCCTCGTGCGTGAGGCACCGGCTGTCGGGGACGCCGATCCCCTGGCCCATCTCGATGCCGTTCATGATGACCGAAACAGGGAAGTCGTTCCCCAGGCGCTTCTTGATTTCGCGTATCACTTCGACCGCAAAACGCGCCCGATTCTCGACGCTTCCGCCGTATGCGTCGGTGCGCTTGTTCCAGAAGGGGGAGAAGAAATTGTGCAGGAGGTGGCTGCTGGCGGCGTTGATGTCGACCCCGTCGAACCCGGCTTTCTGCGCCCGCACCGCCGCGCCGGCGAACTTGTCCACGATTTCCTGGATTTCCTCGACGGTGAGCGGGTGGGGCGTTTCCGCGTGGAAATCCCCCTCGGCCTGGAAGCTCACGGGCGAAGCGCCGATGGGGGCCCCGTCATACATGGGCTCCGGCGCGAAGGGGAGCTTGACCTGCCAGGGCCCGTCGTGGTTCATCTGCATGAACGTGGGACAGCCGTGCTTATGGATCACCCGCACGAGTTCGCTGAGGCCCTCGATATACTTGTCGTCGTCGATGCGGTACCTTTCTTTCCAGCGCACGCCCCGGGGGTAGTCGATGGTCGGCGATTCGACGATCAGAAGCCCCACGCCGCCTCGGGCGATGCCTTCGTAGAATGCGAGGACCTCCGGCCGCATGTGCAGGTCGTCTTCGTGCCACATCAGCATGCCGGCGCCGGACTTGACGATTCGGTTCCTTGTCCGGACCGACCCGATGCGGCCGGGCTCGAGCAGTTTTTCATATTTTGCATTCGTGCTCATATCTCTCGCCTTGTAAGGTTTTCCGTTTCCCGTCGAGTGAAAAACAAAGAACGGGCGACCCGAGACGGGAAACGAGAAATCTAGATGATTCCGGCCTTCTTCAAATCCCCGATTTGTTTGTGCGACAATCCCAACTCGGCGTAGACCACGGCGTTATGCTCGCCTGTAAGGGGCGCGCGCCGGAGCGTCGCCGTCTCATTTTCCGAAGACCGCGCGAACTGCCGCGGATACGGAATGGCCGCAGGGATCCCGGGATGCTCCATCGGCATCCAAAATCCCCTCGCCGCCAGATTTGGGTCCTGCAGCAGGTCCTTCATGCCGAGTAGGGGGCAGATGGAGATGTTTCTCGATATCGCCGCCTCCAGAGCCTCCTTTTTTGTCCGTGTCCTGAAAAACTCGGCGATTGGCTTCGAAATCCTGTCGATCAGCTCCTGAGTGGCGGTGGCCATGTCGAAGCGTTCCCATTCATAGGTGAGCAGGAATTCGTCGGCCATGCCTTCCTCCTGCATCCATTGCACGAGCTGGCGGCAGGTTTTGGCGCCCTGCTGTCCCCCTATCATGAAGAAGAAGATGAACCCGTCCCTGCACGGCCAGACCTGCCTCTGCAGGGTGCCACGGCTGCTTGTGCGGAAGGTGCCCACTCTGCCGAGCACGATCCCGTCGATCTCCCAATGGGGTATGGTTTGAGCCAGAAACCATGCCGCGCTGTGCTGCATGGAGACGTCCACGTGCTGGCCTTCGCCTGTCCTGCGTCTGTGATGATGGGCCAGCATGGACCCAACGGCCGCGTCCGCTCCGGCGTGCAGACAGGCCTGCGGCATGCTTATGTTCACGGGCCTGCGGTCCGGGTCGCCGGTCAGGAAAAGCTCTCCGGCCATTCCCATGATCACGAGGTCCGAGGCCTGGTAGCCGCTGTAAGGGCCGCTCTGCCCGAACGGCGTGATGGAGGTCAGGATGATATCCTTGCGGATCCGGCACAGCTCCGGATAGCCCAAGCCGAGTCTGTCCAGGTGGCCGGGTGGGAAGGACTCGATGACGAAATGCGACGTTTGGACCAGCCTCCGGAAAATCGCCTTCCCTTCCTTCTTTTCGATATCAAGGGTGATCCCGCGCTTGCTGCTGTTGTAGGCGAGCCAGTACAGGCTTTTTTCCGGGTCGGCCTCATCGTGCCAGAACGGCCCGATTCTGCGTGAAGGGTCCCCTCCGGGCCTTTCCACTTTGATGACGTCCACCCCGAGTTCGGCCAGGATTTTGCCGCACAAAAACCCTTTTTCGTCCGTCAGATCCAAAGCGCGGTAACCTTCCAGCATTCTTGGGCGAGGCATGGCGCTATGCTTTCCCCCTGGCCCTGAGATCGGCCCACAAATCCGCGATGGCGCCCTTGACATCGGACGCGGGCGGGTAAACCCGGTCGAAGCCGAGCTTTTTAAACTTCACCTCGTCGTCCTTGAAGTCATGTTTCCCGACGCCGAGATTGCCGCCGATGTAAAGGATCACGTCGCCGAGACCCGCCGCGACGCATTTCTCCTTGAACCCCTGGACGTCGTTCTCGGCCATCCCGTAGAGAGAGCTCATCAGAATGGCATCCGCCTTGTGTTCGAGCGCGGCCCGGATAAACTCCTCCGGGGGCGTCAGAATGCCGAGCTCCACGACGTTGAAGCCGGCTTCGCGAAGCGCGTGCGACAGGATTTTCGTTCCGATCACGTGCGCGTCCTTGCCCACCGTACCCGTTATGACTGTCGGCTTGGTCATGATTGCGATTCTCCCCGAAATGCAACATTGAAGCTCTTTACAAGGCACAAGTTCTTAGTTTCAGGTTCCCGGTTCCCATTAAAGCGGCTCATCAATCTATCCATGGAGGGCTAGGAAACCGGGAACCGGGAACCGGAAACCAGGAACTCCTTTACGGTTTCCCGGTCAGACGGCCCTTGCTGAAGGCCCAGAAATCCTGGATGAGAGCGTCGTAGTCCATTTTCCGGCCCTCCGCCCTTTCTCTTTCCGCCACTTTTTCACGGTGGAACCGCCTGACTTCCTCGGGGAGGGGCAGGTTGCCGAATTCCTTCCACCGGATGGCGCCGCGGCTGTCCTTGATGCCCATCACCAGGTCCTTGACCTGTCTGTTGGGGCTGAAGGAGGAGTCGAGGAATCCCTCGTCCACGGCCTTCAGGCATCCGACGATGGCGTCGCCGTCCCCTATTTCAAGGACTTTATCGATCAGGCTCCGTATTTCGAGTTCCGCGATGTAGGCCTCCTCGTCGATCGCCTTCATTTCCAAAGCGATTTCCTGTCCACGGATGACATTGAGGATCCAGTTGGTGGATTCATAGCTGAGCGCGTGCGATTCCTCCGTCGGGATGCCGAGGGCTTCGTCGATGGTCCTTATGGAGACGGCTTCCACGTTTCCGAGGGCGGCCACAAAGGCGGTGTAATTCGGGAATGCGAAGGCCGCCCCCATCCCCTGGGGCATGGGGAAAAGAGGCGTGTGCTGTGCGAAAACCCCCGCGATGCTCACATCCTTATATCCGAACCTGTCCAGGTATTCCCGCAGCAGCCTTGGAGTCACACGGATCCAGGCCAGATCCTGCGCCATGTTGCCCATCAGATGAACGACCGACGTGATGCTCTTGCCCCCCTGTTCGGCCACCATCAGCGCGTCCAGAACGGTCGTGGCCAGGTTCACGGTCATGGGCTGCAGCCCTGTCAGGATCCATCCGTGATTGTCCGTGGAAATGATGATCCCCCGGTCGGCGTAGTAGCCGATGAGACGGTGGACGTACTGGTTGGTCGCCATGGACTGTTCCAGGGTCGCGTCCTTTTCATAGGCCGCCCACGAGATGAACGGGCATGCCGCGACCGCCGTCATGCCCGAGGCGAAGGCGATCTCGGTGGCCAGCGGATAGGATTTCAGGGAGAGCCTGGGGTTGAAGGCGCCCCGCTCGACGCTCTCGACAAGCCTCCTCGTCTGCTTGACTCCATAGTTGATGAGCGGATATCCATTCAGCAGGTTCTTGCCGGTTTTTCGCATCTCCACAAGGATGCTCTCGACTTTTTCAAACTCGAGCTGCCGCGTATAGCTGTCCGAGGTCACGGGGATGAAAGGGACATCCGCTTCTTCCAGCCTTTTGCACAGGCGGATCATGTCCTCAAGAAGCCCGGTGCCCGCCCGCGGAAATATCGCGGTCCGTCCCTCTTCATGGAGCTTGCGGGCCACCTTATGCCAGTTCTTGGAATCGGGCAGCTTCTTCTGATACTCCACCGCTTCGTCGAGATCGACCTCGCGCCCCGTGTGCCACTGGGCGAGAAAGGGCCCGCGCATTTTCAGGAATTCGGCTTCGTCCAGACGCTTGTTCCTCAACTTCGTTTCCATCCCATATCTCCCGTTTCGCGTTGCCCGTTTCCCGTCCCCGTTGTTTCAAGAGAAAACCGGAAACCGGGAACGGCGAACCCATCTAGATCACTTCCTCGTCCTTCAGTTGCTGTATCTTGTCCCAGTCGTAGCCGCAGATTTCCAGGAGGACCTCTTCGGTATGCTGGCCGAAACAGGGCGCGTATCCGTCCACCTTCACCGGGGTCCCGCTGAAGTTGATGGGATTCCCGACCATTTTGATCCGGCCCAGGGACGGGTGGTCGATTTCCGCGATGTAGCTGTTCTCCAGCGCCTGCCGGTCGTTGGCCAGATCCGTCGGCCTGAGCACGGGTGAATAGGCGATCCCGCCCCCCTTTTCGTCCAGGATTTTCATCCACTCCGCTCGCGTCCTGGTCTTGAAAACCTTCTCGATGATGTCGAGCAGTTCCCTGAAATTCTCGCGCCTGCGGGCGGCGTCGCAGAACTTCTCGTTTTTCTCGAGGTGCTGGATGCCGAGAGCCTCGCAGAACGCCGGCCAGAACCGGTCCGCCTGGGGCTCCGAAAGCAGCAGCCATTCGCCGTCGGCGCACTCGAAGTGGTTCGCCATCGGGTTCCTGAGGGATCGCCTGGAGGGTCTCGGGATCTGGCGGCCTCTGAGAAGCGCCGTGTTCAGATTATAGGCCTGCAGGTGTATTCCGGCCCCCAGAAGGGAGACCTCGACCTGCTGGCCGATCCCCTGCCTGTCCCGCGCGGCCAAAGCTGCCAGTATTCCGTAAACGAGGAGAGTTCCCGTCATCTGGTCGAACACAGGCCCGCCGATCTGGGCCGGAGGGGCGTCAGGCTCCCCGCCGAGGGCGTACATGATCCCGGAGCGGGCCTGGGCGACGCTGTCGAAGGCGCGTTTATGGCTTTCGGGGCCTGCGAGCCCGTAGCCGGTGGCGAGCCCGTAAATGAGTTTCGGGTTGTATTTTTTCAATGTCTCAAAGTCTATCTTCAGTTTGGCGATGGCGGATTGTGTGAAATTGGTGCAGAAGATTTCGGATCTGGAAACCAGTTCATAGAGGACCTCTCTGCCCTTTTCTTTCTTCAGATCCAGCGTAACGCTCTTCTTGTTCCGGTTCGCGGTTTCGAAAAGGATGTTCTCGCCGTTCGGCAAGGTCATGGACGAGCCGAAAACCGCCGAGGTGCCCCGCGAGGGATCCCCCTTTTCCCGGTCCTCGATCTTGATGATTTCGGCGCCCAGGTCGCCCAGCATGTAACAGGCCGTCGGCGCGCTGAGATAGCCGGCGCATTCGATAACCCGTATTCCCTGCAACGGTCCCCCGCTCATATTCACTCCTCTTCCAATTACGAATGACGGATCCGCGGCTCGAGGCTGCGTTCCACGGAGTTTCTTGCGGAGCGGCTCTGCGGATTGAATCCGAGACCCTTGATGCGTCCTTCGTAATCAGGTCATGAGCCGGCGCAGCAGACGAAGCTCCTCCGGGCTCGGTCCCGGCGTCTCTTCGACGACGCGGGCGAGTTTCAACTCCCACCCGCAGCGATTCCGGATCTCCCGGATCCGTTCTTCAAGACTGCGCTCGGGAACAGTCGGAAAGCAGGCCGCGAGATGCAGTTCATCCTCCGGATTCGGCTTCCTGAAAATGCCCATGGTCGATACCGCCGTCGTGACCGCGCGGCCGCGTCCGGTCACGTAAGCGAGCCGGTCCACGAACCGGTCCCTTGTTTGATCCAGGCAGATTATCGCCTCGCGGGCGTTGAGCGCGTCGTTGACGCCGCCGGATCCCACAAGAAATCCGCCGGCGGACGTCCTGGTGGAGTTGATGTTCCCGAACTTATCCATCTGGCCCGCGCCGAGCACGCTCAGGCATCTGTTGTTTTCTCCTCCCACGAAGACGCCCTGCATCAGGATGGTGTCGGTCAGCATTTTGGAGCTTCGGACGCCGGCCTCGCTGGCGAGAATGGATTCCCCCGGGACCGGCGAGTAGCCGATCTGCCCGTTTCCGGTGCCCAATTCAAATCCGGCCGGCTTCAGCTGGTAGTAGGCGAGGAACGCGGCGGTCGCGGCCGCTCCGGCGCCCGCGAGCACGATCTTGTGCCCTTGCCTCTCGACGCTGCTTCGGATCTCCCGGGCCAGGGCTACCAGCATCATTTCCCTCGACTGGAACTCCGGCGTCTCCTCTCCGGCGGCGGGCGGCTCAAGCGTGAATTCCGTCTTCGCCCGTCTCGATTTCCCCTTCAGCTCCTCGATCCTCTGTTTCCCAAGCCTTTCGAGGTACATGGCGTGATCCCTGCAATCAAGGATCCAGCCCTTGATCCATTCGTCCAGTGCCTGCGGATCGGCGGAGGCTGCATACAGGGCATTGAGAAATTCCAGGTCCTTCTCGTAGGGATCGATATCGCGGATGCCGGGGTTGGCCAGCGAAAAGGGGTGAAGCCCCAGAGGCGCCTCCACCACGGCCTGGACGGCATAGGACGGGATTTTAACCAGGGCCGCGTATTGCCTGATAAACTCCTCGGGAACGACCTTCTCGACGGTAACGATGACGCCGCCCCTGCTGGCCAACGCCCCCCATAGATCCTCTCCGTAGGGGGCCGGCATAATGGTGTTGCCGTCTCGGTCGGCGACACATCCGTGGATGATGGAGATATCGGGCCAGAGAGCGCTTACAAGGCCCACGGGGCGTCCGGTTCCGAAAGGATCGTCCATGGTCTTGAAGGACGCGGCGTTTTCCTCGGCGATGCTGCTGCCGATGATGGACCGCGTGGGCATGAACGGCACGCCCAGAGCGCCCGCCATGAGCCTCTGCTGAAGGGAGTTCAGGGTCCAATTCTCCATTTCGATCCGATTGCTTTCACAGGCCTCCTGGATGACCCTGCTCGGGCGTCCTGTCCCGGATATGTTCGCGCACACCGAGCAGACCAGCTTCCTGACAAGGCCGCAATGAACCAGGTTGACGGCCAATCCCGTGACCGTGCTTTGAATCAGGGTGAAGGCGGGATTTTTCCCATAAAACTGCCGAATAAGCTCGCAGACGGCGGCGCTTGGCCCGCCGATGCCTCCCGCAAGATGCAGCTTCATACCGGGCTGGACATGGCGTCGGATCGCCTCGCCGAGCGGCAGCAGCTTCCCCTGTTCTTCGGGCGTACTCATATTTATAACTCCGGCCCTTCTCCCGATATACGCAGCCTAGTTTAATATGAGCTCAGGATGATTTGTAGGAAAGAGTTCCCGGTTCCCGGTTCAAACACTCTAAACCGGGAACTGGGAACCGCGGGATAGGAAGCGCGAGATCTTCAGCCCAATTTTCCCTGCCAGGGTGTGGATGGGGTGCCGATCAGGTCGATCCACACGTTCTTCATCATGCTGTATTCGTCGAGGACCATGATCGAGTTCTCCTTGCTTTGGCCGGATTCCTTACAGCCGCCCCAAGGGCATTCGAAAACGATCGACAGGTGCTGGTTCAGCCAAACGGTCCCCACCTTGAGCTGCTTGGTCATCACGAGCCCGAGGCGGATGTCCCTGGTCCAGATGGAAGCGCACAGTCCGTAGCGCGAGTCGTTGGCGATGGCCACGGCTTCCTCGGGCGTCTTGAACCGCGTCAGCGCGACGACGGGGCCGAAGACTTCCTCCTGCATGATTTCCGATTTGGGGTCGCAGTCGCCGAAAATGGTCGGGGCGACGAAATACCCGTCCTTTGTCTCGGGCGTGTTGGGGCGTTCGCCGCCGAGCAGGAGTTTCGCTCCGGATTTCTTCGCGCGCTCGATGAAGCGCTCGATGTTATCCCGGTGTCCCTTGTAGGCGACCGGCCCGATCATAGTCTCGGGGTTCAGGGGATCTCCCACCCGCAACAGCTTGGAGGCGGCGACGAATTTCTCCGCGAACTCGTCGTACACGGATTCGTGCACGAGATAGCGGCTTGAAGCGCCGCAGTTCTGGCCTGAATTGAAGAAGCCGCCCCAGACGGCCCCTTCGATCGTGGCTTTCATGTCCGCATCGGGGAGCACGATGAAGGCGTTCTTGCCGCCGAGTTCGCAGGCGACCGGTTTGACGGCGTCGCTGGCCAGCGCCAGGATGCGCTTTCCTGTTTCGGAATCCCCCGTGAAGTTGATCTTTGCGACATGGGGGTGTTTCACGATGGCTTCGCCCACCGTCGACCCGGGGCCGGACACGATGTTCAACACGCCCGGAGGGAATCCGGCTTCTACAGCGAGCTCCCCGAGCTTCAGAACCGTGAGCGGGGCGCAGGAGGCGGGTTTCACTACGGCCGTGTTGCCCATCATCAGCGCCGGAGTGATCTTTGAGATCGCCGTGACGAGCGGAAAATTCCAGGGCGTGATCAGGCCGACGACGCCCAGGGGCTGGCGGAGGGTCATGGATATGGCCTGCGGTCCGACGGGCAGAGTTTTGCCCGTCACCGCCCTCCCGACGCCGGCCATGAATTCAAAGTGCTGGGCGTCGAAGACCATGTCGAAATTCATTGTCTTAAAAATCGGTCCGCCGTACTGCATGGTCTCCAGCTTTGCCAGCTCATTCCGATGAGCCCGCAGCAGGCCCGCCATCTTGAAGAAAAGCGCCGCCTTATCGGTGGGAGACACCTCCGCCCAGGCCGGAGCGGCCTCATAGGCCGCCCGTGCCGCCCTGTCGACTTCCGCGGAACTGCACTTGGGGGCGTGGCCGACCACCGTGCCGTTCGCGGGGTTGATCACCTCCATGGTTTCCTTCGTGGATGATTCGCACAGCTCTCCGTTGATCAAGACCCGATATTCAGAACTCATGACTCCCCCCTTATCTCTAGGCGCTTAGTGCGTTCCTATCGACAAAAATTGTCTATACAATTTTTTAAATTGGGCTCCAAGATTCTACATTTCCCATTTGCCAGTTTCCATTTTCCATTTATGGCAAAATGGAAATTGAAGAATCAGAAATGAAAACTGCAAAATTCGTTTCCTGCTGTCCCGAAGGCACCACTCGTTCGGGACGAAGGCCCCGAACGAGCCTAGACCGTTATTTGAGACGTAACGAGAATTTTGTTCCCGCTCTGGAAGCAAGAAGGCTGGATCTATTCCGGCTTCTGGCTTCTCAAATCCCCGCGCGCAAGATAATGTCCGGAATTCCATTGCCCGATTCGGCGCGCGGATATTTCAAGGGGCGAAATCCCTTGACTGGTTTCCGTTTCCAGGTCCCGCTTATGGATCCTGCAATTTGGCGCTTTTCTTGATTTTTTCTGTGAACTCCGGATTCGAGTTTTCCAATTCGAGCTTCAGGTCGCTTTAACCGGAAACTGGGAACTCCTGCTAGTCCGCGACGATGCCTCCGTCCACAGGCAGGGCGACCCCGGTGATATAGGAGGCTTCATCCGAGCAGAGGAAGATGGCCGCCGCGGCAACCTCTTCCGGCTCGCCGATTCGGCCCATGGGAACTTTCTGGTCCATCGCCTTTACCATCTCCGGGTTGGCCGCCGCCAGACTTTCGTTCATCCCCGTCCGGATGGGGCCGGGGCACACGCAATTGACCCGTATGCCTTTGCGGGCGAATTCCAGGGCCGTGGACTTGGTGATTCCGACAACACCGTGTTTGCTGGCGGGGTATGCGGGATTGCTCGGCGCCCCGACCAGTCCCGCCGCCGAGGAGGTGTTCACGATGGCGCCTTTCCCTGTCTTGAGCATTTCAGGGATTTCATATTTCATGCAGAGCCAGACGCTCTTGAGGTTCACGTTGATCATTTCCTCCCAGTCGGAGGCGCTGAATGCGAGCATGGACGTGAAGACCTTGTGAATCCCGGCGTTATTGAACGCGCAATCGAGCCTTCCGTAGGTTTCGACGGTTTTCTTCACCATCGCCGCGACATCCGCCTCGGAGGAGACGTCCGTTTTCACGAATATGGCGTCGCCCCCGGCTTCCCTTACGCGGAGCAGGGTCTCCTCTCCTTTCCTCACGTCAATGTCGGCGATGACGACCTTCGCTCCTCTCTGGGCGAAACCGATCGCCGCCGCCCGGCCGATGCCGTAAGACCCTCCCGTTACGATGACGACCTTGTCCCGATAGTCGCTTGGCATGTCTGGATATCCTCGTTTCCCGTTTCAGGTTTCCCGTTCCCCTTTTTCCGCTATAAAAACGTGCTCAGTGCGATGGACGACTCTCTGGAAACCGGGGACCGGCTAAGCATCCCTTACAGCAGCCACCTCTTGGCTTTCCGGTCCGAAGCTGAAGACGGCTCCTATTCTCAGGGATCTTCTCCGGAATAGTCAACATTGGAAGATTCCTTTCGCCGCGACCCGGGTCTGAAACGGGAAGCGCGAAAACCTCTTAGTATCTGCGCGGGAGAAAAGTCGCGATCTCAGGAAAAACAAAAAGCAGGCAAAGGCAGAGGGCCAGGGTAATAAGAAACGGGAGAACGCCCCTGTAGACCCGGCCGATCGACTCCTGAGAGATGTTTTTAACGACAAAGGCCGCCACGGCTACCGGCGGCGTGATCACGCCGATCATCAACGTCACTCCGAGCGCGATGCAGAACCAGATGGGGTCGTATCCGAGTTTCATAACAACAGGGAAAAAGATGGGCGTGGCCAGAATCATGAAGGCGACGTCGTCGATGAAGGATCCGCCTATAAGATAAATGAGGAGAATGACGGCCAGGATCGAATGGGCAGGCAAAGGGAGGCTGAGCGTCCACGACGCGACGACGCCCGGGATCTTCGAAATAACCACAAAGTGGCCCAGCACGGCGGAACCTCCGATCAGCATCAGCACCATGCAGCCCATGCGCAGCGACTCGCGCACGGATTTGACGAAGCCCTTGATATCCAGATCCCTTTTCAGCAGCGTCAGCAGCAGGACCGCGATGGAGCCGACGCTGCCCGCCTCGGTCGGCGTGAAATATCCCGCCAGCAGCCCCCCGACGGTCACGGCGAAGATCAGCAGAGGACCGAAAATCTGGGGGAGCGAACGGATCCGTTCCCTCCATCCGGCAAATGGGCCCCGGGGCGCGAGGGAGGGATTCAGGCGGCACCACACGGCGATCGTCGCCAGGAAGAGCGCGGCGATCAGCAGGCCGGGCAGGATTCCCGCAAGGAAGAGCTTGCTGATGGACTGATCCGTAATCATTGCCAGGATAATGAGCGTCCCGCTCGGCGGGAGAAGGAAGCCCAGCGTCCCCACGCTCGCGACCACGCCGGTGGAAAGCCTCCTGTCATAGCCGTATTTGTCCATTTCCGGGATGGCGACGCTGGAAAAGGTCGCGGCGGTCGCCAGGGAGGATCCGGAAATGGCTTTGAATATGGTCGCGCCGACCACGGTCGCCATCGCCAGTCCGCCGGGTACGTGGCCGACGAATTTGCGCGACGTGCCGTACATCTTTTCCGCGATGCCGGAATTGAAAGCGATCTGACCCATGAGGACGAAGAGCGGGACGACGACGAACGCGTAGGAGGCGAAAGTATCGTAAAAATCCTTCGCCAGAAGGTCGACGGCGGCCGGGAAGGACCTGAGGACGGCGAATCCGGCGAACCCGATACACGTCATGGCGAAGGCGAGCTCCATGCCCGTGAGGAAGAGCGTCAGCAGCAATGCCAGCCCGATGCAGCCGATCCATATCTCGTTCATGCCCGCCTCACCGTCGAGGTCCCGGATGAATCGTTTCCAGCATTTCGGAAAGAAGGATCAGGGTTTGAACAAAAAAGGCTCCGCCAACGGCGTACGCCACAGGATAAAAGGGAAGGGCCAGGACCGCCGTAACTTCTCCCGAGTCTCTGAGGCGGACGCCCATCAGAACCATGCCGCAGCCGGCCAGCAGGAAAAGGGCCATGCCGGCGCAGCGCGTCGCCACGGACAGAGCCAAGCGGGATCTTTCGGACAGCCTCGCGAGCAGAATATCGGTGGAAACATGTCCCTTGGCCCTCGACGTGGCCGGCAGGGCCAGGCCGACGATCAAGCCGCCCGCGAGCGAGACGATCTCATACGTCCCGGGAACGGGGCGGCCGAGGATTCTCCCGAGGATATCCGCGCCGATCAGGAGCATCGCTCCGATCAGGGCTGCGCCCGAGGCAGCCTCCATCCATGCGCTCATCCGACCGGAAGAGATTCTAAGCGGCTCTCTCATGTCTTTCCCCCAAGGCGGCGCCTTAAACTTACCCGCGGCGCGAGGCGCTCTACCGCATGGCGGCATCCTGAATCCACGCGGATGCCAGCCTGTCCATCATCCTGCATCCGGCAGGGCCGCTACATCCATGCGCGCTCCCGCCCGGCGTTTTTTTCCACCCAATCTTTGCAGAAATTCAGGGCCTCGACGGCGGGCAGGCCCTTCGCCGATTTTTCCCTTACCAGGGCTTCGTAGAGGGGCAGGACGGCCCCCTCCCACCTTTTTTCCTCTTCCGGGCTCAGATGTATGGACACATGATTCCTCGCCGTCCATTTCCGGATGGTGTTCCGGTCCTTCTCGTCCCAGAGTCTGCTCAGCCTCTCGGCGTATTCCTCCGACATCCCGTCCATGATGTCCCGTATCTCGGGCGGCAGACTGTCCCATTTAGCCTTGTTCATGACGACGACGCCGGGGGCTCCGACGGAGGCATAGCGGCTCACCGTCGTGTAATGCAGGACCTCGCCCCACTTCAGAGTCTCCAGGGAATCCCACGCCGCCACAACTCCATCCACGATTCCCTTCCGGAGGGCGTCGTAGGTATCGCCGGTCGGAATGATAATAGCCACCGCCCCCAGGGCCTCGAGAACTCTGGCGGCGTTTCCGCCGAGGCACCGTATCTTCATGCCTTTGAGGTCCTCCAGTCTTCTCACCGGTCTCTTGGTGTGCAGGAGCCCGGGGCTGGCGCTGAGGAAAAAGAGGACCTTGACCCGATCCAGCTCCTTCGGCCGGAAAGCGCGGTAAAAATCGTTGGACAGGCGCGTCATCATGACGGAGCTTTCGATCCCCACAGGTTGCTCCAGGACTTCGGTCAGAGGAAAACGTCCTGGCGTGACTCCCATAGGGCCGAAGCCGATATCCGCGATGCCGGTGGCGACCGAGTCGAAGATCTGGGTTGCGGGGGTGAGTATGCCGCCGGGATGATAGGTCGCCCGGATGATCCCGCCGCTTCTCCGCTCAAGGTCCCGGCACCATTCCTCCAGTGTTTGGCTGAGCCTGTCATGGGAAGGGAGGATACCCGAGAATTCCAGCTTTGTGACATGCCGCTCTCTCTGGCAGGCCTGCGCAGAAAGCAACACAAGGCATAATAAGGGCGATCGAAGACGCTTGAGGTTCATCGGCTTGATAGGTATACGAATTCGCGGTTGAAAACAAGATTCTTTATAACAGTGCCGGGCTACCCTGTCCCCATGCAAAATGGGGACAGGGTAGCCCGGCACCTGTTTAGGGATCCGCATGCTAAGATATGCCGCATGCCGACACAGGAAACGAATAGGCCGGTCGAAATCAGCCCTCTGCGGCCGAGGTACGTTGAAAAGACGCCTCCCTGCGTCTCTCACTGTCCCAATGAGGCCGATATCCGAGGCTGGATCACGACCATCGCCCAGGCGGAAGCCTATGGGCGGACCGACGAGCAGGCCCTCGAGATCGCCTGGCGGAAGATCACCGAACTGAACCCTTTTCCCGCCGTTTGCGGGCGCGTCTGCCCCCACCCGTGCGAGGATCACTGCAACCGCAGGAACAAGGACGGCGCCGTGGCGATCAACGCCCTGGAACGTTTCGTCGGGGATTTTGGAATAGCCCGGGGATTGACACTGTCGCGGCTAACGGAAGTGCGTCGCCCGGAGAAGGTCGCCGTCATCGGATCCGGGCCGGCGGGATTATCCTGCGCGTATCAACTGGTCCGACGCGGCTATCCGGTGACGATCTATGAGGCCTTCAGCCGGCCCGGCGGCATGCTGCGCTACGGTATTCCCAAATACCGGCTCCCGAGGGAAATCCTGGACGCCGAGATCCAGCGTATCCTGGATCTCGGGGCTGAGCTCAAGTGCGGCGTGATCGTGGGAAAGGATATAGCTCTGGCGCAGTTGCGCCGGGAATACAGAGCCCTTTTCGTGGGCATCGGCGCCCATAAGGGGCGGAAACTGGGCCTTCCCGGAGAGGACGCAACCAACATCTGGACCGGCGTGGAATTCTTAAATCGCGTCAACGGCGGCGAGCCCGTTGAGTTGGGGGGCCGCGTCCTTGTGGTCGGCGGAGGTGACACGGCCGTCGACGCGGCCAGGATCAGCCGTCGCCTTGGGGCTGAGGCTACGATCGTGTACCGCCGGTCCAGGGATGAGATGCCGGCCATCGCAAGGGAAGTCGAGGGCGCCATGGAGGAGGGCGTCGCCTTTGAGTTTCTGACCGCGCCGGTCGCCGTGCTGCGGGACGGCGGCGTCGCGACCGGGCTGAGGTGCGTCCGCATGGAGCTTGGAGAGCCCGACGCTTCGGGCCGCCCCCGTCCGAAGCCCATCGGCGGGTCCGAGTTCGAGATAGAAGCGTCCACGATCATTATTGCGGTCAGTCAGGAGCCTGAGATCGCCTCCCTGGACGAAATGCGCGCCGGCACCGGCGGGATGCAGGCGGATGAATGGGGAGCGACCGGGATCCCGGGCGTCTATGCCGGCGGCGACGATCTCGCGCTGGCCCTTGTCGCGACAGCCGTCTATCAGGGACGCGCGGCCGCTCAGGCGATCGACGCCCATATACGGGGCGTGGATTTGGTGAAATCGGCGGCGCGTCCGCCTGCGGACAAGGTCATCCTGGATTGGCATATGGAGGCCGAACGGCACGAGCGGAGGCGCCTGCCTGTCGAGCGGCGCGATATGGACGCGGAGATCGAGGAAGGGCTCTGCCGGGAGGAAGCTCTCGAGGAAGCGAAGCGCTGCCTGTCGTGCGGCATGTGCATGGACTGCGAAAGCTGCTGGATGTATTGCACCAACAACTGCTTTGTGCGTCTTCCGAAAGGGGAGCACTACAGCATCAAGATGGATCTCTGCAACGGGTGCAAAAAGTGCGCCGAGGGGTGCCCCACCGGCTATCTCGAACTCTATTAGGTTTCCCGTTTCGCGTTTCCTGAATTGAACGGGAGGCCGAAAAGGGGAAACGCTTCAGGCGAGATCCTGAAGGCCCAGTTCCTCCAGCCTTTCCTTGCGGAACCTGCCGGCTTCGAAGTCAAAGCCCATGAATTCGAAGAACTGACGTTTGAGCCCCTCGAATTCCAGCATGACGCCCCTCGTCGGGCCGGCCGTGAGCGGAGGGTTGCCGCGCGCCCGTTCCGGCAGAGTGAAATCGGAGAGCTTGAACCCCTCCCTGAGATTGAAGAGATGGAGCATGGTTCCGATGCGCTGGCCGGTGAGTTTCACGCTTTCTATTTCCAGGTCCCAGCCGGTGATAGCCTTCATAAGTTCCAGCCACCGGAAATTCAGGCCGTCCGCGGCGAAAATGCAGACGCCCGAGCAGTTCATCAGGTGCTGCCAGCCGGACATGACGGCCTGGTACTTGCCCTTGCCTTCCGGGTTGTATTTATCGAGGTGCACGGGCACTCCCAGCGGTTCATAGATATCCGGGTTGGCCATCCCGGTTTCAGGGAACTGCGTCCCTCCCCGGGTGTGGATGGCGGGGTTGGCTTCCACGATGTAGGTCGCCCCCCATCCGGCCGCCCGTCTCGGGTCGTGCATCGGTATCAGCTGTCCCCCGACGTGCATGGCCAGCTGATCGGCGCCATTGCCGAATTTTTCCGCGGCCTTTTTCGCTCCTTCCGCCAGGATGTCGCCGATCCCCTCGCGCCGCGCAATCCTGTGGATGAGCTCGACAATCGCGTCCGCGTTCCCCCATCTCAGCTCCAATCCGTCGGTCTCTTTGCCGGTGAGGATGCCTTTTTCATAGCACTCGATCGCGAACGCGATGGTGCCGCCGACGCCGATGGTATCCAGCCCGTAAAGGTTGCACAATTCATTGGCGTAAATGAGGGACTCCGTGTCGTCGTTGAGGAGATTGGGGCCGAGGGCCGCCAGGCTTTCGTACTCCGGCTTATGCGTTCTCTGGACGGCGTATTTCCCTTCTTGGACCTGCATCCAGCCGCCGCATGCGATCTTGCAGTCGCCGCAGGCGTACTTGTCGACGGCGTACTTCTCCAGGGATTCCCAGCCGACCTTCTCCCATTTCTCTCTCGGGAAATCCTCGACGTGGTTCCCCGCCCAATTCCTGATGGGCACGTCGTGATCCAGCAGATGCGGCATCATGGCGCTTGCGGTCCCGCCGTGGAACAGCACCGCCATCATGGGGCCGGGATCGGTTTCCATCTCGTTGACGGTGCTTGTGACCAGGCTTTTGACTTTCTCCTTGTCAAAAATCCCGGGCCGCTGAAAACCGAAACAGGCGACGGCCTTCAGATTCTTGGAGCCCATGACGGCGCCAAGGCCGGAACGGGCGGCCGCCCGGCCCCTGTCGTTGATCAGGGCGGCGAGACGCACAAGATTCTCTCCGGCTTTTCCGATGCTGATAAGCTTGTAGTCCCGTCCCGGGTTTTCCTGCAGGATCATTTCTTCCGTCCGGGCGGTGTCCTGGCCCCACAGGTGACGGGCGTCCTTGATCTCAGCCTTCCCGTTTGTGATCAGAAGATAAACCGGGCGTTCGGCTTTCCCCTCGATGAATACAAAATCGTACCCCGAGGCCCTGAGCGCGATTGCGAAATTGCCTCCGCTGTTGGCGTCCCCCCAGTATCCCGTCAGGGGGGACTTGGCCATGGCGGTGTACCGGCAGGTGGAAACGGTCCCGGCCAGGGTCAGCGGCCCCGTCCCAAGAGCGAGAATATTCTCCGGGCCAAGGGGGTCGACTCCGGCTTTCATGCGCTCGTAAAGGACCCTGGCGCCGATCCCGTAGCCGCCGATGAATTTTTTCGCCAGATCCTCGGACAACTCCTCCGTGCGCGTTTTCCCGTCGCTCAGATTCACGAAGAGCATCCGTCCCAGATACCCGTATTTCGCTTTCATGCCCGACCCCTCAGCAAAGAATTACGAATGACGAAACAAACCCGCCAAGGCGGCTTTATCCATAATTCGTTATTCGTCATTCCTCATTTGTAATTTGATAATAATTCCCCATTTACCACAAACCCGGGATGAGATCCTCGAGCCCCAGATTCCTCAGCGTCTCAGGCAGAGGCTTGCCGGTCTCCGGGTCCCAGCCCATCTTCTCGTAATAATTTCTGCGCAGGGCGTCCCATTGGGCCGAGACGCACTTGCCCTGCGCCGGCCCGTCGGCGGGCATCGAGCCGTAACGGACGGACGGGGCCTCCATCTCTTTCGTCAATCCGTGCCTGAAATTGAAGACCCGGAACTGGTGCACGATACGCCGTCCCGCGGCCATGGCCTCCGCGATGTCGAAATTCCATCCCGTGATGATGTTCAACGCCTCGACGGGCGTTTTAAAGTCCGCCATGCAGAAGCGGCACAGCGGCAGGCTGTCCAAGAACTGCCCTTTCCCGTTAAGCTTGGCGTTCATGGTGGAAACCTCAATCGGGTCGAAGGGGTTCTTGACCGGCTCGAGCCCTAATTCGCCCGGCTTGGGCGCGCCGCCCGTCACCTCGATGGTGCCGGTGTTGGAGAGGCATGTGTCAATCAGTTCCGGCCAGTTGGCGCGGTGGTCGTGGGTGCGCGGCGAGGCGCCTTTCATGGTGTAGACGGCGCAGTCAGCGGCTTCCCCGCCGATCTTTTCCGACGCCCTCTTGACGCCTTCGGCCAGCCAGGCGCCGCACCCCTGGCGGCAGGCGATCTTCCGGAGCATCTGCAGCACGGCGTTTGCGTTGCCCCACGTCATCTCGATGCCGTCCAGGTCGCTCTTCTTCAAATAGCCCTTTTCGTAGCATTCCATCAGCCAGGCGATCACGTACCCGCTCTCGTTGATATCCATTCCGAGGCGGTCGACCTGATTGCACAGATAAATGGTTGTGGCGGGATCGGTCTGGCCGATGAGCGACCCCATGGCGGCCACCCCTTCGTAATCGGGCTCCTCCCCCTCGAAACCGGCGTAAGGCCCTTCCTCAATTTGAATCGAGCATGTGTGGCCTTTTCGGCACGCCCAGCACGGCGTAGCCCTGGTCTTGAAGCTGGCCCGGATCGACTCTCCGGTGAACTTTTCGAATTCGGGGAACTCGCTGGTGGTGTAGTTTTTCACCGGCAGCCAGCCCTGCTTCTTCGCGAATCCGACAAGATCGGCGGTGCCGTACTGGAAAAGCGGGTTTTTCATCTCATGGAAATTCCGGACAAATTCCTTAAGGGCTTCCGTGTAGCGCGCCGGATCGGCGATCGGCACGGACTGCGAGCCCCGCTCGGCGGCGACGGCCTTCAGCTTCTTGGACCCCATGACCGCGCCCAGCCCGTTGTGGGCCGCCACGTGGCCGCGGTCTCCGAAAATGGCCGCATAACGCACCCGATTCTCCCCCGAGGGCCCGATGCCGTAAACGCTCCATTTTTTGCCGAGGCGGGAGCGCAGGATTTCCTCCGTTTCGAGGGTGTCCTTGCCGACAAGGTCGCGGGCGTCGCACAGCTCGGCCGTCCCGTCGTGAATTCGGAGATAGCTCCATTCCTTCGCTTCCCCCTGGACGATCACGCCGTCGAAGCCCGAAAATTTCAGGTAGGTTCCGAAAAAGCCGTTGGCCTGGGACGACCCGGCCATATGGGTCATCGGCCCTTTGCTGACGACGGCGATCATCCCGGACCCCGCGTAACGGGTGCCCCCGAAAGGCCCGGAAAAAAACAGAAGCCTGTTTTCCGGATCCGACCATTCCACGCCGGGAGGCACTTCCTCGTAAAGATACCTGGCGCCCAATCCTGCGCCCCCTATAAATTTCGGCAGCAGGGAATCGTCCAAGGGTTCCGTTGTGATTTTTTCTCTGCAGAGGTCCACCCGCAGGACCCGTCCATGATAACCGCCTGTCCCTTTCGCCATTGCTCGACTCCTGATAGTCCGATGTTTCAAGGACGCGGCCCCCCGAAAGCCCATCCCGGAAAGCCGCGCCGCCATTGCCCGGAATTTCCCGGCGGCCGGCAGATACGATCCTCAGAATTGAACCCTGGGAATCCGGTCCTCCTTCATGCTGTCCGCCATGGTCCAGAAATACGCCTCACCCGTGTAGAGGTGGAAGACAGCCAGCAGGGGATTATCAGGTTCGGTGATGCCGAAATTCTTCACGAAAGGCCTCTCCTGAATGCATCGGGCCTTTACCTCCAGGTCTTCTATGAACCGGACTTTGCCTGAAACTCTCATGACCTTGCTGAAATCCTTCGCGTTGAAATACACTTCCACTTTAGGGTTCTTCTGCAGCTGCCTGCACATCGCCTTAACGGTTTGCGCCTGGAAATAAAATCCCGTCTCGTCCGCGTACCACATTCCCAGGCACCGGACTCTCGGCTGATCCCCTTCGACCGTTGCCAGATAGCATGTTTTGTTCTCGTTGGCGAAATCGGCGTATTCTTTCAGACTCATAGATATCCCCCGTTCATGAATAAAGAAGAATCATTCGCTGAGACTCGGAAGCCTCCATATTCCGCTTTTGTTGCGGGACTGATTGCAGCGCTCGAGGCGCGAGGCAGCCAGGCCTGGGGCTCAATCAGCTCAGCAGGGACGGGACAGGGGCTGCGTCGCCCTGCAGGGCTTTTGCCCGCCTGCCTCCGACGCGGGGTTTCGGCCGCCCAGCTGCCTCGCCCAGGTCTGTGCCGCGCCTGCGGCGCTCTTCTGCTTTATACCCTGGCTTGACGCGCGTGGCTATGAGGGCTGAGCATCCCAGGCTCGTCGACTTTCGCCCATGTCGCAGTCCTGTTTTCGCCTCAGGGCAAGAGGTTTTCGGCATCCCCGGGTCGGGTACTAGGCCTTGCCGAGGGCCTTCAGGACCTCGGCCGGAGTGACCGGGTAGCTTTCGACCCACACGCCGAGGGCGTTATGAACGGCGGCGGCGATCATCGACGGCACGACCGTGGCGACATCCTCGGCGATGCCGATGGTCCCGTAAGGGCCGTAGCCCATGCCGGTCTCCACCAGGTGGGTGTCGACGCAACCGATATCCTCGATGGCCGCTATCTTGTAATCGAGGAGGTTGCCGTTCAGCATGACGCCCGTGACCGGGTCATGGACGACCTCTTCGCTCCGGCCTCTCCCCACGGCCATGTAGGAGCCTCCGTACTGCTGCCCCTTGCAGCCCTCCCAGCTCACCACCTTGCCGACATCGTTCACGTTCACGACCTTGGTGACTTCAACCTCGCCGGTCTCATCGTCCACCTCGACTTCCATGAAATGAGCCTGCCGGCAGAGCCTCAGGCGCACGCTGGCGTAAGCCCCCTGCTGGACCTGCCATCCGTAAGCGAAAAGCGGCTCCGTGAAACTGCTTCGCTGGGCGCCCTTCCCCATTTCGGGCACGCTGCACATCGGCCCTTCGCCGCCTGCGGGCCCCACCAGGTCGGCGATGGACATCCGAATGGACGGATCCTTCTTGACGAAAATAACGCTGTCCTTGATGTCGAGGTCTTCCGGTTTCATCCCGGGGAACGCCGGGGGGAAACTTCCCCTTTGAGTCTCGCCGCGCGGTTTCGTGGCGAGTTCCAGGATTTTTCTCTTCAGCAGCCTCGCGGCGTTGCGGATGGCGAATCCGTTGACCGACAGGTTTGTCGACGAATCCGGCGTCATGGTGAAAAAGCCCGGGTCGAAGTGCGGCCTGTAGAAAACGTCCTCGATTTTCATCCCCAGTTCATCGGCCGCGATCTGGCAATAGGCGGTTTCCGCGTTGACGCCGATGTCGCAGCGCATTCCCAGAACGTTCGCGGTCCCGTCTCGGCGCTCGATCCGTATGGCGATCTCGCTGGAACCGGAGGAATCCTCCCACTCATGCGTCCAGGCGAAGGCCATCCCGTGCATTCTGCCGTTCGGCAGCCTTTTGGTCCCCGGCGGGTGATACTTCCTGTCCCATTCTATCGCCGCCTTTCCTATCTCGACGCACTCGCGCAGGCTGTCCCGCATCGCGAACCCCATTTCAGCCTTGCGCCTGTTCAGCCACGCCATGTCATGGCCTTCCGCGCCGTCGTTTTTGAGCGCGACCTCTATCGGATCCAGCCCCAGCGCCGCCGCGACACGCTCGCATATCAGCGTGAGCGTCAGGGCGTTCGAATTCTGTTCGCAGCGCACCGGGAAAGTGGGTCCCTTGTTCACCATGATCGCGTCCAGCCTGCAGTCGTAGTTCTGGATGCGGGTGTTTTCCCCGATGTGATGAAACGCGCCGAACACCGGGAACCACTGGTTGACCATCATGGCCTTTCCCTGAACGGCGGTGATGGTCCCATCCTTTTTGGCCACGACCTTGACGAAGTAGCTTCCTTCATCCATTTCGCCGCCGTAGAAATCCTCCCGGCGGTCGAAGACCCACTTCACCGGCCTCCCTGTTCTTTTCGCGACCAGGGCGGCGCAAAAATAAGGCCCCATGTTCCAGCTGCAATGGCTCCACCCTCCGAAGCTGGCCCCCTGGTACGGGCAATGGAGCTGGATCCTGTTCATGGGAATCCCGCCGAACCAGCCTGCGATCACGTTCTTGCTGACCAGCGGATGCTGCTGCTTCAGCCATATCTCCGGGTATTCTCCGTTCCAACGGACGATGCCGCAGGGACGCTCGGGCCCCACCCATGTATTCGCCGTCCGTTTCGCTTTGAATTCCACGATCACGTCCGCTTCGGCGAATCCCCGCTCGACGTCCCCGTGCTTCTCGACGTCGAAAAAGCCTTCGTTGTAAATGTTGCTCTGGGGATAAAGCTCCGGATTCGCCAGGGGCGCCCCGTCCTTGACGGCCTCCTGCTCGTCGAGAACGAAAGGAAGCTCCTCCCACTCCACCTCGACGAGCTTCAACGCTTCGTCGGCAATGCTCTCGGTGTCGGCCGCGACGAAGACGCCCACCTCTTCGCCCTGAAAGTAGGCGATATGCGGGAAAACGGTGACGTAATTCGGCACGTGGCCTCCCAGATTCAGCGCGTTCGGGATCTCCGGGTCGTCATACCGGAGAACGGCGCGCACCCCGGGCCAGGCTTCAGCCTTGGCCGTGTTCATGCTCTTGATCCTGGCGTGAGGGTAGGGTGAGGTAAGAAATTTACCGTAGAGCATGCCGGGGAGCTGGATGTCGATGGTGTAGAGGGCGCGCCCGCTTGCCTTTTCGTAGCCGTCCAGACGGCGGACGCCGGGCTTGCCGATGAAACTGTATTTCTCCAGAGGGTATTTGTCCGCCCTCATGTTGTCCAGCAATTCGGAGATTTTTCTTGCTTCGTCTCTTACGGACATGGAAGAACACTCTCCCTTGAAAGCGTTAGGAAGCGCAGATCCATGATGAATTTTTGACGGCGGGCTGTCAATTGGAGATTCAGGGCGAGATGCCCGTATCCGCGAACAGGTCCTCGACGCAGCCGCACTTGAAGGAATTCATTAGACAATCATGGAGGGAATGCAGTAGAAAGCATGCCGAAATCCTTGATTTTGGCGGGAGTCCATGGGGACGGGACGAAGCTATCTCTGGGCGCAATGGGGTGATCTAAACGCCTTTTTCGGGCTAATGCTCGACAATGTCACCAACCTCGTCGTGCTGACCGGCATCCTGGTTGGCGTGTTCGGATACCCGGGCGACAAAGTCTACAGCCTCATGATCCCCGGCACGGCTTTCGGCGTGCTCTTCGGCGACGCCGTCTATACCTGGCTCGCCTTCCGGCTGGCGAAGCGGACGGGGAGGACGGACGTCACCGCCATGCCCCTTGGTCTCGACACTCCTTCCACCATCGGGATCGCCACGGCCGTCCTGGGCCCCGTCTATCTGGAAACGAAGGATCCTGTGGTTACCTGGCAGGTGGGAACGGCGACGCTCATGATCATCGGGATTTTCAAGGTCGCCCTCTCCTTTTTCGGGGATTGGGTCCGCCGCAATATTCCCCAGCCCGGCCTCCTGGGATCCCTGGCCGGCCTCGGCATCACTCTGCTCGCCTTTTTCCCCGTGATGAAGATCTTCTCCGCTCCCGTCGCCGGCCTTGTTTCTATGGGAATTATTCTTTATTCCATCATCGCCGGGAAGAAGCTGCCGTTCGGGATCCCGGGGGCGTTCCTCGCGGTCGCCGCGGGCTGTCTGCTTTATTACCTCACCGGAGGCCTGGGCGTTTTCGGCGCGCGAGCCGCTGCGCCCTCCCTGGAAATTCACCCCGCCATGCCTTTGCCGACCCTGGGGTTCGTTTCCGGGTTCGGAAGGGCCCTTTCCTATCTGCCGATCGCCTTCCCGTTCGCCCTGATCACGATCATCGGCGGGATTAACAACACCGAGAGCGCCCGGGTCGCGGGGGACGAGTATCGGACGCGCGACATCCTTCTCACCGAAGCGTTTGCGACCGTGGTTGCCGCCTTGTTTGGAGGCGTGGCTCAATCCACTCCCTACATCGGCCATCCGGCATACAAGGCGATGGGAGGGCGGGCGGCCTACACTTTGGCGACAGGTCTGTTCGTCGGGGTCGGAGGAGCCCTAGGGGTGATGTCGTTCGTGGTGGAGGCCATCCCCGAAGCCGTCATTACCCCCATCCTGCTCTTCGTGGGGATCGAGATCGTCGTGCAGGCCTTTGCGGAGTCTCCGAAGAGGCACATGCCCGCCGTGGCGTTTGCCATGGTTCCCGTGGTCGCCTACCTCGTCCTGACATACGCCGAGAGCCTTCTGGGGAAACTGGACCCGTCCGTCAATCTGCCGGAGGATTTGACGGGCGAACTCGATATCCTGCGCGCTGCGGGGCACGGGTTCATCCTGACGGCGATCCTCTGGGGCGGTTTCCTGGCCGACCTGATGGACGGCCGGAGCCGCCGCGCGTCCCTTTTCATGATGCTTTGCGCAGCCCTGACTCTGTTCGGTTTCATTCACTCGGTCACGCCCGCGGGGGAAATTTACCTTCCCTGGAGGCTCTCCGGCGGCCTGGCCTGGCAGATAGCCCTGGGTTACACCCTTATTGGACTCTCCCTGATGATCCGCTCGCGGCCGGATACGCCGCGGCTATGAAGAGCGGGCCGGGGCGGATGCGGCGCGGCTTGCGTTCGGACGATGAGTCGCGCGAGGGGGATTTCCCTTGCATCAGGCGAAAATCCCCGGGACGAGATTGTGTGTCCTTTCCTCATGAGTTATTGTAGAGGCGAAGGCGCGCCTTGGCCGCAGGGGCGCCGGCAACGGGTGCGGACCTGTGTGAAAGGCCTGGGGGAATAACATGGGCGACGGAGCGATCGGCGGAAGGGATTCGAGGGTAGGTCGTCGTGCGTTTTTAAAGGGTGCGGTGGTTTCCGGAATGGCCGGCATCGCCGCGTCCGGCCCGCTGAAGGCGGCGCAGAAAGAAACCGCCGCACCGCCTGTCTGCAGGATGTCTTGGGAGATTCCTCCGCCCCCCATCCCGGAAAAGGAAATCAGGAGAACAATGGCTGCGGACGTCGTCGTGATCGGCGCCGGCGTCGCGGGGATATGCACGGCTCTGTCGGCCGCCGAAGGCGGAGCCAGAGTCGTGGTTCTCGAAAAGATGAGGAGGTTTTCGGCGCGAGGCTTCGACGTCGCAGCCGTGGACAGCCGCGTCCAGAGGAAGATGGGCGTCACCATCGACGTGCCCAAGGCCATTCGGGAGATTGTCAAGAGCTGCGACAAGCAGGTCAAGGAGGAGCTTTATTGGATCTGGACAAAGCACAGCGGAAAGGCTTTGGACTGGGTCCTCGACCAAACGAAACCCGCCGGACTCGTGGCCAAGCTTTCGGCGACACATTACCAGGGCCCGGACTACTTCGAATACCCGGTCACCCACCATATTCTGGGGGGGCCGCACACGAAAGACGGATCTTTCATCGATGTGGTGGAGATTCTGGAGAAAAACGCCAGGGCGAAGGGCGTGGATTTCCGCTACAGCACGCCCGGCGTCCGCCTGATTCGCGAAGGGAAAGGTCCGGTCACGGGCGCCATCGGCGGCAAAGAGGGCGATTACACCCGCTTCATTGCCTCGAGGGGCGTCGTGCTGGCCACGGGCGATTACGGTTCCAACCCGGAGATGCTGCGCCATTACTGCCCGATCGCGGCCTATGTGGACCATAACGTGTACACGCCCCTGGGAGCCAATGTGGGCGACGGACACAAGATGGGCCTATGGGTCGGAGGAGCCATGCAGAAGGGCGCCCACGCCCCGATGATTCATACCCTGGGCGGAGCCTGGCCCTACTTCTTCCTGCATGTGAACAAGCGCGGGCTGCGCTATCACAACGAGGATGTCTCGTGCCAGGCGTGGTGCACAGCCAAAATGATGCAGCCGGACGGAGTCGGATGGACCATCCTGGATTCGGATTTCCTGAAGTATGTACCGCAGACCATTCCCATCGGCGGCGGCTTCTTCTGGGATCATCCGGGACGGGACATGGGCGAGGAATGGACCCCGGACCAGGACAGGGAAGCATTGGAGGAAAACCTGAAAGCCGGTCTGGCCTTCAAGGCCGACACGTGGGAGGAACTGGCGGCTAAAATGAAGGTGCCGGCAGACGCCCTGAAAAGGACGGTCGCGCGTTATAATGAGCTGGTCCGGAAAGGGGTCGACGAGGATTTCGGGAAGCGCAGAGAACTTCTGTTCCCGATCGAGAAGCCGCCCTTCTACGCCGGCCTCATCAAAGGCGCTCTGCTGGCGACGACAAGCGGCCTGAGGGTCAACACCCGGCTGGAGGTGCTTGACGAAAGCGACGAGCCGCTCGGCGGCCTCTATGCGGTGGGCAACGTTCAGGGCGACATGTTCGCGGTGAACTATCCCACCGTGTTCCCCGGATTGAGCCACGGCCGCTGCGTGACCTTCGGGCGGCTGGTCGGCCTGCGCCTGGCAGGCAAGGATGTCGATTGATCAAGCGGGGTTGCGGCATCTTTTTCCGTTTAATTTCCGCCTCGCCGGGTCAGGGATGCGCCCTGGAAGAGGATGCCGAGCCCTGGGATAAACATGTTAACGCCGGAAAAAGGCCGCGATTGGATACGGGGCTGATATCTTTGCAACTTCGGTGCCGACACCGCATCCACTGATTTCAGCAGGAGGAGAAGATTCTATGTTGAAGAAGGTGTTCTTATTGGCAGCCGCAGCCGCGATTCTGCTGGCCGGCATAAATCTGGCCGAGGAAAAAGGGAGCTTCACGGCGGACCGGCACAAGAGCCGGGGCCTGACCTGCGCCGCCTGCCACGGGGAGGAACAGCCCAAAGCGGCGGCGTCCGCCAAGGCATGTATTGCATGTCACAAGTCGCTGGAAGCTGTGGCTGAAAAGACGGCGGCTTTCGAACCGAATCCCCATAACAACCATTTGACCCAATCGAGCGATGTCGAATGCACGCAGTGCCACCACGGCCATAAGGATGATTCCCCCGTGTGTCACCAGTGCCACCAGGGCATGCAGTTCGCCAAACATGAGGCGGAACCGAAGTAAAGGGTTTGTCGCGCCGCGCGCCCAGCATGGCCGTGGGACCCGGGCTGCCGGACGCGCCGGCCGGCTTCCCTTTTGAACGCCGGATCGGAAACGGTCTCGTTCGCGGCTGGCGTTGACACCGCGACGGGAGACGCGCGGCAGACGGCGTCCATTATCCCTGAGCCGCCGGCGCCTCCGCCGACAATCCGGACCGGGACGTGTGAAAATTCCGGTGCCCCGGTTTGATGATTTCAGCCCCTCGTTTGCCTCCACGAAATCCTGTGCCGATCGCTTATTAATGTGTATTATAGCCCTGTGCCGTAGTCGCCGCGCGGCGGCCGATCATGACCGGCGCATCGCACCGGCATTTATGAAGGCCGGATGACCGCACCATCCCATGAGCCGGCCGTTCCCGGCGGGCCGCTTTGTATTTTTTGTGCGACAGCCGGACATGATTCCGGGATCTTTCGGACCGGGACGTATTCCCATGATGCTTGCCGGGAAAACCGAATGGGGCCGCTCGCGCGAAGGAATCGCATGTCGCGGAGGCTGCGGCATGAGTTTTTGAAGTGAGCGGACAAGGATCTCGCGAAAGACAGGGTTGAGCAGTGACAACTGCTGAAGCGAAAACGCCGTCGCTTGAAGAGGCTGACGCCGCCGGCCACCCGAAATCATGGGAGCAGCCGCCGGATTCGGCCCCGAGGCGGAGCAACGCGTCCTCCGTTCTCGTGCTGATTCCCGCGCGGAACGAATCCAAAACCATAGGCCGCATTGTGGAGGAGGTGAGAGACAGACTGCCCGTGCTTGTTGTGGACGATGGATCGACCGACGGCACGGCGGACGTCGCGCGCCGGGCGGGCGCCGAGGTCGTCGTCCACCCCAGGAACCTGAGGAAGGGCGCGGCGCTCAAAACCGGTTTTTCCTGGGCGCTGCGCGCAGGGTATGAAGCCGTCGTCACGATGGATGCCGACGGACAGCACGACCCCGGGGATCTGGATAAGCTGTTGGAAGAATCCGCGCGCAACGGGCAGGCCGGCCTCATCATCGGGGAGCGTGTTTTCTCTGAAATGCCGTGGCCCAACCGGTTCACGACGCCGTTGGGCTCCAGAATCCTTTCCTGGGCGCTGGGAATGCGCGTGACGGACAACCAATCGGGATTCCGCTTCCTGACGCGTTCCTTCATGGAAAGCATGAACCTGACGAGCGACGGCTATGAGATGGAGGTGGAAATGATCTGGGAGGCCGTCCGCCTGGGGATGCCGATCGCCTGGGTGCCCATCCGAACCATTTATTTCCCGGACCGCCAGTCCGGTTTTCGTCCCATCAGGGACACTCTGCGGTTTCTTGGCATGGTTTGGCACATCCGGCGCAGGCGGCTGGAGCGGAGCCGGCGCGGGCGATGATGCCCGGCAATCAGGGGGGCTCGGTGCGACAAGCGGAAAAGGACCTGCTGAACCTGGTGACAAAGGCGCTGGATAAGGGGCAGCGATACCTGCGCGGTATCTATGAGTTCTCCAGCGATCCGCAGTGCATTTATCGGCTGTCGATAGAGAGCGCGCCCAGAGACGCCCTTCTGCCCGACGGCACCTCCTTTCGCAAGGGCGAGCCTATCGGCGTCCTTCACATCTGGGGCGACCATGTCCCCGCGATCCCTCCGTCGGGACTCGATATGGGATGGGCGGTCCGCATGGCGCGGGCGCTCAAGAGATCCACCCGGCTGCTGGCCCAGCACGTGGCCAGCGAAAAATCCCTGCAATCCATTTCGGCATTCGGCAACGACGCTTTTCTCCTCCACACCCCGAACCATGCGCGTTTGCTGGAGAGGATAGGCTTCGCCGTCCTCGAAAGCGCCCCCGTCGACAACTTGTGTCAGCGGGCCCGGATCGAGGTCGTGCGCCTCTGGACGTGGCTTTTACGGAGGGCCTTCAATCAACAAAGCACGCGCGGCAAAATGCCCGGCGATCTGCAGTATCGGTCCATATGGATGAGCCGCCGCAGGCTGCTGGAAAGACACGGCGCCTTTCAGGCCGAATAGACTCGATCGACAACCCTTGGAGACGATGGGGACAAAGATCCATCGCTGCCGGCGTAATGCGACTGCAACATCCATGAACAGGGGCTATGCGGGGATCGGATTGCCTTTCAGCCACTCGTGGATGGACGTAAAGTAAAACTCCGAAAGCAGTCTCCGCAGTTTCTCTTCGTTGCGTCGGCGGCCGATATTCAAGCCTTTCTGGAACAGTCTTTTGCGAAGGGCCGCTTCCGGGCGTGGCCTCCGCAGTTCCTCAAGGTCCAGATCGTGGGGATGCAGATAAAGGATAGCGGGATGTCCCAGCCGGTTGGTTTTCCGAATGCACCAGCGGAATAAGCCCGGAGGGACGAAGCCCAGAAAGACCCCTCCGGAAATCGGGAGGTTCTGCCCCAGGACGCGGGCGGTTGTGATTGGCAGCTCCAGCAGATGTCTGTCCCCAAAGGCAAGACGGAAGGGAAAGCGTTCGGCGTCCTCGGCGCCTTCCCAGCCCGGGAAGCGGTAGTACCGGCGGTGCAGAGGGAAGAAACTCGCGTCATACTCGAGCCCGAGCTGCGCCAGAATGGGCAACGCCCATCGCGTGCCCCGGGTGATGGAAAAATAAGGGGCGCGGTATCCCCGAACCTTCTTACCGATGACGTTTTCCAGACACTCCAGGGACCGGGCGACATCGGCTTTGAATTCCTCCGGCTTACGGAAATAGACGGGGAGATGATGGTAGCCGTGGCTCGCGATTTCATGGCCCGCGTCCTGGATCTCGCGAACCAGATCGGGAAAGGCTTCGGCGACGGAGCCCAAGACAAAGCATGTCGCCCGGGCCTTATGTTCGCCGAGAATCCGGAGCAGTTTTCGGGTGTTCTGCAAAACCCGAGCCCCGGGCGCCGAGGAGGCGAGCGACGCTCCGGAAGCGCTGAAAACTTCAGGCGAGGATTGGCGCCAATCCTCGATGTCGAGAGTGAGAATGTTGCTAACGCGACGATCCCCATCCGCCATACAGAAATCCAAGACTCACTGCTTCGATAAGCTCTGTTGCCTCAGCGGGAAATCATCATGCGAAGGCCCCCTGATCCGGAAGATTCGGCGGCGAGTCGGTCTCAAGATCACGTCCCCCAATCCCCGCCGCCCGAAAAAAGGCGG
>CAYZTZ010000021.1:3358-36886 GCA_964481255.1 uncultured Acidobacteriota bacterium | reverse complement strand
CCGTTAGCTCAGGCGGTAGAGCATCTGCCTTTTAAGCAGAGGGTCGCTGGTTCGAGTCCAGCACGGCTCACCATTTTTCTCCGATCCATTCCTGAAATATAGGTTTCTTAAGACGTAGAAGCCCGGGGCGTCCCGCCGTTTTCTTATCGTTCAATCGGGCGCACGTTAAACCGGGTATCTCTCCCAAGAATCGGGAACGGCAGATCCACTTCATCGACCGGCTCGATATCCATCCTGAAGCGGTAGACATCGATGCGCTCCAGGCCCGGCCCGGATGCCGGGAAGGAGCGGATAAGCTCAAACTGAGGGCTTTGAACCGCTTGCCGAAGCAGGACGGCGGCCGGAATCTTTCTGGACTGCCTGCTTTGCTCGATGACAAGCCATCGACAGCCGCCGCGCGTCTGCAGGAGCCGAACGACATCCTCCGGAGAATGGGCGAACGACCGATACCGCTCCATGGGGTTGATGGCGCTCGCGTACAGGAGCTTTGCGCCCAGGACGACCCTGCGTTGATACCGCGGATCGCCGGCCTGCAGGTAAAAGGCGAAGACATTGTGATAATACCCGTCATAGAAGACGGGCTCGGCAGGGGCGACGCGCTCGGTATAATCCACAACATCTTTCAACCCCTCAAGCCTCGGCACGGGTGTCCGAGCGGCCGGCCATGCTTGCCCGACACACAGCGCAATCGCAAATACTCCCGTCGCGGCGCTTGCCGCGCGATCGCTGCTCATGAAAGCCTTGCCAAGCCATTCGGCGGCGGCCCGCACCGCCATCGCACAAAAGCAGACGACGGGCAGGCAGAACAGAAGTCCGTAGCGCGCGTCCTTGGCTATGATCAGGGAAAGAGCGAGGTAGTTGACAAGCAGCAATACCGCCAGCAGTCCGGTCTCGCGCCGCCATCGGCGATTTGCGACTCCGGCCGCGAGTCCCAGCAGCCCTAATGCAAGCGGGACAGGCCCTGCCAGATCCGGCAAGACCTTCGGGTAAAAAGTCCAGTCGGTGCCGGGTCCGATCTTTTGAAGGCTTCGGGTAACGAAATGCGTATATAGGGGCGCCCACTTTTGAGCGACGTAATAGAACGGCAGCAGAAGCGACCCCGATATCAGAGCTGCAAATACAGTCCTGAAATCCCGCAATTTGTCCCACTGCCGCAGGCACACGATCCAGGCGAGAATCACAAAAACCAGGATGCCCGCGATGAAGTGGGTCAGCGTCGCGGCGACCGAAAACGCCGCCGCGGTATACAGCTGGCGCCTTGCAGGAGGTCCGGGCGGGGTTTCCATCCAGCGTTTTGCGTGATAAAGCGCGGCCAACGAAAGGGCGGCGGCCGGCACATTGAGCATGACGGCGTTGGACCAAAGGACGAAGCCGGGCGTGAGCAGCAGCAGCGCCGCGGCCCATCCTGTTCTCGCGTCTATCCAGCGCCTCAGCCAGGCCAGCATATAGAACGCCGCGAAAAGCGCAAAAAGCAACACCAGCACTTTGGCGGCGTAAGGGGATGGATAGGACGCCGCAAAAAGCGCCCCCGCAAGTATGTAGAAGAGCGGCGGATAGTTGACGGGGCTGATGACGGGATAGCGCGCATAGTAGCGGAGAGCAAAATCCTTGGGGTCCAAGGATCCGCTGAGCAGGAATTCCTTCCAGAACAGGCTGTTTGCGGCGTGGCGCGGAGCGTCCCCCTGAAACCACAAACCGTCGTTGCGCCACCCAAGGCTCGCGACAAATACCCATGCGAGCAGGACGACGCCGAGCTGCAGAAACAGTTGTTTTCCCCGGTTTGAAGTGATGTTATTTTCCATGGGTTCCCGAGGCATCGTGCTTTTCAGTCACGCGGCGCGACGAGGCTCTCCTTCTATGGCGGGATGAACGGTAGCTCCAGTATGCCCTCTGCAGTCGTGCTCCGATGGATTTCAGCCCTGGAAGAGGACGGTCAATAAACAAGCGGTACAGAACTCCCCCGAGGAATGATGCGCCGTTGTAAAAATGATAGAGCACATTCAAGGGAAGGACCATTAAAGCGAAGCTCGGGCCCCGAACGCGCCGGAAGAAGCGATAGGTCGGAAGGTTCAGGATCAGGGCCGACCCGAGTGCGATGCACACGCCGTAAACAAGCTTCGGGAGCCGGAAGGACAGGATCAGAAGAAAAGCGGCGGACCAAACCAGGGCCACGCTAAGCATGCCGGAAATCTTAAGATTCAGGTCCCCGACTTCCCCGGACCCCGGCCCGTCCCGGAACAACAATCTCATCCAGGGTATGCCCCGAGAAAATATATCGGCCTGCACCATCCGAAACAGCGTCCACCTCTTCAAATGCTTGACCTGAATGGAAGGATCCAGCCGGATCCGCATTCCCAGGCCGCGCATCCGGTGGCCCAGTTCAATGTCCTCGATCATGGCGCGCTGGTACTGTTCGGTGTCGAATCCGCCGGCCCTTTCGAAGGACTGTTTGCGGACGGCGCCGCAACCCGCCCAGAAGGTCGACGCGTCGCACCGGCTGGTCTGATGAACGAAATGATGCAGCAGATTCCGATACTGGGATACGATTCCCGGATCCTTCGGCTCGGAATCGTAAGAGCCGAAAACGGCGTCCAGCGAGCCGTCCTCCATGAGCTTCCCGACGAGGGCCCCGAGGGTTGCGGGCGGGGCGAGAATGTCGGCGTCCAGGAATACGACGATCTCGCCGCAAGCCTCCTCTACGCCCCGGTTCCGCGCTCTTGCCGGACCGCCGGGCAATCCCTCCAGGCGCACGACACGGTCCGCGTATTTGGACGCGATTTCAGCCGACCCGTCTGTCGACGCATCATCAAGGTAGAGGATCTCGAGGCGGTCTTTGGGCCAGTCCTGGCAACGCAGCGATGACAGGCACGCCTCCAGGGTTGTGGAGGCGTTGTGGCCCGGCACAATCACGCTTACCATCGGAATGGTCATAGGCCATCGGCGCGACCCAGGGCGTCGATGCGGTTCGCCGGAATTGTCCGGCCGACATATCTCCCACCGGATGAACGCAACCGATGCTGATGCATTCCGCGGTCTGTCGCAGCGGCGCCGACGGGTCACCCGTCCCTTATCTCTTCATGGTACTCATCGTCCGTGTTGACGGACCACACATCGTTTTTCTCCCCCAGTATGTTGCGAACGGCCAGTATCGCCGTCAGCATCGAGTGATCCTGATTGTTGTACTTGTGCAGGCCGTTGCGGCCTATGAGGTGGAGGTTGCCGAAGGAGCTCAGATAGGTTTGAATGGCCTTCAACCTTGTCTTATAACCGGCATCGTAGACCGGGTATGCCTTTTTCATGCGCACGACGGTCCCATCCAGTGTCGTGGTGCGCGGGGCGAGTCCGAGGACCGAGATTTCCCTGGATGCGAGTGAAAGGAGATCCCCGTCATCCATCGACCAGAGGTCGTCTCCTTCGAAACAGAAATATTCAAGGCCGAGGCAGCTGCGTCCCTGCACCGGGACCAGGTCGGGGGACCAATTGCCGAAATTCTGAATTCTGCCGACTCTCACGCCGGGATCGTGAATATAGATCCAGTTGTCCTTGAACAGATCCGCGCGGTCCAGGATCAGCGCCACAGTCAGGAAATCACGATATCGAAGGGATCGCGCGGCCTCCAGCACATCGCGGGGCGCGGGAGGGTCCAGTTTTTCGACCAGCTCCCGCAGCGGCATGCTCGATATGAATTCGGGAGTCGGGACACGCAGCGTCTCTCCATCCTTTCCGGCGGCGATCTCCATGATGCGGCCGCTTCCATGTCGGACCGAGAGGACTTCCGATCCGGTCCAGACCCGGTTGCCGGAGTCCTCCAAACGGGATTGCACGGCCTCCCACATCTGGCCCGGCCCCAGCTTCGGATAATAGAACCTGTCCGTCAACGTTTTAATTCTGCTTTTCCGCCTCCAGAACAGTGCGGCCATAAGGGCGCGGTACAGCGACAGACCGTGAATCCTCTGCTCCGCCCAATCCCCCCCGATCTCCGCGCACGGCATTCCCCAGACTTTTTCCGTATAGGTTTTAAAGAAGGTCTGGTACAGGACCATGCCGAACCTGTTGACGACCCAGTCTTCCATGCTGACTTCCGGAAGGCGAGGCCGAATTTTCGCTTTGATGCAGCTCAACGCCGCCTCGGCGGAGCGTCTCAGCCCGAGACCCAGGACCGCGTTTGAAATCCGGAGCGGATAATCGAAATACTTTCCCTGAAAGTAAATCCGCGAGAGGCGGGATCGGAGGAGGAGATTATCGCCCAGAATCTCTTCCCACATGCGCTGGACCGGAAGCACTTTGGTGAAGAACCGGTGTCCCCCGATGTCGAAGCGAAATCCCTTATACCGGACCGTCCTGGCCAGTCCCCCCACCACAGGGTCTTTCTCGAAAACAATGGAAGGTCGGCCGGCCTTCTGGAGTTCCCAGGCCGCGGTAAGACCCGCCGGGCCCGCCCCCGCGATGATCACCGGATGGGGCCGACTTTCGCCATAGTGTACCGCTTCCATCAACATGACTCTCTACTATAAGCTGTTTCCTCGCGGTTGATCAATGATCCCGCAATTCAGGCGATGCGGACTTCAGAATGAACTCCATCCGTCGATGAGGGTGTCTTTCAATGGACGGTCACCCTTTCATGGCACAGCGAAGAGCCAGAGCCGGATCGGTTTCTCGTCGAACGCCTTGCGGATCGGCGATCTTTTGATTGCGCCCTCCGGATTCGCCCAAGGCACGTCAGCCGTTTTGCCGGTCTCTGAATTGTCCGGACTGTTTGTCCAGAGGCATTGTCATACCCACCGCCATCCCGCGAACAAACCTTGGCTCGGGCGATTTGCGGTTGTACCGTCCCCCGCATTGGAATAAGATGACGCCCATAAAAGACCGGCGATCCATATCATGAGAGCCTTAACGACGGACTTTCACTTCGCTCATCCGCTTGAGACGGAAAAGGAGGATTCTATGGGACGCAGATCATCGCGCAGGAGTTTCATGCAGGCGGGGCTGGTCCTGCCGGCGGCCGGACTGGTGATGCCTTCCTTCAATCTCGCCGGGGCTTTGCAGCAGCCCGAGGCAAAAGCGCCGCCCAAATTTCAGGAACCATCCGGCTATCCGGACACCGGCAAATACGGCCGACACGTCATCAAGGAACCGTACGCCAAGTATCATCAGCTCGAAAACATCACGGTGAGCCCCAAGCAGCTGATGGCCGACTGTATCCTCACCCACCAGGTCTTCTACAAGAAGGAAGTCATCGTCCCCGCGCCTCATTCCCATGATTTCGTGCAGATCATCGGTTTCATCGGAACGAATCCCATGAACTGCCGCGAATTCGAGGCGGAAATCGAATTCTGTCTGGGAGAGGAGAAAGAAAAGCACATTATCAATGTCCCCACGGTCGTGTCCCTGGCCAAGGGCCTGAGCCACGGGCCGATCGAGATAACCAGAATCGACAAGCCTTTCATTTTCCTCGAGATCATGCTGACGAGCGAGTACTCGACGCAAAAGCCGATGCCGAAGACGAAACCTCCGGTATAGGACTCCATGCGTTTGCGGGCGCTGAAGGCGGTCGGCCGATGCGTTGATCGCTACTCGCCGATGATTTTAATCAGGATGCGCTTTTTGCGCCGCCCGTCGAACTCGCCGTAGAAGATCTGTTCCCACGGACCGAAATCCAGAGCGCCCCTGGTAACGGCCACGACCGTTTCGCGCCCCATGATCTGGCGCTTGTGATGGGCGTCGCCGTTGACCTCGCCGGTGCGGTTGTGACGGTAACGTTCGGGACTCGGGTCGAAGGGGGCGAGCTGCTCGAGCCACCGCTCGTAGTCCTCATGAAGTCCGGGCTCGTCGTCGTTGATAAAGACGCTGGCGGTGATATGCATCGCGTTCACGAGCACGAGCCCTTCCTGGATCCCGCTCTCCTTGAGGGCGCTCCGGACCTGAGGCGTTATGTTCAGGAAGGCCATGCGGGTGGGGATGTTGACCTCGATAATCTTGCGGTAGGACTTCATCAAAAGACCTCTCCAGGAAAACGCCCCGCGGCGGAGGATGGGGAAACGCGGCGGGGAACCTTCTATAGGAATACGCCGTTCAGGACAAAAGCGATGCGCACGGCCGCCTTGGCCAGCTGCCGCTGGATGACCGGCAGAGCGAACGCGACATAATCTCCACCCAGCTTCGCGCCCCGGCGGATCAGGGTCTGCCTGCCCGGGATGCGGTAGGCTTCTTTTGCGATTGCGAGGCTTTCGGTCGCCCAGTCCGCTGGCGTTCCCTTGGACCACTCCTCGACCATCCGGGGTTTCGCCATGTAGGTCATGTCCCATAACCAGACCTGTTTGTTGTCGGTGTGGCGTTCCATGATCTGCGAATCCCATACGCGGTGCAGGTTGGAACCTTCCCCGAAAAACAGAACCTGAAGCAGATTCCCGCCCCGGTCACCATTGTCGCCCACGTGAAGCGGCTGATGCAGGTCGCCGATCAAATGCACGAGGAATGTCAGCGCCCGGCGCTTTGCGGGTTTCGGCGCCTTCGGATCCGCCAGCACGAGCCGGAACTCCTCGATCTTGCTCACGACGCATCCCTTCGATGGGCAGAATTTCGCGTCATAGCGGGCCTGGCTGACGGGAACATTCACATAGTGCCACGTCTCGCTGCCGGGGACTTCCCGCTGATCATCCGCCCAGACCGCTGCGTCCTCCAGTCGCTGCCCGGGTCCGAGCAAATCCCGCACAGCGGCAAGCGCCCGCGGCGTCAGGCGGCTCTCGGCCATTCTCGCCGTCACCCGGTGCGCCAGGGGGCCCCAGGACCAGCCGTACGGCGCCCATAGCAGTGCCGCCAGCAGAGTCGAGAGAGCGGCGATACCTCGATGCCTTGTCTTGCGGAGGCTCATTTTCCCTCCCTCTACATACTATACCTCATTAATACGCGGGTGCGGCGCGCGGAGTGCCATAAAGGGGCTTCATAGGGCTTGGAAGGGTAAAAGGGTAAGGCGAAGATCTGCCGTTTTCCGGCCGCGGCGGCGAAACGGAGCGTTTTTCAGGCGGTTGCCTGCGAACATACGGACGTGTCTTTTCAAAATCTTGCATTCACGGTGCAAAAGTGCCAAAATGTTTCGCTTTTTCAGGCCGCGTCCCCATCGTCTAGCCGGCCTAGGACACCGCGCTTTCAATGCGGCAACACGGGTTCGAATCCCGTTGGGGACGCCATCGGCTTTGCTTCATTAGGGTGGATTGCTTCCCGCGGCTTTCCTTCAAGCGCATCTTCGCATCGGTGGCGCATGTCATGCATGGTCGCAGTTTCCGCCGGACCGTCCTCATACAGGGAAATGCTCCGGCCCGGGATCAGCCGTAAATGCCTTTCCGCTAACAATAAGAGCTACAAAACGAAGCGGGATGCCGGAGCCGGAAATGTCAGACCCCGCATCCCGCCGATGCTTAAGATTGGATTATGGACTATCCGAAACAGAGCTTTTCTTAAGTCTCGAAGGTAAGCTCGACCTCGTTACTGAATGGATTATCCTGTCTGCCCTTGTCTTTTCCCGGAGCCAGGGCTTTAACCCTAGCAACGGCAGATACCGGCATCAGTGTAATTACATTGTCATCTGTGCCAATGGAGATTTCAAGCGCCGAGGTAGGAATATTCAGGGACGGATTATCCATACCAAGACCATCAGTTCGATCGCTTGTGCCGAAGTCATAATCCAGCCACAGGTCAGCCTCGCCGTCTCCATCGGTATCGTAGGCCGCCAGTATATTGACGGAATATTTGACAGCGCCTTCCACCGGCGACCAGCTTGTCTGAATGATACCGTCGGCAAGCGTAGCCACAAAAGGATCCGGCGCGCTTAGTGATCCAGCGGCCCACAAAGGCAACGCGAACAGAAGCGGAAAAACAAATAATATGCTCTTTCTCATTGGGTTCCCCTCCATTTTAAACAGCCGCAAACCGCTTCCCGAGAGAAGCAGTTCGCGGAAAAGCTGGTGCTCAAAATGCCTCCTGACTATGACCGCCAATATCCCACGCTTGCTCGAGAGGCGCTGTGACGGCAAACACAATAAATGCAGTTTGTATCGGGAGATTTCGGCGCACCCCGGTTCCCATGCCTTGCATAAAGAGATGATTCTTAATGACTCCGATCAGAGGCGGGCGATGGTTCGTGGAAGAGAAAAGGCGAAGGGGCGGACGAAAGGATGCGCAACGACGAGGAATTCCTCATGGATCCATGGCCCTGGATTTCCTCATCCCCTTCCCGCGGATATCCTGCGACCCCCGCGGGCGCGTTTCATGAGACCGGCTTCGCCTTCAAAGACGGATGCACGGGAGGCCTGGCGAACAGAATGCAGAAAAAGGCCGCAATCAGAATGGCGAGAGACATCTGGAAGGCGGGGATGTAGCTTCCCGTCGCGTCGCGGATGAACCCCGTGACCGGGGCGCCGAAGCCGGAGACGATCAGCGTGATCGGGCTCGTGTAGCCCATGATCTTGGGGAATTCGCTTCTGCCGAAGTAATCGGGGAAAAGATTGCCCATGGCGATGGACTGGATCCCGAAGGCGACACCGAGGATCGTGCTGTAAGCGAAAACCAGCGGCAGGGACCGCGTGAATATGAGGACCACGAAACCGAGGACAGCGAAGAACATCGAAACGACGGCCAGGGTATGCATCTTAAACCGCAGCCCCAGGAAACCGATCCCCAGCTGGCTGATGGACATGACGGCGCCCAGAAGGCCGGCGGCAAGGGCTGCGATATTGGCGGCGATCCCGATATCGAACAAAAACGCGATCTGATGCGTCATCAGCCCGCCCGAAACAAAGAACTGAAGGGTGCCGTAAGCGGTCAAAAGCCACAGGGTCCGCGTCCGCAGAGCCTCCCTTGCAGTGAAGTCCACGGGAGTCCTATAAAGGTTCTTATAGCGCCCGTCGGATGCGTCCTTCCTGTCGGGCCTGGCGGACGCCGGGCCGTCGGGGACCTGCCCGAGATCCTCGGGCTTGTTCCGGATCAAAAGGCCGGGCAGGATCACGCACAGGACAAAAGCCAGGGCTGCGATGATAAAGTAGGCCCGCCTCCAGCCCACCGTTTGGATCAGGGTCATCAGCGCCGGCGTGATGACGATGCCGGACAGACCCATGGAAGCCATGGAAACGGCCAGGGCGATCGACCGCTTCATGACGAACCAGTTGTTGACGACCGTCATCATGGCGAGCATCCCGCCGATACTCATGCCCAGGCCGATGACGATGCCGGACCACAGGTAAAGTTCCCACAGGCGCGTCATCAGTCCCAGCATCACCAGCCCCAGCACGCACATCAGGTTGCCGATGACGATCGCCTTTCGGGCTCCCTGTTTGAAGATGAATATTCCCACCAGAGGCGCGGCCGCGCCCGACAGGATCATCGTGATGGTCTGGGCCACGGAGATCATGCCCCGTCCCCATCCGAACTCCTTGACCCAGAAGGGAAGGAAGACTCCGAAGGCCACCATCATCAGCGTGACGACCACATAGAAGACGGCCATAACGGCCAGGTTGACCCACCCGTAGAAACCATCCCTGCCCAGCAGGCTCGACCTCATAGCTTTGCCTCCTAAGGAGGAGAGAAAATCTTCCGATGCGACGCCCTTTCGGCGATAGCCGCGGATTCCGCCGAACGGAAGATTCCTCATTCTATAAGGAAGTCCCCGGTCGGAGTACAAAATAACTGCGGCGTCGTCAGACCTGTCTTTGAGCGGATTTTCGGGCCGGACCGACTAATCCCGCACTCCCAGTCTCCTTACGCCAGCGGACGGAACTTGCTTTTGGGGACGCGGCAAATCGGGCAGATCCAGTTATCGGGCACTTTTTCGAAAGGCGTCCCGGGCGGCACCCCCCGAGCCGGATCTCCTTTCGCCGGATCATAGATGTACTTGCACACGGGACAGATGTACTTCCTGGAGGCTTCCCCGGAGGACTTTTCGGGAGCCGGGGCGGCTTCCCGCGGCTGCGCCGGCGCCTGAGACGTCGGCCGCGGCTTTGTAACGCGCTCCTGAACAATGCGCGCGAGTTCGTCCAGCGCTGCGAAAGTCTCGGAGCGCGGGAGGCCTTTTGCCAGCACAGGGGGAATAAATTCAGCCTTAAGCCCTGAGAGAAGCGCCTGCAGGGTTTCCGTGAGCCTTCCTCCCCAGCCGTAGGATCCGATCAATGAAATGAACTGCGCTTTCGGCTGCAGGGCGTTGGCAATGAGGGCGGCATAGGCGGCCTTGGGATGAGGCCCGGCCAGGACCATCGGGGAGCCGAAAATGATGCCCGCGGCGTCCACCATCGACATGGCGAGCTTCCCGATGTCGGCTTCGGCGAGGTTGAACTGCTCCGCGAAAACGCCCCTCTCGGCGCACGCCTCGACAAAATACTCCACCATGCGCCGGGTGCTGTCGTGCATGGTGACGTAGGGGACAAGAACAAGGTTTTTGGGAGGACCCGAAACCCAGTCGCGGTAGGCGTCGACGATCAGGCCGGGCTTCCGGTGGATCGGACCGTGGCTCGGGGCGATCATTTGCGCCTCGAGCCCGGTCACCCTGCTGAAATTCATCTCGATCAACTCCCGGAAGGGCATCATGATCTCGGCGTAGTAGCGCTTGGCGGACTGCAGCAGAACCCCTTCATCGGAGACAAAAAGGTCCGCCGACGCCAGGTGGGAGCCGAAGAGGTCGCAGGAAAACAGGATTTTTTCTTTTGGAAGCCATGTGAGAATGGTCTCGGGCCAATGAACCCAGGGAAAGTCGATGAACTGAAGCGTCCGCCCGCCAAGGTCGATGGTGTCGCCGCCCTTGACCGTCATAATCCGGCTCTCCGGAACCGCGAGCAGGTCGATCATGAGAGACTTGCCCAACGCGCTCGTGACCGCCGTCGCCGTCGGATAGGCGTCCAAAATGTCCGGGATGACTCCGGAGTGGTCCTGTTCGAGGTGATTGGCGACGACATAATCGAGCGTTGTGACTTTGAGGTCCTTGAGGCGCGCCAAAAGCACGTCCTTCATAGAGGGATCGACTGCGTCGATCAGGGCCGATTTGCGGGCGCCCTGAACAAAATACGAGTTGTAACTCGTTCCGTCCGGCAGCGGAATAAGGCTGTCGAACAACTTCCGGTCCCAATCGATCGCTCCCACCCACCATATTCCTTCCTCGATTTTCCTTGCTTTCATGCCCTGCGCCCTCCTTGCTGAATACGAAACCGCATTTCATCCAGGATTGTAATTGTAGATGAAGCCGCAAAATAAACAACAGGAATTGGAGGCCTCGCAGTTCCGAGGCAGCGAGCCGAAGCGCTCCATCAGATTCTGCGTATCAGGCGGGCCGGGAGGGTGATGATGGAACGAATCAGTTCGAGCGCTCCCGACACGGCGATCCCGACGAGGCGGAAGGGCAGGAGCAGAAGCCAGACCAGGGGATATAGAACCAGTGCGAGCAGCGCCAGCGGCCAGCAGAGAACGAAAAGGATGCACCAGACGAGAAATTTCAGCATCAGGAACTCCCGCCGCAGGCCCCCGGCACGCCGCGGACCGGCGGCCTGCGCTGTGGTCTCATTCCCGCAAAACGCGGAGGCCTTACTTAAACACGGGGCCCGCCCATCCATCGCCCATGCCGTAGGGGACCTGGGTGCCGAAGGCCAGGATGTCGCGGATCTTTCCATTCTTAATCTTGAAGACCTCGGCGATCGGCATCGTGTTCGGGGTGGAGAAATAAGTGGGACGGGTGGACCCGTCGGGCATCCGGACCGAGGCGAGCCCGCGGTGATTAAAGCAGTAAACGCCCCAGGTCACGCCTCTCTCTTCGTCCACTACCGGCGTGCGGCGCGGCCGGATGTTGTAGATCGTTTTAAGGACGGGATTACCGAGCCCTTCGCCGCAGGCGGCTCCCGACGGCAGTCCCGGGGGAGGAGGGGGTGCGCCCGGGAAAGTGCCTGCCGTCACCATCCCGTTCTCCACGCGGTAGCATTCCGGGTCAAAGGGGACAATGCCGCCGTTGAGCTGCTCGATCCCGTCAAAATAGACGCTGGATATCCGGATCATCTCCTCGCGCGACACGCTTTCGCCGGGAGCCAGGGGCTGGGAAAACGTGTGGGGCATCTTGCGAAGGTTGTTCAGGTTGCTTTCGCTGAGATTTCCCCTCACAACCAGCTGTTCGGCTTCGGTGATTGCGCCCTTCTCCACTTTGAGCCGCACCGAGAGCAGAACCGGCTTGTCGTGCTCTTTGGCTATTCCGACCCAAGCCACCTGGCCCGTCCGGGGGTCGGCGATGTAAAACTTGAAATCGCCGAGACCGGAGGCGGTGAACCATAGCCCTTCCGTCGGGGGCAGCACGACGCCGTTTTCGGTAAAAATCAGGTTTTTGGCCAGCGGCGCTTTCGAGGCGTCGTGCGCCGCCATGGCGGCGAGATACCGATCGGCGAATCCTTCCAGGCAGGCCCTGTCGCACGGCGCCGGCTTCTGGGCCGACGCCGCCGAGGCCGCCAGCACCAACGCGACCAGCGCACCCATCCATTGCTTCATAAGTCTCCTCTCCTTTCCTTGCCGTTGTGCCCGATCGATGACGGGCCCGCGCCTCGTTGACTCCCGCTGCGTCAGCAGGCGGATTGCTTCGCCCTGAGCGACAGCTCGCCGAGAACGGCTCCGAATTCCTCCAGGTAGTCCTTCCGGCTTTTATGGGACGGCAGATGCCACGTCATTTCCTGGAGGTTCCGTGTTATGACGGGAATCCAGGGGTAGGGAATGGAAATCAGAAGAGTGTCCCTTGGGAAAAGCTCCCTCCCTTTCATCCCATGAATCATCTCAGGAATGATGTAATTCACGTTCCCGCTTTGGAACGGATAGATAAAGATCCACGAGCATCCCATCACCGGCGTGGTGCGGGAAACATAAAGCTGTCCCGTCGAGTAGGTCATGGCCCGCAGGACAATCTCCGCGCGCCCCGGGTCGGCGGCGAGGATCAGCACATCGGGCTCGAAGGCCAGCCCCCCAAGCGGAGAGAAGGCGACATAGCGGACCACGTTTTTTTCAAATCTGGGGACGTGCTGGTAGAGGGCGTAATTGGCCCGCGCCTCCTGGAAGACCCCCAGCTTTTCGCCGATCTGGCCGCTTTCCGCGAAGGGTTCCATATCCTGCATGCCGAGGAGTATCTTGCCGACGCAGGTTTCATTGTTTTCACTTCCGAAATAAAACGCCGCTTTCGATTTTTGCGCCTCCGCCAGGACTTCGCACAGCGAGAGATTCCTTTCCGCCGGCAGCGGCTCCATCCCGTCCGGCCTGAAGAACTGGTATTTGACGCCGACGGGCGGGATTTCAAAATTGAATTTCGTGTAGATCGACAGGTCCGTCTGAAGCGGTCTCATGAGCCCTCCCGCGGATGCGGCGGATGAATGTTCGCCGACGCCCCTTTGTATCACAGCCGGGGCGAAGGGTGCAATCCGGGAGCCGTCCCGGCCTGAACCGCACCTCCTTGTGTCGCGCCGGGGAATATGCTACAAAACGCCAGGATAAGGAATCGTACCGATGGGGCGGGATCCGGCTCCGGCGCGCGGTCGGCGCGGGAGACGGGTGCGGCTCATGAAACAGCAATCAAGAGCGGATAGGAGATTGACTTATGAAACTTGAAGGGAAGACGGCGCTCATCACCGGCGGAGGCAGGGGAATCGGCGCCGCCATCGCGAAGCGTTTTGTCAATGACGGCGCGAAGGTCGTCATCAGCGATATCCGGGAGGATCTGCTGCAGGAGGTGAAGAAATCGCTCAAGGCCGGAGCGGTCGAGGCTTGCCCGGGCGATGTGACGAATTTTGACGACGTCAAGCGGATGGTGGAGACAACAGTGAAATTCGGGGGGAAGATCGACGTCCTGGTGAACAACGCCGGAATCGACCCCGGGGGGAGCATCGTCGACATCGATATCGGCCTGTGGAAGAAAATCATCGAGGTCAACCTGACGGGTCCCTTCCTGTGCATGAGGGCGGCGATTCCCGAAATGATCAAGCAGGGCGGCGGGTCCATTATCAGCATCGCCTCGCTTGCGGCCGTGCGCTGCCTGCCGTCCATGCCGGCCTACTGCGCGTCCAAGGGCGGGCTCGTGCAGCTGGCGCTGCAGGCGGCTCTGGAGTACGGGCCTCAGAAGATCCGGAGCAACGTGGTGGCGCCCGGCGCCACCAAGACCGAGATGCTGACGCAGGCGATGAGCAGCCTGACCAAGGCGATCAAGAGGGACGCGTTCGAGGTTCTGGCCGAGAGTGTGCCGCTGCGGCGCGCCGCGACGCCGGACGAGATCACGGGGGCCTGCGTCTTCCTTGCGAGCGACGACGCGTCCTTCATCACCGGAGCGGTGCTGATGGTGGACGGCGGCGCCGCCATCGTCGACGTTTCCGGAGCGTCGGTCTCCCGCGCCGGCGTGGGCTGGGGAGTCTAGGAATTTGCGGGAAGCGATTTACGATGGACGACGCAGAGGGGTCGTCCATCGTAAATCAGGATGCGGGCATGAAGGCGGCGGCGCCATCGGGCATCATGGCTTGCCCACCATCGGATATTTCATCTCCGCCCAGCGCAGGGAGCCTCCGCTCAGAATCTTGATCTTATCCCGATCATATCCCAGGTTGTACAACTCCTGCGCGATGTTGGCGCTGCTTGCGTCGTCCGTGCAGTCGCAGTACGTCACGATCAGCTTGTCCATGGGGAGCGCCATCAGCATCATCTGGCGGTTCATCGGGTCGGCCGTGGGATCATAATAGATGTTGACCGCCCCCTTGATGTGCCCGGCCTCGTAACTGCCGCTGTCGCGCACATCCACGACGACGACATCCGCGTTTTTATCGATCAGCTGCTTCAACTCCTCGACGGTAATGCGCGGCAGGCCGGGCAGGACGACATCCTCCGCATTCGCTCCGGCTCCGAGTCCGCCGATCGTGAGGCAACCCAGGAGCACCGCCCGGGCCCATCGTGTCCTATATCGGATCTTCATTTCACCTCTCTCAATCCGCGCGGATGGCGACATCCGCGGAAACCATCGTGCCGTTAACCGGATTAGTTTATCCCGCCTTTTGCGCGAGTCAATGTCCAACAATGCGCGTACGTGTCAACCCTCGCCTTGAAGGCGAGGGGGGCGCCCCCGGCGAGGGATACGCTGAAGGATGCGGAGTCGGGCCCGTTGCTGCGAGCAAATGTGCTTGTCTCGCAGTCCCGAATGGCCTATAAGTAAAGGCGCCGCAGCGGCGCGGCATTTTGCAATCCTGCATTCTTTGGGAGAGATGCGTCGAGGATACCAATCATCAGAGGGAGGTTTGCCATGAAAATCAAGGCAGCGGTGGTCCGCGAAAAGGGAGGACCTTTCGTCATTGAGGAAGTCGAACTGGACGAGCCCAGGCCCGACGAGGTGCTTGTGCGGATCGTGAGCACCGGGCTGTGCCACACGGATCTGGTCGCACGCATGCAGTTCCTGCCGATACCCCTGCCCGGAGTTTTCGGACACGAAGGGGCGGGCGTGGTGGAAAAGACGGGATCCCAGGTCCAAAAGGTCAAGCCCGGGGACCATGTGACGACAAGCTACATGTCCTGCGGCGTCTGTCCGGCCTGCAAAAAGGGGACGCCCGCCTGGTGCGCGGAGTTCCGGCGTCTGAATTTCGGCGGAAGGCGCCCGGACGGGTCCGCGACCATGAAAAAGGACGGCCAGACAGTCTACGGCTCGTTCTTCGGCCAATCGACGTTTGCGACGCATGCCCTGGTCAATGAGCGGAATGTGATCAAGGTCCCGTCGGATGTCAATCTCGAGATACTCAGCCCCATGGGCTGCGGCATCCAGACAGGGGCGGGCGGGGTCATCAACACGCTCAAAGCCAAACCCGGCTCCTCCATTGCCGTCTTCGGCATGGGTTCGGTCGGGCTGAGCGCCGTCATGGCGGCGGTCGCGAGCGGCTGCACCCTGATCGTCGGGATCGACGTCGTGGAAGAAAGGCTCAAGCTCGCCGGGCAGTTCGGGGCGACGCACATCATCGATTCCGGGAAGGCCGACGCGGTCGAAGAAATCCGGAAGCTGACCGGAGGCGGCATCGAGTTCACCCTGGAATGCACGGGTATTCCCAAGGTCTTCCGGCAAGCCGTCGATTCGCTCATGATGGGAGGCACGTGCGGGTTAATCGGCGTGGCGCCGGTCGGCGTCGAGGCGAACCTGGATATGCAGACGATCCTGGACGGGCGCACTATCCGGGGCATCGTGGAAGGCGACAGCGTCTCCGACCTCTTCATCCCGCAACTGATCGAGCTCTACAAACAGGGGCGCTTCCCGTTTGACCGCCTGCTCAAGTTCTATTCCCTCGAGCAGATCAACGAGGCCGCCGAGGACTCCGAAAAAGGGAAAACCCTCAAGGCGGTCCTGCGGCCGTAACAAAACGATTTCCCGGTTCCGGGACCGGCCGCCGGTCCCGGAACACCATGCCGCGGCCGGTGCGGCAAGTGCATGAACTTGGCCGAAGCGGCTCCCGGATTGCACGCAGCCCTTGGCTCCCCGAATCATCACCCGCGCTATAGCGGGCGAACCCCGTTCCCTTATGTCTCCCGGTCATCGGAATCATCGTTTGGGGAAAACAGCTCTACCTGCCTGGGCTCGAGGCACGAAGCCCGGCGGACCGGGCCGAATGTCCTGCGGTGGACGGGAAGCGGGCCGTGTTGCCGAAGCGCCCTTAAATGAGCCGGGGTGGGATAGCCCTTATGGGACGCGAAACCATAGCCGGGATAAAGCGCATCCATCGCGATCATCTGCGCGTCGCGGGAAGTCTTGGCGATAAGCGAGGCGGCCGCAATGCTGGCCGACAGCGCGTCGCCGCGAATGATTCCTCTTTGGGGCAAGCCCAAGTGGGGAATCGTGCGGGCGTCGACCAGGATATACTCCGGACGCAGGGCCAGGCCCTCGACGGCGCGCCGCATGGCCAGGAGCCCGGCATGATAGATGTTGAGCCGATCGATCTCCTCCACTTCCGCCTGACCCACGGACCAGCAGACCGCATCGCGCTTGATTCGGAGCGCCAGTTCCTCGCGGCGGCGCTCGCCGGCGATCCTCTTCGAATCATTCAATCCCGGAAGCCTGAATCCTCGGGGCAGGATGACCGCGGCGGCCACCACAGGCCCCGCCAGGGGCGCCATGCCGGCCTCGTCCACGCCCGCGATCAGGCTCACTCCGCGGTCCCAGAGCTCCCGTTCGAAACGGAACATGTCGCGCAGCCGGAGGCTTTCGGCGCGCCGCGATGCCTCGCGCCTGCGCAACAGGAGCGCCAGTCGCCTGGCGCCCTTTCGCGGATCCCTTTCCAGCTCGCGCAGAAGCTTCCCGGAAGCGGGCTGTTTCCCCTCAAGAAGGTCGCGCCTCAACCGCTCCAGAGGTTTTGCCGCCAGGTCGTCAGAGTCGCGCATGGGAAACCGACAGGTTCGCGGGGCGGTCTTTTTCAATTCTCGCGGCGGCCCTGAAAAAACAGGGCCTCCTCAAGCATCCGGACACGCTCGTCGGAACCGATAAAAACGTCTCGCGGGAAACGGTACGACGACAATATGCTTTGAAGGATTCTTGTCCCAATATAATCATTCAGATGCATTCCCGCCAGATACTGCAGGCGCAGATTCCGGTCGCGGTTGATCGCAGCGTTTTCCAGCCAGCCGCGCAGATCCGGGGCCCGGCCGGCATAGGTGGCGAGGAGACCGACGGCCGCGCCCCGGTCGACGGGGTCTTCGAGACTTGTGCCGAATCCGACTTCCATCAGAGACCGCTTCGCCGCCTGATACTCGGGCCGGTCCAGAAGCTGCTCCAATCGGTCGATATGGATGCGGGGCGGCTGCGGATGGCCGATGAGAACCCCGTCGTATCCTTCCCGATGCCGGTCGTTGCTGAAAAGCATGCCGTCCTGGAAGACCTTGAAAAAAGTGCCGATCATGCTTTTGGAAGAGGCGAAGCTGCTTTCATACATCGGCACCCAAAGGCTCATCACGCCGCCCGGCCTCAGACGGCTTCTGCACATCTCATAGAACTCGACAGTGTTGAGAGCGGCGCTCCCCTTGACCCACGGATCGACGGGATCGGAGGTGATCACGTCGAAGCGGACTTCCCGTGGCAGGGTGCGGACATAGTGGCGGCCGTCGTCATAGACGACGGTTACCTTTTTTCCGTTGACCCATAGCGGATTCTGCCGGTCGATCCCATCCACCACATGATAGTTCTCCCTGCCGAACATCGGCGCGACCACTTTGGGCACGAGCGGCTCGATATCGCAGATGACGATGTTTTGGACACCGGGATAAAGCACGAAAGATCCCGCCGTCACGCCCGCCCCGCAGGCGATCACCAGGACGTCTTTCACCGTTTCCGGGTCCCGGCAGGTCAAAGCGGATAGATGGCCGAGCATGCGCTGCAGACGCATATCCTGCGGCTCGGTGGAAGCCTGGACCTTTCCGGCGCCGTGAAAGAAACGGGAGCCCGATGAGTTTCGCGTGACGGCGATCGAGGCGTTCATGCCCTCGCCCACATAGACGCAATACCATCGCGACGGGCTTCTGTCTCCCTGAAGCTCCGCGTCCCCGGGCACGGGATCCGGCGCCGACTCGGCCATGTAGGCGGCCGAAAATCGCCCCCATGCGATCATGACCCATGGAACCGCCGCGACCGCGTCGGCAAGGAGGGCCACGATAAGAAGACAGGCGGTCAGGGCCGCCAGATTTGAAAACGAAGGAAGCAGCCTCGAAGCCGGCTCCGTTTTTCCCTGGGAAGATTTCCATGACGGCGAGGACGCCAGGGCCATAAGGCCCGAAGCCGCGGCCAGCAGGATCAGAGACCGCTGGGCCCATTGCGTTCCCAACCGGGGCACCACAAGAAGGCTATAAGCCAGGGATCCGAGAACGGCGCCCATGGTGTTGGCGGCGTAGACGGAGCCTACTATCCGTCCCGAGTCCCGGCCGGGGGAGGCGACGGCCGCGATGGCAAGGGGAAAACTTGCTCCGAAAAGAATGCCGGCGGGCAAAATCGTCCATGCGGCACGCAGGATATCCAGCTGCAGGAGAAACCAGAACCCGCGGTCGCTCGTATATAGCGCCGGATTGATCGGCCAATACGGGAGCGATTTCGAAAGGATAAAGGCGGCCCAGGCGATGGCGCCGGCGAGAAGCATTTGACAGGCGCCCAGCGCAGTCCTTGGATTGACGGCGGCGCGCGTCAGGAGGGCGCCGGCTCCGCTTCCGATCCCCATTCCGAACAGAAATATTCCGAGGATGACGGCAAAGGAATAGACGGTGCCCCCCATCAGCAGGGACAGCAGGCGCGTCCATACGACTTCCGCGCCGAGGGCGCACAGCCCGGATATCGCGATCGCGAGGTACACCAGCCGGGATCCGCGGAGGCCGGTCTCGGGATCGCCGGCCGCTTGAGCGGAGACAGACGCGCCGGATGTCTTTGCACCGATGAAGAAGGCGATGGCGGCGATTGTCAAGTTGACAACGGCCGCCGTCCAGGTCGCCGTCGGCATGTCGAATACGCGCAGCAGGAAAAAGCCTGCCAGGAAGCAGCCCGCCACGGAACCGGCGATGTTTCCGCCGTAAAAGAGGCCCATCCAGGAAACGCCTTCGCGGACGGACTGCGCGAATCGCGCCGCCGCCGGAAGCGTGGCTCCCATCAGGAGGGTGGGCGGGAGGAGACAGACGGCGGCCACGAGCGCGCGGGCCCCGACGCCATGGCCCCAGAGGTGCTCGTATAACCGCGCCAGGTGGGGCATCCCGAAAAGGACAAGCAGCGCGAGCAGCCCTGTGCCCAGTTCCAGCCAGGCGTAAACGCGCAGGGGATGGACGCGCGGCGATATCACGCGCGCAAGAGCCAGGCTCCCCAGAAACATTCCGCTCATGAATGTGGCCAGCAAGACTCCCAGGGAGACGCCGGAAGACCCTATGACGAGCTCCAGCAGCTGAAACCACACGATTTCATAAATGAGCGCGGCGCAGCCGCTGCCGACAAACAGCAGCAGGACCCATGGAAGGTAGCGGCTCCGCAAAGCGGCGCCTGTATTTTCGGATGCCATCATTGTTGAAACGAGCCGGGAGGATCCTCCTGCGGCCTGCCGCGGCATTGGGCCTGCGCAGGCACCGCAAATTAAAAACGCAGACTAACACAGATCCGGCGGCGTGTGGTAGTCTGCTGACGGCGTGCGCCGGGCGCGCCCCTGATTTTCGCATGGAATCGCGGAGGGTGGGTTTAGAATGCAGGCCGCTTTCAGAGCATTTATCCACGCGGGCTTTTGGACGCTCATGGTCTTTTTGGCGGATGGTTACGGGGAGGACGGCCGGCAGCAGCCCCTGACCGACAAGGAGAAGTTGCATTTTTATATTCAAAAGACCTATGGGCCGTGGGCGTTTGCCTATTCCGCCGCCGGCGCCGGCATCAGCCAGGCAAGCGATGAGGTGCCGGAATGGGGCCAGGGAATCGAGGGTTACGGCAAGCGTCTGGGCCTGCATATCGGACGCCGCGCGATCAAGAACTCGATCTATTCGGGCCTGGGGATCCTTCTGCATGAGGATCCGCGATACTTCGCATCGAACCGATCCGGTTTCTGGCCAAGGAGCCTTCACGCCGCCGGTCAGGCGTTCGTGGCGCACAAGGACTCGGGCGGCATCCGGCCGGCCTATTCCAGGTTCGCCGGAATCGTGGGCGCCGCCTGCATTTCAGGGGAGTGGCGTCCGCAGGCGGATCAGAGATTTTCCCAATACGTGTATTCCAGCGCGATCTGGCTTGGAATCGACGCCGCCAAGAACGTCGTCACAGAGTTCTGGCCGGACATCCGTCGCCGTTTCGGGCGCTGATTTTCAAAAGGCATGACTTGAGGGACGGGGGCGGCGATCCGGCGCCCCGGGTGTTGCCCATATTGCCTGCGCTTCATTTCCCAGGATTTTGCAGGGGCGGGGTGTATAATGGAACACGAAGGATATTCAAGCATCCAAAAGATTATATAGGAGACGATGCGATGTCACGTTTTGGATATGTATTACTTGGGATTATGCTGATGACTGCCGCCGGGTGCAGCAAGGCGACCAAGCAGGAAGAGGCACAGGCGCCCGCGACTCAGGAAGCCCAATCCGCAGCGCCTGAAGCATCGACGGCGCAACAGGCGACAGCCGCCGCCGAGACAGCGGTTCAACCGGCTCCGGCGCCCGAGCCGGCGCCGCCGCCGGCCAAGAGGACCGCCGCAACGGCGCAGCAGCCGGTCCGGAAGGCCGCTGCGCCGGCGCCCGCGCCGATCGCCGACACGGCCCAGCCGAGCCAGGTCGCTCCAGCGGCGGCCGCTCCCCCGGCGCAGCCCGTGGAAGCAAGGCCGCCCGAACCCAGATTCGCCGTCATCCCCGCCGGATCAAGCCTCCGTGTGCGGCTTGACGCCCCCCTGGATTCGAGCGTGAACAAGACGGGCGACACGTTCCGTGCCATTGTCGACCAGGATGTCGTGGTGGACGGGAAGGTCCTCGCGCCGAGGGGAAGCCCCGTTGAAGGCAAGTTGGCGCATGTGGAGCGTTCCGGCCGCGTGGAGGGCCGCGCGACGATGACTCTCGAGTTGACGCAGCTCTCGATAGGAAATCAGTCCTATCCTCTTCAGACCGGAAGCATTGTTTTTGAAGCCGAGTCCACCAAAAAGCAGGATGCGACCAAGGTCGGCGTCGGCGCGGGCCTCGGGGCCGTGATCGGCGCGATCGCCGGGGGAGGCAAGGGAGCCGCGATCGGAGCGGCGGTCGGCGCAGGAGCGGGGGGAGCGACCGTCGTCGCGACCCGCGGGAAAGAAGTGCGGCTGGAGGCCGAACACAAGCTCACTTTCGAGCTTCGCCGCGATGTCAGCGTCCGGCTCGAGTGATGTGGAAGGTCGCAGTCGCGGGCGCAAGGGGCTCGTTCCCAAGAAGCCCGGCTTTATGGTGATAGGCGTTCCTTAAATCCGCCCCCTGTTTTTTGGGCAGTGGAACCTGCCTGCCCGGTGCCTCGCTCAAGAGGACGCGCCCCCTGAACGGAAAGCGCTTCATGATAGTGCGGATGGGGCCCGGGCCTCCCTGGATCCCGGGCGCGGACTTCTAGGAGCGCCCCTCCAATACCTGCCGGTAAAAGTTTTCATAGGAAGGGATAATCTTGGTAGCGCAGAAACGGGCATGCGCGCTTTGCCTCGCGCGCCTGCCCATTTCCCTGCGGAACGAATCCTCTGCCAGAACAGCTAACGCCCTCTCCGCCATGGTTCCCAAGTCTCCGGGCTCGGCGAGAAACCCTTCGACCCCGTCGGTGATTACTTCGGGGATACCGCCGACTCGCGAGGCCACTACCGGTACTTCGCAGGCCATCGCTTCCAGCGCCGCCAGTCCGAACGATTCGTTGTCGCTGGGCAGGAGCAGAAGGTCGGAGACGCCGATGAATTCCTCGATATTCTCCTGCTTGCCGACAAAATGAACTTTCTCGTCGAGCCCGTAATCGCGGGCCCTCCATTCCGCGTTGCTGCGCTCGGGACCGTCCCCGACCATCACGAGTGACGCGGGGATCTGCCGTTGCACGCGGGCGAATATCTCGACGACGTCGGTCGGGCGCTTGACCGCGCGGAAGTTGGAGACATGGATCAGGATCTTTTCCTTCTCTCCCGCGAAGCGGCTTCGGAGGTCGCGGTTCGCGGATGGTTTGTACTTGTCGCAATTCACGAAGTTGTAGATGACCTCGATCCTGCGGCTGGTGCCGATGACGCGCTCGGTGGCTTCCCGAAGATAGCGGGACACGGCCGTCACGCCGTCCGACTGGTCGATGGAAAAGCGCGTGATCGGCAGATAGGAGCGGTCCGAGCCGACGAGCGTGATGTCGGTGCCGTGCAGCGTCGTCACGACGGGAAGCCTGCGCGGTGCGAGCATGCATTTCGCAAGAAAGGCGCTGATGGAATGGGGGATCGCGTAGTGACAGTGCAGCAGGTCGAGATGATGGGATTCGGCGACCTCCGCCATCCTGGTCGCCAGCGCCAGTGCGTAAGGGGGGTGATCGAAGAGCGGATAGGTCGTGACCTCCACTTCATGGAAGTGAATATTGGGGACATCCTTTTCGAGACGGATGGGAATCGCGTAGCTGATGAAATGAATCTCGTGTCCCCGCTCGGCCAACTCCTTCCCCAGTTCGGCGGCCACGATCCCGCTGCCTCCATAAGTCGGATAGCAGGTGATTCCAATTCTCACGGTCGACCTCCGGAAGTCCGTCGCGCCGGGCGGCCGCCGCTGCGTCGGTTATCAGGGCCCATGGGAAGTGGCGCGCCTTTGCGCTCCCCTGCATCATACGCCACCGCCCGCGGGTGCCGCCAGAGGGCAAACCGCGTATTCTTCATCGAGCCGCAGCATGCGCTTTCATTCGCGCAGCGGGTTGCTGCCTCCGATGCGGAAACAGTCCCCGCGCCCTGAAATTTCCCACGGCAGCGGTAATTGACATGCACCCCGCATCGCGTCATACTGCTTTCGCAACGAAGCGCTTGAGGGACGACGAATGATGAATGAGCCGAGAACGCATCGACGCGCGAACCGCAGCCGGGCGAAGGACTTTGTTCCGTTATCCATATTGCGCATGTCGGAGGCCGTGCGCACCGTCGTCCAGCATCCGCGTCGTCTGGACGAGCTCGTGAGGATGCTGGGAGACAAAGACCTGGCGGTCCGGGGCAGGGCGGCGGCGGCGCTGGCCAGACTCTCCGAATCGCACCCCGCGCGTCTCGGGAGAATTCTCGCGCGGCTCAGGGAGGCGTTGCCCGACGATTCCGCCCGCGTGCGCTGGCACCTCGTGTATACCCTCGGGAGACTGGGCTCGAGATTTCCGGCAGAGCTGGAAGGAATTCTGAAAGATCTCGTGCCTCGTCTGGACGACGCCAACCGGATCGTCCGCATCCTCGCCTGCAGGACCCTGGCCGATATCGCGGCCCGCCGGCCCGGGGCCGTCGAGAGGATATTCGAACATCTCAAAAAGGACGTCCCGCCTTCAATAGCCAGAATTCTTCGCAGCGCGAAAAAGGAACCGCCCCGGGCGGCCCGTCGCCGGCGGTAGGAGTAGGAGGAAGGACGTCTGTTGCGGCCGCGGCGGCCACGGCGCTCACGACCTGCGAAGCAGCACATAAACCGCACCCACGCCTCCGTCCCGGAACGGGGCGGAAGCGTACGCCACCACATAGCGTGACATTCTCCGCGTGGAAAGGAGGCGCTGCAGGCTTTCCTTAAGCGTGGCTCTGTCCGTGGGGGAGTTGATGCCGCGGCCGTGAATGATCTTGATGCAGCAGGAGCGATAGCGCGACATGCGGACGATGTAATCCTCCACAAGCCTCCGAGCCTCGTCTCGGTTTAATCCATGGAGATCCACCTGCCCCTGAATCGAGTAGAGGCCGTTCCTCAGTTTGGGCAGGTACCGCCTTCCGGCGACCCCGATCCAGCCCTCGATATACTCCGGGTGATCCGGAGAGGCGATCGGAGTTTCTCCGTTGACGGCCTGCTCCATGAGGCGCCGGGCCGCGAGTTCCGGGTCCTCATCGCGCGCCGCAGGCGGCCTGGAAAGGGGACACGGATCGTGCTTCCATGCGGCACGCTGCACGCCGTCCATGGCTCGAAGAAAAGCTTCCGCGTCGTTTGCCGGCGGGGCGTCCGCCGCTTCGCTTATTGAAGGAGACCGGTTTTCAGCGAGTTGCCGGACCGCGGGGTCGAATTCCTTGAGGGCGGGAGTCAGGCGCAATCCGGACGTTTTTACCAGATCAGCCAGTTGAGCCAGGGAACTGGTGGAAGGAAGTCTTGGCCTGGACATTGAGTGCCTCCCTCCGTGCGCCGTTTCGGCGCGTGGATCTTCCGCTTGCCTAGCAGGTCGGCCTCCTCCTGCAAAGGGGGACCAGCTTGATTTTAGCATGGAATTTCAATACCCTGAACGGGTCCTTGGCCGCACTTTTTGGAGCGCCCGCGGTGATGCTCGCCGCGCGTGGGAGTACGCGGCGCCTCCGGGGCGCAGACGATGCAAAGGAGCGGGAAGAGGACGCTCTTCGCGCGGCGGCTTCTCAAGGCTCCCCGGGAGGCACGGCGGCAACGAAGCAGTGCGGACTGGATCAGCCCAGGGGACGCGAGCGAGGTCCAGCTCTTCGCCGGCGCGAGGCCGCGAAAATGTCCGTGCGGGATCGGGGACGCGTCCGAAGCGGGTAACCGGCGTCTATCAGTGGTGCATCGTGGCGACAAAGACGGCAGGGGATCGGATCCGGCTCGCCGGCGTGAAACTCCACACGCGCATCGGCGTGACTCCTGAAGAAAGGGGGACGAGTCAGGAGTGCGAAGCGGACCTCACGCTATGGATGGACTTCGAAGCGGCCGCGGCGACCGATGCCCTTGAAAACTCCATCGACTACTGCCGGGTTCTGGAGACGGCGCGTCGCGTCTCCGAGGCTTGCGAATACCGTCTGCTGGAAACACTGGCCTACAGGATCGCGCGCGCCCTGCTGGGGGAATTTCCGGTGCATCGCGTGGGACTGAAGTTAAGAAAGAGGCCCGAAAGCCTGCGCGGGCGGGTCGATTTTGTGGAGGTGGAAGTGGAAGAACCTTGAAGGCCGAACCCGTCCGCCGGAGCGGCGGTTGCGGGCCGGGACCGATTCCTGTGTACCCCGCGGCCGCGATTTGGATATATTGAGGATTAGGGACGCATCCCCGAGGGAGACGCGACATGGCCATCGAATTCGAGGAGGGAACGGGCTTCCTGACCACAAAACTGGAGCGCGCGGTCGCCTGGGCGCGCAAGTATTCGATTTTTGTTTACCCCTTCGTGACCGCGTGCTGCGGCATGGAGTACATGTCCGCGGCTGCGGGGCACTACGATATGGACCGCTTCGGAGCCGGACTGCCGCGCTTTTCGCCGCGACAGGCGGATGTCCTGCTGGTGGTAGGGACGATCAGCCACAAGATCGCCCCCCTTCTGCGGCGCGTCTATGACCAGATGTGCGAGCCGAAGTGGGTGGTGGCCTTCGGAGTGTGCACCTGCACGGGGGGGTTTTACGACAACTACGCGACGGTGCAGGGGATCGACACGATCCTCCCCGTCGACATTTACATCCCGGGATGCCCGACGCGTCCGGAAGCCGTTCTGGACGGCCTTATGAAGCTTCAGACGAAGATTGAAAACCAGAAACAGGAACTCTAGAGGGAACCATGATCTCCTCGTCCGACAACAGGGAAACCCGGAGCATGCTGCTGAATATCGGTCCTTCGCACCCCGCCATGCACGGCGTCATCCGCCTGATCACGGAACTCGAAGGGGAAAAGGTCGTCAGGGTGGAAGCGGAGATCGGCTATCTGCACCGCGCGTTCGAGAAGAGCTGCGAAAACTCGACCTGGACGCAGGCGATTCCCTACACGGACCGCCTCAACTACGTCTCCCCGCTGATAAACAACTTCGGCTATTGCGCGGCCGTCGAGAAGCTCCTGGGGATCGAAATCACGGAACGCTGCAAATATATACGGGTGATCCTGGGGGAGATATCCAGGATAACGGACCACCTGACATGCATCGCGGCGTCGGCGATGGAGCTCGGCGCCATGACCGCTTTTCTCTATCTGATGAAAGCCAGGGAATACCTTTACGAAATCATCGAGGAGGTCACGGGGGCCCGCCTCACGATTTCCTACGGCCGCATCGGCGGCGTCAAGGGGGATCTGCCCGACGGCCTGGATTCGCGCCTTGAAGCGGCGCTGGCGAAAACGGAAAAGGAGATTGCGGAGGTCGATAAGCTTCTTACGCGCAACAGGATCTTTGTCGACAGGACCCGCGATGTGGGGATCCTGACGAAGGAAAACGCGATCGCCTACTCCATTACCGGCCCCCTGGCGCGGGCGTCGGGCATCAATTTCGACGTGCGCAAGGCGTTCCCCTACTTCGCATATGACCGGATGGATTTCGAGGTTCCTTTGGGGGAACGGGGCGACAACTACGACCGGTACCTCGTGCGCATGGAAGAAATGAGGCAGAGCATCCGCATCATCCGCCAGGCCATGAAAGAGATTCCCGACGGTCCGGTGCATGTCGGGGCGCAGGGCAACGCGATGGAACCCCACGAACTGGTGGACAAGGCCAAGATGGGCGAGACCGCCGGCCTTGTGGGCGTCGTCAGCGGCGTGGAACCGACGCTGGGAGGCACGGAGAGGCCTTTTCACATGCGCGTTATGGCGCAGGACAAACGCGTGGTTCTGCCCAACAAGGGGGATACCTACGGAAACATCGAGGGATTGATGAACCATTTCAAGCTTATCATGAACGGCCACGGAATCTGTCCCCCGCCGGGCGACACCTATTTCGCCGTGGAAGCCGCCAACGGGGAGCTGGGATTTTTTGTCGCCAGCGATGGGAAGGACAGGCCGTATCGCGTTCGGGTGAGACCGCCCTGCTTTTTCGCCATGGCCGGCCTGCACACGATGCTGGAAGGTTACATGGTCGCGGATATCGTGGCCACGTTCGGTTCCATCAACATGATCGCAGGCGAGCTGGACCGCTAGGGCGCCCTCGTTGCAGCATCCTTCTCCCGGAGCGGGGAGCGGCGAGGCTCCGGTGAAACCATGATCCATCGGAAATCGAAGCGTGAGATCGGGATTATGCGCGACGCCGGGCGCATCGTCGCCGAGGTCCTCGAGGAGCTGCGGGACTGCTGCAAGGCAGGCGTCCTGACGGCGGAACTGGACCGGCGCGCGGAGGAGCGGGCGGCGCGCCATGGCGCCCAGAGCGCATTCAAAGGGTATCGCGGCTATCCCCGGGCGCTGTGCACCTCCGTCAACCAGCAGGTCGTCCACGGGATCCCGGGAAACGTCGAATTGAAGGAGGGGGACATCGTGGGGCTGGACTTCGGCGTTTTCTACAAAGGGTACTACGGCGACGCCGCCGTCACGGTTCCCATCGGCCGCATCCCGCCCGAGACGGAAAAGCTTCTCCGGGTCACGGAGGAATGCCTGTATCTCGGAATCGAGCAGATGGTGCCGGGAAGGCATCTGTCCGATCTTTCGCGCGCCATTCAGACGCACGCCGAGTCCCACGGCTTTTCCGTCGTCAGGGAATTTGGAGGGCACGGAATCGGCCGGCAGATGCATGAAGAGCCGATGGTATTGAATTATGTCGCGCAGGAAAGGGGTATCCGGCTGGGGCCGGGTCTTGTCCTCGCGATTGAACCCATGGTGAACATGGGGACGGAGGGGGTTCAGGTTCTTTCGGACGGATGGACCGTGGTCACCGCGGACGGAAAACTGTCCGCGCATTTTGAGCACACCGTTGCCGTGACGGACGACGGCCCGGAAATCCTCACCGCGTTTCCCTGAACGGGACTTATGCTTTCCAGAATCCTGCCCTGCATGCGATGTCCCGTCTGCCTGGGATCCGGCCTGCGATCCGAAACAGGCGGGGTCCGCTGCTCCTCCTGCGGAAAGCTGCATCCGATCCGCGAGGGGATCCTGGACATGCTCGGGGACGACCCCGGCGAGGTCATCACCCCTTTCCAGAGGCTGATGCAGACCCCGGCCGTCGCGTCCGTTTATGAAAAGGTCTGGCGAAGGATCGGCTATTTTCTGGCCAGTTCCCGCTCCTTTGAGGAGGAGATGCGGACGGTTTTGCGCATGGGAGAAGGCCGGGCGGCGGAAAGGGTCCTGGATCTGGCGTGCGGGACCGGGATTTTCACGAGGCCCCTGGCGCGTCGCGGCTTCGAGACCGTCGTCGGACTGGACCTCTCCTGGCCCATGCTGAAGCAGGCGCGGCGACTGATGATGCGCGACGGCATTCGAAACATGCTGCTCGTCCGGGCGACGGCTTTCGGCCTGCCCTTCGCCGACGCGTCGTTCGATTATGTGAACTGCTGCGGGGCGCTCCACTTGTTTGACCGGCCGGACAGGGCGCTCGAGGAAATCGGGCGCGTTCTAGCCCGGGAAGGCCTGCTCTGCGTCCAAACCACGATCCGCCCCTCGCGATCCGCGGGGATGGCATTTTTTCTCGAGCGGTTCATCCGGTTCGGATTTTTCACCGAGGAGAAACTGGTCGGGATGCTCTCGTCCCGCGGATTCAGCATTGTACAGAGCGAGCGCCACCGGATCAGTTACACCTTTGCGGCGAAGCACGCCGGTCGGGGTGAAGCGCGCCCCGGGCCCGTATGAGCCTTCGGTGGTTCGGGGCCTGCCCGGGGACGGTCCGCGCGGGCGCATCCTGGAAAACGGAGGCGTTCGGTCCTTATTGAAGATTGCCGAAGGAATGAGTATGATGATAAGACACTGTCCGAAACCGTTGGAGTGATGGAATGTCTACACGAAAATTGAAGGAAGAAACGGATTTATTTCATTCCTACTTGCGCCAGAACGGGCTCAAAAAGACCTATCAGAAGGATCTCATCCTGGAGACATTTCTGAGCGCGGAAGGACACCTCAGCGTCGAGGACATCTACGCGCTTGTCAAAAAGCGCGACAAGAAGGTCGGGATCGTGACGGTGTTTCGCACTTTGAAGTCCCTCACGGCGTGCGGTATCGCGCGGGAGGTGGTTCTGGGCGACGGATTGACGCGGTTTGAGCACAGTCTTCATCATCCTAATCATCATCACATCGTCTGCATGGAGTGCCACAAGGCGATCGAATTTGTATGCCCGGAGCTGGAGAGGATTCAGAACCAGATCATTGAAAGGTATCACTTCAAGCCGATCCACCATCGTTTCCAGACCTATGGTATCTGCGAGGACTGCCGGGAGCACCGGCCGGTCGGCGCGGCGCGCAAGCACGACACGGAGCGGATTTTTGCGCGGGACGCCGTGAAGATGGCCCTGGGCATGGAGAAGCGGTGTCTGGAATTCTACAGGGACGTTTCCCGCCGCAATCAGGATCCCGAAGGGAAGGAAGTCTTCGCTCGGCTTTGTCAGGATGAAGAAGCGCATATCGCCGCACTGAACGCCCAACTGGAAGAGATCGTGCACCAGGAAAAGGACCTGGAGTACGCCCCCATCTTCCTTCATTTCGATCCCTGCGAGCTGGAGGAATTGGTCCCGGATGTCTCCAGATACGAAAGAACCGGGGAATTGCGGCTGGATCGAAAGGCGTCGACGGAACTGGCACTGGATTTGAACCGCAAGACGGCCGATTTTTTCAAACAGTACGCGGATAAATTCTCCGAGACGCAGGGCAAACAGATCCTGCTCCAGTTCGCCGCCCAGGAATACGGTCACTGCGACCTTCTGCGGCGGAGCATGGAGGAGCCGGCGGCGTCGCCGACGGTCAATTGATCCGCCCGGCCGGCGGATCCGCGGAGCGTCAACTTGAGATTTCAGGCCTGCCGATGAATCAAAAGCCTCTCAGCCTCCTTGAGAAACTTTACCTGACTGAAGTGGCCCGCGGGCTCGCGCTCACCGCGCGGCACTTCCTGGTCAATTTTCCCCGTCATGTGATGCGCGGCCTGGGATTCAAGGTCGGTAAAGGCGGCACCGTAACCATCGAATACCCGGAGGAGCGGCGCCCGTTCGCTCCGCGGTTGCGCACACGCCACCGCTTGACCCGGCGGCTGGACGGCTCGCCGAGATGCGTCGCGTGCATGATGTGCGAAACAGTCTGTCCTGCGCATTGCATCTATATCGTGGCTGAAGAGAACCCGGACCCGAACATCGAAAAGATGCCGAAGATATTCGACATCGACCTCGGAGTCTGCGTCTTCTGCGGATTCTGCGTGGAAGCCTGCCCCGAGGACGCGATCCGCATGGACACGGGGATTGTGGAACTGGCCGCGTACACCCGGGAAGGCATGCTGTATCGGATGGAGCAACTCCTGGGCTGAAGGAGAGATTCTCCGGCCGACCCGCTCGGCCCCCTGAAGGCCGGGGCGATTCCCTTGGTCAGCCGGCAAAGAACATCTGCACCGATCCGTTCCGAGGGTTCCGAACCGGCGTGCGTTTCCATTTTGCGGGACACGGTCCCGATTCCGGAGGGGTGAATTTGAGCACAGAACCGCTTCTATACGACGTTGCCGTCATCGGCAGCGGCCCGGGCGGCTATGTGGCCGCCATCCGAGGCAGCCAGCTCGGGCTGAAGGTTGTTCTCATCGAGAAGCACTCCCGGCTCGGCGGGACCTGTCTGAACTGGGGCTGCATCCCCACCAAAGCCCTGCTGATGAACGCGGAACTTTACGAGCGCGCCCTGTCCGGGAAGGAATTCGGAATTCTCTTCCGCGACCTTCAACTGGATTTTCGCCTTGTAAAGGCGCGCAAGGACAGGATCGTCAAAAAGCTGTCCATGGGGACGGAATTTCTGATGAAGAAAAACAAAATCGACGTCCTGCGCGGAAGAGCCAAACTGGCGGGGTCCGGGGTCGTCCATGTGGAAGGGGAAACCGGCACCGAGGTCCGCGCCAAGAACATCATCCTCGCCACAGGCTCGGAAGCGAGGCTTCTTCCGGGGGTCGAGGCGGACGGAAATGCCATCCTGACCAATAAGGAAATACTGGATCTTGAAAGCGTGCCGAAATCCCTTTTGATCATCGGGTCGGGGGCCGTCGGCGTCGAGTTCGCTTCAATCTTTGCCCGCTTCGGTTCGGAGGTCACGGTTGTGGAAATGCTGCCGCGCATCCTTCCCCTCGAGGACCCCGAAATATCGGAGGAGGTGCGCCGCATGATGGCGAAAAAACGCGTCAAGTTCGTGACCGACGCGCGCGTGGAGGAGATCCGGGAGCACGAAGGCGCCGTCCGGGCCGTTGTCACCGTCGGGGGCGGAGAAGCCAGGGAACTGGCGGCGGAGAAGGTTCTGATCGCCGTGGGACGCAGGCCGGTCATCGAGGATCTGGGCCTGGAGGAGCTCGGCGTCCGCACGTCGCGCGGCCATGTTGCCGTCGATCCGTACATGCGGACCAGCGTCCCGGGCGTCTTCGCCGTCGGCGACGTTGTTCCGACGCAGGCTTTGGCGCATCTGGCGTCGCATGAGGGGATCCTGGCGATGGAATGCATCGCGGGACGGAAGGCGGCGCCCATCAACTATGATCTGGTCCCCAGCTGCACTTTCAGCCGTCCGGAAGTCGCCAGCGTGGGCCTGAGCGAGACGGCGGCGCGCGAACGGGGTTTCGATGTCCTCACGGCCAGATTCCCTTTCGCCGCGGTCAGCAAAGCCTCGATCCTGGGGGAGAACGAAGGTTTTGTAAAGCTGGTCAGTGAAAGGAGCCACAAACAGATCCTGGGCGTGCATATGGTCGGGCCGCAGGTGACCGAACTGATCGCCGAAGGGGCCGCCCTGATCGGGCTCGAAGCCACTGCCGCGGACGTGTCCCATCTCATTCACCCGCATCCAACCGTATCGGAGGGAATCATGGAGGCGGCGCACGCCCTGTACGGCGGGGCCGCCATCCATATTTGAATGGCCCTTGAAAGCGCCCAAGAATTGTTTCGCCCTCTGGCTGGGACGCGTCTCCTATGAGGACGCTCTTCGTCTGCAGATGCGGATCTGCGACTGCAAGAAGCGCGGGTTCCTCCCCGACGCGCTCCTGCTCCTGGAGCATCCGCCGACCATCACTCTGGGCCGCCGCGCCGACAGGAACCACCTGCTGGTGCGCGAAGACGAATTGAGGGCGCGCGGCATCGCCCTTTGGGAAACAGACCGCGGCGGCGACGTCACATTCCATGGCCCGGGCCAGCTGGTGGGTTACCCCCTGTTGGCCCTCCAGGGCGGGGAGCGCGACGTTCATGCCTATATGCGGAACCTTGAGGAATCGCTCATCCGCCTTCTTGCGGCTTATGGAATCCAGGCGGAGAGGGATCTCCGCTTCACCGGCGTGTGGACGAAGGGGGGAAAGATCGGTGCCCTGGGGGTCCATATAAGCCGGTGGATCACGCGCCATGGGTTCGCCCTGAACGTCCAAACCGATTTATCCTATTTCGATCTGATCGTTCCCTGCGGGATCGTGGGGAGGGGCGTGACATCGATGCAGAGATTGCTTTCGCGCCGTTTCGATCTGGCCGAGGTCGCAGAAAGATACGTTCGGGAATTCGGGCCCGTTTTCAACCGGACCATGGTGCCCGACGACGCGGCAACCTTCAACAGCCGGCTCGACGCCTTTGAGGGAACCCCCATGGGGATCGGGAAGGACGGGCCGGCGGAAGGCGCCGCCGCCGGGGATGAAGGGAATCTTGTCGGATGAGTCTATGTACAACGCGAGCGCTTTGGATCATACTCGATAAGGCGGGACGTCGGTCCAAACGAGCGGGAGGTTAGATATTCCATGGCGATTCAAGTTAGGATGCCCCAGATGGGCGAATCCGTTTTCGAAGGCACCCTGACCAAGTGGCTCAAAAAGGTGGGGGACGCGGTCGCCCGCGACGAGCCGCTGTTCGAGATATCCACCGACAAGGTTGATTCGGAAATCCCGTCTCCCGCCGGAGGAATACTGAGCGAAATCCTTGTCCCGGAAGGGAAAACAATTCAGATCAACACCGTTGTGGCCGTCATCCGCGAACCGGGCGACGAAGAGGCGGTCGCCCCGCCCGCATCATCGGAATATGGAGGCGCCCGGGCCGGGGAGCCTCAGACCGA